>CANOQA010000020.1:0-2755 GCA_947568765.1 uncultured Lactobacillus sp. | reverse complement strand
CTTGTAACCGAAAGATGGGGGACTCTATGAAAAAAGAAAAACGTTTATTTACTTCGGAATCAGTTTCAGAAGGACATCCAGATAAAGTTGCAGATCAAATTTCTGATGCTATTTTAGATGCAATTTTAGCTAAGGATCCAGATGGTCGTGTAGCTTGTGAAACTACTGTTACTACCGGTCTCGTTTTAGTTGTAGGTGAAATTTCAACCTCTGCGTATGTGGATATTCAATCTGTAGTTAGAAAAACTATTTTAGAGATTGGATACAATCGTCCTGAACTTGGTTTTGACGGTAATAATTGTGCTATCTTAGTCGATATTGATGAACAATCTAGTGATATCGCTGGTGGTGTTAATGAATCACTTGAAACACGTGAAAACCACCAGGACAAAGATGATTTAG
The DNA here is from genome assembly GCA_947568765.1 of uncultured Lactobacillus sp. GTDB lineage: Bacteria > Bacillota > Bacilli > Lactobacillales > Lactobacillaceae > Lactobacillus. Next base: position 2,353 of record CANOQA010000020.1, on the reverse strand, counting down.
ATAAAATAGGTGCTGGTGACCAAGGGTTAATGTTTGGTTTTGCCATTAAGGAAACTCCTGAATTAATGCCACTACCTATTTCTTTAGCTCATTCATTGATGAGACGGGTTGCTAGTCTTCGCAAAGAGGGACGTCTTGATTGGCTAAGACCTGATGCAAAAGCACAAGTAACTGTAGAATACGATGATGAAAATAAACCAAAACGTGTAGATACAGTGGTTATTTCTACTCAAACTGATGCAACAGTAACTAACGATGAAATTCGTGAAGCAATGATCGATGTGGTAATTAAGAAGGTCATCCCATCTCAATATCTTGATAAGGATACTAAGTTCTTGATTAATCCTTCTGGTCGCTTTGTTATTGGTGGACCTAAAGGAGATTCGGGGCTAACTGGACGTAAGATTATTGTTGATACGTATGGTGGATACGCTCGTCATGGTGGCGGTGCTTTCTCAGGTAAAGATTTAACTAAGGTTGATCGAAGCGCAAGTTATGCGGCTCGATATGTAGCTAAGAATATTGTGGCAGCTGGCTTAGCTTATCAATGTGAAATTCAACTTGCTTATGCAATTGGAGTTGCCCATCCAGTTTCAATCATGGTTGATACGCATGGAACAAGTAAAGTAAGTGAAGATCTATTGGTAGAGGCGGTTAGAAATGTCTTTGATTTAAGACCAGCTGGTATTATTGAAATGCTGAACTTAAAGCGCCCTATTTATCGCCAAACTGCCGCTTATGGTCATTTTGGACGAACAGACGTGGATTTACCTTGGGAGCATACAGATAAGGTAGAAGCGCTAAAAACATATGTGAGCGAGCATGCAGAATAAAAGTAATACTAAAATTGTAACAATCGCTATCTTTTTAACGACCTTTATGACAGCGATTGAAGGGACTATTGTATCGACGGCGATGCCCACAATTGTTTCTGATTTAAATGGATTAGAAATCATGAATTGGGTTGTTTCCATCTTTCTATTAATGACTGCTGTCTCAACCCCAATTTATGGAAAACTAGCTGATAGCCTTGGAAGAAAACCTGTATTTCTATTCGGAATTGCTGTTTTTGTGATTGGATCAGCACTTTGTGGAATTGCACAGAATATGGTGGAACTAATCCTCTTTCGAGTAATTCAGGGGCTCGGATCAGGAGCAGTACAGCCAGTAGCTGTTACCATTATTGCTGATTTATATACGCTTGAAAAAAGAGCAAAGATGCTAGGTTTAAACTCTGGTTTTTGGGGAGTAGCTTCGGTCATTGCACCATTGTTAGGTGGATTCATTGTTCAACATTTATCATGGCATTGGATTTTTTATATTAATGTTCCATTAGGAATTTTAGCCTTTTTACTGGTGATCTTCTTTTTTAAAGAAACAAAGACAAGTAAGGATTCCACTTTAGATTTAAAAGGAACAACTTGTTTAGTCATCTTTTTATTGGCCTTAATGGTCTTCTTACAAGAAATAGAAAATGGCTTTAATTTAATCTTATTAGGATTACTAGTTATTATTGTTGCTTCAGCCTTTCTTTTCTTTAGAATGGAGAAGAAAGCAAAAGATCCAATTATGCCACTAGATATGCTAACTAGCAAAGAATTTACAATGATTAATTTGATTACTTTGCTTATTTCAGGGGTAGTCATTGGCTTTGAATTCTATATTCCAACTTGGATGCAAGGAATAAATGGGACAAGCGCTTCTGTTGCTGGATTTGCGGTGACACCAAGTTCGTTAATGTGGATTGTAGGATCATTTTTAATTGGTGGAATGCTTGGACGATGGGGAATAAAGAAAACATATGATTATATGTTAATTGTCCTTGTTGGAGCCGATTTAGCCTTAATATTTGTTCCAATCTATACCTCATTTTGGGTATTTTGTCTGATTGCAGCATTTAATGGGACAGCCTTTGGAGCTATTACAACTGCTTCGCAAGTTCGTTCTCAAGTTTTAGTAGGACGCGATAAAATTGGAGTTGCAACTAGTTTTAATACATTGATGAAATATTTAGGGCAGACTATGATGGTCTCTATATATGGAATTACATTTAACATGGTTGTAGCAAAGCAGTTAACACATCATCCGCAATTAACTCAAAGAATGATGAATGATATTGTTTCTGCTGATAAAGCTAAACATTTAGCACCTAATTTAATCCCCGCTTTAAGAGAAGTTTTATTAAGCGGCTTAAAGTCGGTATATGTGGTTTCTTTAATTGTGATAATTTTATCGTTAGTTCTTAATCAACTTTATAAACAGAAGAAAATTGTTGAATAAAAAAATGCTAACTGAGTTTGAAGTGCCATAGAAAAGTTAGACATTTATAAAATTTTAAAGATTTGATAATACA
>CANOQA010000019.1:0-8934 GCA_947568765.1 uncultured Lactobacillus sp. | reverse complement strand
GCAGCCACAGCCCCAACAGCAGGCACGGCAGCCACAGCTCCAACAGCAGGCACAGGCGCCACAGCCCCAACGTCATCTACTAGATATTACTATGTTTCAATTAGTGTGAGAGTATACTACTCATATTCATACTCTTACTTTGATTCCTACTCATATTATAGAGACTGTAATTTTTTAAATTATTCCTACTCTTCTATGATGCGTCCACAAAGGGTCTGCTGGTATTTTTTATAAACTAGTATGATTTAAATCTTTTTTAATCAAAAATATCTTTTAAAATTGCATTTAAGCAATTTTGCGTTTAATCCTTTAAAAATCTTAATTCAAATTAAAAACTCTATTAAATCGAGGCTTATTAACACCAAAATTTAATAGAGTTTTTTCTATATATTATTAATTCTTAGTATTTAAAAATTTGCTTTATTGGAACCTTTATACATATCAAGAGCTGATTTTAAATCTTTGTCTTTAATTGATACGTGCTGTTCTTTTAATACTTGACTGATAACATTATTCATAATTCTAGAGTTGCTAGCCCATTTATTATAAATTGCTTCAGTTAATTCTTTTTGCTTATCAGCAAAATTACCCTTTTTAGGATGATTAATCATTTTAATGACTTCATAACCATTTGTAACTTTGATAGGTTCTTTGGTATATTCATCATTTTTTAATTTATAGGCGGCCTTTTTGAAAGTAGAATCGTACCGTCTATTTTGCATATCAAAAGCGGACAATTTTCCACCATTGGAACTGGTTAGACTATCGACAGAATATTTACTAGCTAAACTAGCAAAGCTTTCACCATTATTAAGTTTCTCAATAACTGTATTTGCTGTATCACGGCTAGTAGTTGAAATATGCTGAACTGTGATCTTCGGTTGATAATCTTTCCACTCTTCTTTTAATTGGGAAGTGGTTGGCTTCATCTGCTTTTTTAAAGCAATTTTACTTAGATAGTTTAATTCAATCATTTGTTTAAACGATTTTTTTGTATAGGAGTTTTCTTTTAAAAAGGAATCGAATTGAGATCCATATCTTTTTTTGTAACTATTATAGTCGGCTTCTACCTGATCTTTATTAAGCTTACTTCCGTACGCTTCTTTAAGAGCCCCGTAAATCAACATATTAGCTAGAATTGTTTTGCTAGTCGGAGAGCTCTTTAGTTCCTGATAAAATTGCTCCTGCGATATTTTTTTATCGCCATATTGTGCAACTTCTTTATTATTTGAAGAGCAACCAGCTAAAAATAATAAAGAAAAGCTACTTGCTGCTAAAGCACCAACTTTAATTATTCTTTTCATATAAACCTCCAATGAAAAAGCTTTTATTATACTAATATTTATTTAATAATTTAAACAGTTATTTATTTATAAATCAATGTTAATTTTTTCGGCATTAGTAGCATGATTTGGAAGAAATTAGTAAATAATGTACATTTGATAGTTATTTTTTTGTATAAAAAAGCATTGAACTTTAATATAAAATGGATATAATATTAAAATAAAAATATATTAAAATGCATTTTTATTATAAATTAGTTACAAGGGTCAGTTAATCAATTCTTTAAGGAGGATTTAAATGAAAAAGAAGAGAGAAAAATATGCTTGGTTATTGCTCAGTACAGCTCTTATAACTACTGGTCAAGTACTTGGTGGAGGAGAACAAGTCGTAAAGGCAAGTGTAGAGGGCCAAACTAACAGCGTTAAAAAATCTAAAGCAGCTGTAGAACATTCTACGACCGCTCTCTCGAGACAAGCTATTGAGGCGCAACTTGCTGCTCAAGGTGTTAATTTTGAACGACTAACACCCGAAGAACAGCAAGAGGTCTATGTAGATGTGATTGTCTAACTCGACGCTCTACCAGCTTCTGAAAATGGATCAATTGATTCACAAACAGCAAGTAGAGCCGAAATTGAGCAAGCATCGAATAAAGTAATTGCTGCTCAATCTGGAATTAAGGATGAAGTTCAAAAAATTACGAATCAAGCCATTGATAAAAGTTATGGGTATGTAGTTAATGGTTTTGCAACAAAAGCAAAAGTTGGAGATATTAAAAAATTAAGAGAGATTAAAGGTGTAAAATCAGTTACTTTAGCTAAGGTATATTTTGCAGCCGATACCTCAGCAAATAATATGGCCAATGTTTCGACGGTTTGGTCAAACTATCAATATAAAGGTGAAGGAACAGTTGTTTCAATTATTGATACTGGTATTGATCCTAATCATAAGGATTTGAGATTAAGCAACGAATCTAAAGCTAAATTGACTGCTAAGGATATTGATGGCTTTACTGAAAATAGTGGCTACGGTCGTTACTTCACCAGTAAAGTACCATTTGGTCATAACTATTCTGATAATAACGATATTATTACGGATGATGATCCAAAAGAACAACACGGTATGCATGTTGCGGGTATCGTTGGTGCAAATGGTACCGGAACTAATCCAGCAACTTCAGTAGTTGGAGTGGCTCCCGAAGCACAATTACTTGCCATGAAAGCTTTCTCTAACTCAGATAGTTCTGCATCTACTGATTCAACCAGTATAATTGGTGCAGTGGATGATTCAGCTAAGCTAGGAGCAGATGTTCTGAATATGTCTTTGGGATCAGTTTCAGGTGAACAGACTGAAGATGATCCAGAAATTGCAGCTGTAGAAAAAGCTGTTAAGCATGGAACAGCAGCTGTAATTTCAGCAGGAAACTCTGGTACTTCAACGTCAGATCAAGAGGGAAATAATAAAGATTTTTACGGTAATCCAGATATGGAAACTATTGGTAGTCCGGGTACAAGTAGAGGGGCAACAACAGTTGCATCAGCCGAGAATACGAAAGTGACTACTGATGGAATGACGATCTCTACTGCAAGTGGAGAAAAGCTGTTTGGACCAGCTGTTACCCAGCTTTCTCCTAACACTGATCTTTCTGCATTTGATAATAAAAAATTCTATCTTGTAAAAGACGTAGCTGGAAAATTAGGTGTGGGAACACCGGATCAGTATACCGATGATGTAAAAGGAAAAATTGCCGTAGTAGCTCGTGGAGCAATTGCTTTTACTGATAAACAAAAATATGCTCAGAAAGCTGGTGCAGCTGGACTTCTTATTATAAATAATGCTGGTGGAAATACTCCACTAACATCAGTTTTGTATAACGAAGGATTTCCAACAGCTGGTTTATCAACTGATGATGGTAAAAAGCTTGTTGATTATCTTGAATCTCATCCTGATGAAGTATTGCAAGTAAACATTGCAGTTCAACCACTGAATAATGTAGTACGTGAAGAAGATTTGATGTCTGATTTTACGTCTTATGGTCCTGTTTCTAATTTGGCATTTAAGCCTGATATTACCGCTCCAGGTGGAAATATTTGGTCTTTGCAAAATAATAATGGCTACACTAATATGTCCGGGACTTCAATGGCATCACCATTCATTGCCGGTTCTCAAGCTTTACTTGTGCAAGCAATGAATGACAAGAATGGAAAATTTTATGAATTATATCAAAAGATGCCTAAGAGTGAACGAGCAGCTTTAATAAAGAATATTCAGATGAATACAACAAATATTGAAGTTGACCTTGATCATGATTCAGTTATTGAATCACCTCGTAGACAGGGGAGTGGATTAGTTAATGTAGAAGCTGCAATTAATGCAATTTTGCATAATCCTTCAACAGTTAGTGGTGGGAATGGATACCCAGGAGTTGAATTGAAAGACTTCAAGGATCGTAAACATCAATTTACTCTTAAATTTACAAATCGTACTAATAAAGAGATCGAATATAGTTTAAATAGTAACGGAAAGTTTTCGGATGTATATACTTCAGCAACAGATTCCAAAACAGGAAAATTATTTGAAAAGAAAATTGAAGGTGCTACGCTTACTCCAGATGAAAAAATAATAGTTCCAGCAAATTCAACTAAAGAAGTAGGAGTAACTTTATCATTACCGGACAATTTCAAAGAAAACCAATATGTTGAAGGATTTATGGCCTTTACTGGATCAGATAATTCCCACTTAAAAATTCCATACATGGGCTTCTTTGGTGATTGGGCTGAGCCAGCTATTTTTGACGGATTGAATGGATTAGCATTTAATCCGGAAAACAATAATTTAGGTACAATTGTAACGGCTGGAAATAAAAATGGAGCAAGCGGATATGCTGGATTAAGCCATGTTGGAAATTATCGTATTGATCCAGATGCAATTGCATTATCTACGGCAGATGGGGCATCCGTAACGTGGTTGAAGCCACAGTATTTCTTATTTAGAAATGCCAACGATGTTAAAGCTGAAATTTTAAATCAAGATGGTGAAGTAATTAATACTTTGGCCTCTTTAGCGCATGTGACCAAGTCATATTGGGCTGCTAGCAGTCAAAGATATGCTAAGTTCAATTATGCTCCAGCTTGGGATGGTACATATTTCAACCAACAAACTAATAAAACTGAAAAAGTACCTGATGGAACTTACACTTATCGTGTAACGGGTACAGTCGATGGAACGAACAAGCAACAACACTATGACATTAAAATTAAGGTTGATAGTGTTAAACCAGAAGTTAAGAATTTGAAGCTAGGATCGCATAAAGATCAGAACGGGAAAATATCGTATGTCCTTAAAGCTGAAGCAAAAGACAATTTTAGTGGTCTAAATGGTCAAGCAAATACTTACGTAAATGGTGAGCTCAATAGAAATGTATCATATGACATTGTGGGTTCAACAAATTCTGGATATCAAAAGATTGAAATTCCACTTAGTGATGAGCAAGTTAAAACGCTTAAAGCAGGAAAAAACGATTTGTCTATAGCTGTCTTTGATAATGCTACTAATGCTGGAACTACTTCAGGTGTAGCTAATAAGCCAGGTGAAATAAACTTTGGACTAATTATCGATAAGAACTTACCAAGCAAAATAACAACACTTAGTGATGCATATAATGCAAGTGATAATTCTTACACGATTTCAGGTACATATCCAGAAAAAGTATATGGTACATATACTGATAAAGATGGGAAAGAGCATGAGCTTAAGATAAGCTATGATGAATCTAGCGAACGCTTTGTTACAACATTACCATTGTCAGTTAGTGATTATGATACCCAGGTTAAATTCTATGCTGATGAGGAACATGAGACTTTAATTACTAAAAAAGATATTAAAGTTAGTCTAGTGCCAGCTAAAATTGAGAGTCTTAAAATTGATAATCAAGAAACCTATGCTGGAGATGGAGAAGTTAAGTTAAGTCAAACTTCTGAAGATACAGTAGAAGTATCAGGAAAAGTTAGTGCCGATGCTGATAAAGTTGCTGTAAAAATTAATGATAAAACATATAGCGCTAAGCCAAATAGTGAGCATGAATTTACAGTCAAAGTCCCAGTAAGTTATGGCGAAAATGTAATGAATATTGTAGTTAGCGATGAGGATGGTAATAGCTCATCAGTTAAGCAAATTGTTAAATCGAGTGATCGTGGTAAAACTGTTGTTTCAGCAGCTAATGTTACTTTTGATAATGGAGTTAAATTTGGAACAAGTAGTGTTAACGCAAAAACAAAGAACTATGATCCTAAAACTGGTAAGTTAACATTAACTGGAAAGGTTAGCCGTCCAACTACTACGCTTAGAATTGGTAATCAAGATGTTAGAGTGAAGTCAGATGGAACATTTAAACTAGTTTTGGATCTTGGTAATCACGGGTCTAAGGTGTTTCCAGTTTTAATTGGAGATACGACGATTGGAGACACTGTTCAAGAAAGACTAACCTTCTATGTAGATGCAAATACTCCAGAAGTAACCCTTAACCACGAAAAGGATAAACAGGGACACTACACACCAATTTATACAAATAAGGAAGAGTTTGAAGTTCAAGGTACAATTAGCGACGATTACCCATATTATAGTTTGTTTATAAATGATAATAATGTTGATGCAAATTGGGATGATATCGATTATAATGGCACCAAGAATTTGAGAAAGAAATTTACTCATACTGTTAAACTTAAAGAAGGGAAAAATACTTTTAATGTTGCAGTAGCTGATAATAATGATAATCAGAGTGAAGTTCAGACTTTGGTCGTACACTATAAGAAAGCTCAAAAATTGGCAGCGCCACAAATTACTGCTACAACTGCATCAGATAAAAAATCAGTGACAATAACTGGAAAAGGTGAAGACGGCAACGTCTTATATAGTACTGATGGCGGAAATAAATATGCAGTTTTGCCAGAAGAAGGGCTGACTGTTACAGAGAACGGAAAGATTTTATTTAAGACTACTGATAAATATGGTAATGAATCAGATGTTGTTGAATATGCCGTTAAGACAATTGAAAAAGATCAGCCTAATACAGATGAGAGTACAGCTCAGGCACGAAAAGAGCTAAGAAAGAAACTCGATCAAGCAAGATCTTTAGGAAGCTCTGGTAAATACACACATGAATCAGCTAAAAACTTAGCTCAAGCGCGTCAAGAAGCAAGCAAAGTATTAAGAAATAAGACGGCAACTCTTCAAGAATTGACGCATGCAATTGAAAGTTTAGATACGGCAATTAAGAATTTAATTGAAAAACCAGCAGAACATGAAGTTAATAAGGACTTACAGGCACTTAAAGAAAAACTGGAAAAAACAATTAAAGAAAATGAAGAATTTGATCAAAGTAAATACACTGATGATTCAGTAGCAGAAATGACTAAAGTTCTTGATCAGGCAAGGAAGACTTTATCTGCTAAAGATGCAAATGTAGCTGTCCTTCAAGAAGCATTTGACTCTATTGTTAATGCAAAAAAGGCTCTTAAGGAGAAACAGGTATCTCCAGAAAAGCCAGCACAGCCAGCTTATACAAAAGAAACCAATGTTGAAGGGATTATGGCCGCCAAAAATGCCTTAAAAGAAAAGGCAGAAAAACTTAGTCAACTTGATACCACCAAATATACTTCTGAAAGCGTAGAAGGCTTAAGCAATGCGCTGAAAAAAGTAAATCAAGTTTTAACTAATACGCAAGCAAACACAAGTGAAATTCAAGAGGCACTTGATAGTTTGACACAGGCTGAAAAGGCTTTGGTTGAAAAAACAGTTTCCGATCCTGATGTTGAAAAAGCTAAAGATCAATTAAAAGAAGAGCTTAATAAGCACAAAGATGAAGATAAATCGCAATATACTGATGATTCAGCTAAAGTAAAAGAAAATGCTGAGAAAACTGCAGAAGGAATATTGGATTCAAAAGATGCACAAGTAGAAGAAGTTAATAAGGCCACAGAAACTCTAGTTGAAGCAGAAAAAGATTTAGTTAAAAAAGATGAAACAAAATCCACTAATGATCAAGAAGCAGAGCATGTTCGAGCAAGTTTGCAGGAAGAAGTCAATAAGAATAACAGTTTGAATTTAGATGGTTATACTGCTGAATCACAAAATAAATTCAAAGAGATACTGAATAATGTACAGGAAATTTTGAATGATAAAGCCACATCTTCAACTAGCTTAGAAAATGCAAAGGCTGTTCTGGAAACGGCTAAGGGTATTTTGACGAAAACAGAGCATCAAGTAGTCCTACCTAAGGTTGAACAACCAGTAAACGTATCAACTACAGAAAAGAAAAATGAGGATAACACTAAAAAAGTAAGTGAAGTTTCTAAAGATGAGTCTTCAAGTAAACAAGTGGAACCAGTTGAAAAGCAAAATGAAACAGCCTCTCCTCAAAATAAAGACAACGTAATAGGAACAAATCAACAAACTTCAATTAAAAATAGTAAAGAATCTTCAAATCAGAATGATGCTTCTAATGTACAAACACCAATAAAGAACAATGCAATCCATGAAAAGACAAGCGGTTCTATTTCAGTAAAGCCTCATACTCATGACCAGAATAATAAACAAGTAGCTACTAAGACGAGTTCTTCGAAATCTAACAATGGAAATAATAAAGAATTACCAAAGACAGGAGAAAAAGAAACATTAGTTAGCTTGATTGTCACTGGTGTGACTACATTACTTGCTAGTGTAGGAATCGTTATAAAGAGAAGAAATAAGAATTAAGATGATAAATTCCCCGGGAAATACATTTTGATGAATTAAAATTCTTTTCCTTAATATAAGAAAAATGCGTTAAGATATTGAATCTTAGCGCATTTTTTGTGGATTTGAATAATTAGCTATTCTTCTTTTTTCTATCACCAACTAATCCTAGAAGTAGCCCTAATCCTGCCAGTGCTAATCCAATTAGTTGACCTTGATTTTCTTTTCGTCCGGTTTGTGGAAGAGTTGCAGCCTTTTGTGAAGAATTAGCTTTAATTGTTGTAGCCTTTTTAGTATTCACACTGCTTTGCTCTTTAACTGGCTTAAATGAAACTGCAGAAGGTACACGTTTATTTGGAGTAGTAGAGAGTTCAGCCTTAGAATTGGAAGCTGATTGTTCCGGAACAGGTTTAGGAGTAACTGGACCAGTAGGTTTATTTGGAACTACATCTGGAACATATTTCACAGGAACATCTTCACCAGGTTTGCCTGGAACAGGATTTACTGGTTCGCCTGGCTTTCCAGTTTCAGGGTGATAACCAGGAACGTCAGGGACTTGACCAGGAGTAGTGTCATTAGGGTTATCAGGATTGGTTGGGAATTGTGGCTGTGGAGCATCAGGAATTGGCTTGCCATCAGGACCAACCGGAATAATGTGACCGTTTGGTGCATAAGTTACCACAATTCTCTTATTCAAGTCATCGGGAGTAATTGTAGTCCCACCAGCGACAGCCTTATTTGCATGATAGCCTGCTACTACTGGTGTATCAACGTTACCAAATGTATGAGTAGAAACATTCCAACCAGTTTCACTAACAATTTTGCCAGTTACCTTATCAACTGTAGCGCTCTTAGTGAAAGTGAAGTGTTGAATATTATCAGCTGGTGTCTTATTGCCAGCACCTTCATAATGAATTGTTT
>CANOQA010000018.1:0-9409 GCA_947568765.1 uncultured Lactobacillus sp. | reverse complement strand
TTGTAGATTACTTAAAAAAATCTTTTAAATACAGCAAAACTGAGAGCTTGCAGACAGCACTCAAGACATTTATTCAATTATCTCTTAATGTAATTATTCTTTGGGTTGGTGCAAAAGTTGTAATGCAAGGACAATTGAGCATTGGTCAGTTGATGACTTTTAATGCGTTGCTGGCATATTTTATTGATCCACTGCAAAATATTATTAATCTGCAACCGCGACTTCAATCAGCTAGTGTTGCTCAAAATCGATTGAATGAGGTCTATCAAGTAAAAAGTGAATTCAATCAGAAGACTGCTATTGAAGATTGTAAGCTCCTAGAAGGAAATATTGAATATAAGAATGTGGATTATCGCTATGGTTATGGTGCAGATGTCTTAAAAGATATTAATCTAAAAATTAACCAGGGCGAAAAATTAACGATTGTTGGAATGAGTGGATCTGGAAAATCAACAATGGTTAAGTTGTTAGTAGATTTCTTTTCGCCAAGTAAGGGTCAAGTCATTTTAAATGGCCATGCAACAAGTGAGATTAATAAGCATAGCTTGCGATCATATGTGAATTATGTACCTCAAACCCCATATATCTTTTCTGGAACAGTTAGAGAGAATTTGTTGTTAGGTTGTAGGCCAGATATCACTGAAGAAGATGTAATAGAGGCTTGTCAGATTGCTGAGATTGACCAAGAAATAGCTAATCTACCTTTGCAATTTGAAACAAAATTAGATGAAAATGCAAAAATTCTATCTGGTGGACAAAAACAAAGGTTAACAATTGCTCGGGCATTATTATCTCCTGCAAAGGTATTTATCTTTGATGAAGTAACAAGTGGCTTAGATACAATTACTGAGAAGAGAGTAATTGATAATTTGATGAAGCTCAAAGATAAGACAATTATTTTTATCGCACACCGTCTGGCAATTGCGGAACGAGCAGATAAGGTTGTTGTAATTGATCGTGGCCAGATAGTTGAAGAAGGCAGTCACAGCGAATTGATGAATATGCATGGCTTTTATTATGACTTAGTGAAGGGATAGGTGAGTACAGATGGATGCAAAGAATTATGAAAGTACCGAATTCTATTCCTATAAGTATAGAAATTTTTCGACTATGATTATTATTCCAGCAGCTATTTTTGTCTTACTTTTATTTGTTGGATCTTTTTTTGCAGTTAGGCAGAATACAGTCTCTTCGGTTGGCGTTGTTGAACCAACGGTTGTAATTAAGCGGAAAAATGTTAACTATGATGAGGGACAAGTCGTTACGAAATATGGTCAAAAGTGGGTAGCTCATGTTGATCAAGGTGGTGGGATTAGTTTAATGCCTGTTATGAAACCTAAAAGCAAAGTAAAAATTGTAACTTATGTGACAAGTGATAAAATCTCGACTATTAAAAAGGGACAGTCGTTAACCTTTTCTGTACCTACTGGAGATGGCTTAACTAGACACTTGACTGGTAAGGTAAAGGAAATTGGAGTCTATCCTGTGAACATGAATAAACAAAATATGTACGAAATTATTTCGACTGCAAAAGTTAATGATGAGAATATTAAATATGGGATGCAGGGGAATGTGACGATAATGACCGGTAGGAGTACGTATTTAAAATATCTTTTGGATAAGGTAAGGAATAATAAGTAAAAAATACTAATTTAGTTAATAAAAGTAATTTTAGACACAAATAGAACAATATTGGTCAATTTTATATCTTAAGATGATAACTTTAGTAAGCTATGCATATAAATAAAATTTTAGGAGGTTTCTATCATGAAACAATTTAATTATTTATCACATAAAGATTTAGCAGTCGTTGTTGGTGGAAGAAATAATTGGCAAACAAATGTGGGAGGAGCAGTGGGATCAGCTATGATTGGGGCTACAGTTGGTGGTACAATTTGTGGACCTGCATGTGCTGTAGCTGGTGCCCATTATCTTCCTATTTTATGGACAGGGGTTACAGCTGCAACAGGTGGTTTTGGCAAGATAAGAAAGTAGGATTTTGACAATGAAATTAAATGACAAAGAATTATCAAAGATTGTTGGTGGAAATCGATGGGGAGATACTGTTTTATCAGCTGCTAGTGGCGCAGGAACTGGTATTAAAGCATGTAAAAGTTTTGGCCCATGGGGAATGGCAATTTGTGGTGTAGGAGGTGCAGCAATAGGAGGTTATTTTGGCTATACTCATAATTAAACTATAGTCAATTAAAGTAAAACAGTGATGATTTGATATTTAGCACTGCATTACTTTATTCATAGATTCATTAGTAGGTAGTTTAAATGACTAAACATTATAAAATTATTGGTCTAAGGATATTGTCATGGGTAATTACGATTACTGGATTGATAATATTTATCGGAAATGTTCATGAGTATGGCTTACATTTTACTTATAATCAAGTATTGGCAATAATTATTGTGATTTTACTTTTAGTTACTACTATGTATTTTTCAGTTACACCCAAATTATTGAAATGGAATGAAAAATATGAGCTTGTATGGTGGTTATGCTATTTATGTGCTCCTATATATCTCTTTTTAACTAATTTATATAATTCAACAGATCTTGGTTATACTATCAAGTTTTGGCTTTTCTTTGGTGGAGGAGCAGCTTTAATAATCATAAGTAAGTATATTTTGAAAAACAAAAAATAAAGTCTAAATAATTTATCTATTTCAATCGTATATAAATAAAAATTAGAATACCAAATTGGTCTGTAAAACGACTAATTTGGTATTTTTTATCTTATGAAATTTTGAACCTGATAAAATTTTTAATAAGGTAAAAAAGAGAGCGTGATAAAAATGGAAATAATTAAAAATAATGAAAAGATAGCATCAAATAAAGAAAAATGGATAACACTAATTCTAGCTGCTGCTTTTGGATATTCAATGAATAAATTGTTTTCGCTGATTGTAAAATTAAATTGAACACTTGATAAAAAATAAAAAGTCCATTCGGACCTGTTTGATAGAATGTTAATAACCACAAAAACTTTCTATTGGAGGTCAAAATGGACTCTTTACATTCTACCATGAACCAGCACGTTAAAGGCAAGCATTTATCATTTGAAGAGCGAGTTATTATTCAATTGCGTTTGAAAGATGGCTATTCTTTGCGTGCAATTGCCCGTGAACTTAACTGTTCTCCTTCTACTATCAGCTATGAGGTTAAGCGTGGCACTGTAAAACTGTATCATGGTAAAGTCAAAAAATATAAGGCTACTCAAGGGCATGATGCATATAAAGCTCATCGTAAAAATTGTGGGCGCAAATCAGACTTTCTCAGGAAAGCTCAATTCATGCGCTATGTCCACAAGCATTTTTTAAAGATGGCTGGTCGCTTGATGTGTGCAGTAATCGTGCTACTGCTGTTGGCGAATTCGCTAGCAGCGATGTTGTCTGCACCAAAACTCTTTATAATTACGTTGATCAAGGCTTATTAGGAATTTATAATTACGACTTGCCAGAGAAGCTTAAACGCAATACTAAGCTTCATCGTATTCGCAAAAATAAGAAAAAACTTGGCAGAAGCATTGAAGAACGTCCTAAAGAGATCAATAAACGTAATGAATTCGGTCATTGGGAATGCGATTTAGTTCTCGGACATAAGAGCAAAGATGATGAGGTACTGCTAACCTTATCTGAGCGTATGAGTCGTGAGTTTTTAATTCTTCGTATTCCTGACAAGACTTCTGTCAGTGTCATGCAGGCCTTTAAAGAACTCCAAAGGCAATACAGCGAACATTGGAATGATATTTTTAAAACCATTATCAGTAGTAATTGTCTTGAAGATTTCCTTCCAGTGCTCACTGTATTGTTTGCGCAAAGATTGGAAAGCTGTCATTACACTGTCTGCTGTTTTATCTGGAATACGCATAATCAAGAACTCTCGACTCATTCGTTCAGACAAAGTTAACAATACTTGATCGTCTTTAGTCTTATGTCCTAAGACTAGGTCGCATTCCCAATGACCGAATTCTTTGCGATCATTAATCTCTTTGGGACGTTCCTCAATACTTCGACCTAATTTCTTCTTATTTTTAGGAATACGATGAATCTTAGTATTACGCTTTAGCTTTTCAGGCAAATCAGAGTTTCTGATAGCTAATAAACCCTGGTCTACATAGTTATATAAAGTTCTAGTGCAAACTGTTTGATGATGAGAAAATTCTCCTATGGCTAAACTACGATTAGCACATACGTCAAGCGACCAGCCATCTTCAAAGAAATGTTTATTGACATACTTGATGAAATCAGCTTTCTTTAAAAAATCTGATTTACGACCGCAGTGACTACGATTAGATTGATAAACACTTTGACCATGATCTGCCTTATACCGCTTTTGCTTGCCATGATAAAGAGAAACAGTACCACGTCTAACTTCGTAACTGATTGTTGAGGGAGAACAAGCTAGTTCACGAGCAATAGCTCTGATAGAGCAATTATCTTTTAAGCGCGTTTGGATAATAACTCGCTCTTCTAGTGATAAATGCTTTCCCTTTTTGTGCTTAGGCATGATAGAATGTAAAGAGTCCATTTGTGACCTCGTTTCTGAATGTTGTGTTGGTAATTACATTCTATCAAACAGGTCCAGATGGACTTTTTTATTTTTCAAAAGTGTTCAACTTAATTTTACAATCGGCCGAAAAATTAAATACTTATACTAAAACTAATTTAAAGTCAGACGCATTTAAAAA
Organism: uncultured Lactobacillus sp.; assembly: GCA_947568765.1. Classification (GTDB taxonomy): domain Bacteria; phylum Bacillota; class Bacilli; order Lactobacillales; family Lactobacillaceae; genus Lactobacillus. The sequence goes on along the minus strand of CANOQA010000018.1, from coordinate 4,709 downwards.
GTATAAAGATGTAAATCATGTGAATATTAGGTCTTTGAAAAGTATTATTATTTCAAAACTTACAGAGATGTATAATTTGGAGATTTCTTATAACTTTGAATGTGATGAGGTAATAAATAAAATTCCTCCGCACATTAATGAAATTGATTTAGTAAGAATTATAGAATTACATGTGATAATGCAATAGAAGAAAGTCGAGAGTTAATAAGAAAAGGAGAAGATGCTCAAATTGAAATAATGATCTATTCAACAGAGGAGACATTAGAATATGAAATCCAAAATAAGAAAAGAAATCTTGCAATTTCAACAAAAAAAATACAGCAAAAAGGTTTTTCTACTAAAAAGGAGCATTCTGGATTAGGGTTATCAACAATAAGAAAAATAACTGAAACTTATGAAAATATGTCAATTACTTATGATATAAGTAACGATTATTTTGATTTCTATCTTGTAATGGATCGGGAAGTATAAAAATGAAATATTCTATAATTATTTGTGATGATAATAAACTATTAGCTACTGATTTATCACATAAGATTCAGATTGCACTTCAAAATATGTTGGATAATAATGAGATATATCGAAAAAGTGAATTTAATATTGATTTAATTGCTAATACCTTTGAGCAAGTCGTAAGTTATGTGGTGGCTAAGGATATCCATAATGCAATTTACTTCTTAGATATTGAATTAAGTCAAAATTCTGAAGCTAAGAATGGAGTAGATTTAGCAGAATTCATCAAAAAACAAGATCCGAATGCCCAAATTATTTTTGTTACTGCTTATGATAAATATGCCCCCTTAACTTATCGAAGACGAATTGGCGCAATTGATTATATTAATAAATCATTAGATAGACAGAATATGCTTAAACGGATTGAAGAAACTATTACTCATGCAGTAACATCTATTAATCATCTTCTTAAAGTAAATCGGAAAGAGTTAATTTATCAAATAGGAAAAAGAGTAAAAAAAGTTGAAAATAGTATGATCTATTATATTGAAAATAGTCCTACACAGCATAAAGTCACTCTAATAACTGAAACTGGTTCAGCTGAATTTAGAAGTAATATTTCAAAAATTAGTGATGAAAATGACTTTCTTGTTAAAGTATCTCAATCTTGCGTAGTCAATCCAAATAATATTGATAGCATTGATTTTTCGAAAAAGACCATAACATTTCCGAATGGTGACGAAGTAATATTTGCTCGTAGCTTCAAAAAACATGTCAAGAATTTATTGAGTAAATATCCGGAAATTAACGTTAAATAAAAGGTAAGACTTATGTTATTCAAATATAAATCTGTTTATGTACCTCAAGTAGATGAAATGGATTGCGGAGTTGCTTGTCTAGCAATGATTTTAAAGCAGTATCATTCTCGTGTATCTTTAGCACATTTGCGTCATGAAGCTCGCACAAATCTTGAAGGTACAACTGCGCTGGGACTAGTTAAAACAGCACAGAAATTTAATTTTAAAACTGAAGCCGTAAAAGCTGATATGTCTCTTTTTAATGAGGATAGTATTCAATACCCTTTTATTGTGCATGTTCTTAAGCAAGGAGAATTACTTCATTATTACGTAGTTCTTAAAAATACTAAGCATTACTTAGTAATTGCCGACCCAGATCCATCAGTTGGCATAATAAAGATGCCTAAAGATAAATTTGCTCAAGAATGGACTGGTATTGCGCTTTTTATGGTTCCGAATGAAGATTTTGAACCAATTAAAGAAAAGAAAAATAACCTATGGTCTCTCTTTCCATATATGTTTAAGCAAAAGCGGCTGATGATTAATATCATTTTAGCCGCTTTATTAATGACAATAATTAGTATTTGTAGTTCATACTTTGTGCAAGGAATAATCGATACTTATATTCCCGATGGAACTTATCAGACTCTTTCAATTTTAGCTGTTGGACTATTAATTGCTTATATTTTTAATTCAATCTTTTCTTATGGACAGAATTTTTTATTAAATGTTCTAGGTCAAAGATTAAGTATTGATTTAAACCTCCAATATATAAGGCATATTTTTGAATTGCCAATGGAATTCTTTGTGACTAGAAGAACTGGTGAAATAACCTCACGTTTCTCTGATGCAAGTAGAATTATTGATGCTCTAGCAAGTACTGTTATTTCACTTTTCTTAGACTTAGCGATTGTAATTGTAATGGGAATAGTGTTAGCTGCTCAAAATATGACTTTATTTGGAATCACATTATTAGCTTTACCAGTATATGCTGTAGTAATTCTGGGATTTACTAAGAAATTTGAAAAGTTAAATGATGAACAAATGGAGAGCAATGCAGTACTAAGTTCTTCAGTCATCGAAGATATTCAAGGTATTGAAACTATCAAAGCTCTCAATAGTGAAGATACAAGATATCGTAGAATCGATAGCCAATTTGTAAATTATTTAAAGAAGTCATTTAAATATAGTAAGGCTGAGAGTTTGCAGACGGCGTTAAAGACATTTATTCAACTATCTCTTAATGTAATTATTTTATGGGTTGGCGCACGAGTAGTGATACAAGGACAGATGAGTATCGGTCAATTAAAGACTTTTAATGCATTACTATCTTATTTCATTGACCCACTTCAAAATATTATTAACTTACAACCTCGTCTTCAATCAGCTAGTGTTGCACAAAATAGATTGAACGAGGTTTATCAGGTGCAAAGTGAATTTAATGCAGATACTTCTATCCAGAACTCAGCTGCTTTAGAAGGAATGATTGAATACAAGCATGTTCATTATCGATATGGTTATGGGACGGATGTTTTAAAAAACATTAATCTAAAAATTAAGCCAGATGAAAAATTAGCAATTGTTGGCATGAGTGGATCAGGAAAATCGACAATGGTTAAGTTACTCGTTGATTTCTTTTCACCAAGTAAGGGAGAATTAACTTTAAATGGTCATGCAACTAGTGAAGTTAATAAACATACCTTACGCTCATATGTTAACTATGTTCCTCAAACGCCATATATCTTTTCTGGAACAGTTAAGGAGAATTTATTACTCGGCTGCAGACCGGATATTAGCGAAGAAGATGTAATTAAAGCCTGTCAGATTGCTGGAATTGATCAGGAGATAGCTAGTTTGCCACTACAATTCGAGACAAAGTTAGATGAGAATGCCAAGATTTTATCCGGTGGACAAAAGCAGAGATTAACTATTGCTAGAGCATTACTCTCGCCAGCAAAAGTTTTTATCTTTGATGAAGTAACAAGTGGCTTAGATACAATTACAGAAAAAAGAGTAGTTGACAATCTTATGAAACTAAAAGACAAGACAATCATTTTTATTGCACACCGTCTAGCCATTGCGGAACGTGCGGATAAAGTAGTTGTAATTGATCAGGGGCAAATTGTTGAAGAAGGAAGTCATGAAGAGCTTATGGAGCAACATGGTTTTTATTATGACTTAGTAAAGGGATAGGGGAGTATAAATGGACGCAAAAGACTATGAAAGTACAGAATTCTATTCCTATAAATTTAAAAATTTTTCGACAATGATTATTATTTCAGCTGCTATTCTTGTCTTCATGGTGTTTATTGGTTCCTTTTTTGCAGTGAGACAGAATACAGTTTCTTCAGTCGGAGTTGTTGAACCAATGACTGTGATTAAACAAAAAGCTGCTAATTATGATGAAGGCCAAATTGTAACAAAACATGGCCAAAAATGGGTAGCTCATATTGATCAAGATGATGCAGTAAATTTGATGCCCATGATAGCAGCCAAGAAAAAGGTGAAGATAATCACTTATGTACCAAGTAATAAGGTTTCGACTGTTAAAAAGGGACAGACGATAAACTTTTCTGTCCCAACAGGAGATGGCTTGACCAGTAGATTAATTGGTAAAGTGAGAGAAATTGGCGTTTATCCAGTAAATGTAAATAAGCAGAGCGGCTATGAGATCATTTCGACTGCGAAAATTAATGATGAGAATGTTAAGTATGGGATGCAGGGAAATGCGACAATTGTCACGGGTAGTAGCACTTATTTTGAATACTTTTTAGATAAGGTATTGAATAAGAGATGAATTTGGTCAGAAAATGCAAAATTAGTATTAAAGCCTACAAATTTAATCCATTTTAACATTACATTATAGCTATTTAATATTATAGATATTGAAGGTTAGCAAAAAGCTAATCCAAAGTTTATATTATAATTTAAGGAGAATTATATATTATGAGTAAATTTCAACAATTAACAACAGAAGATTTGATGGAAACTAAGGGTGGTAAAATTTATCATGCAACCCCTTGGCAAATTTGTAACTCTAAGACCCATAAATGTTGGGCTGATAATGCAGCTATTGCTAGAACGTGTGGTAGAGTTATTGTAAACGGTTGGCTTCAACATGGTCCTTGGGGAGCAAGATAGTTTTTCATTTTTAAGTAATAGCTATATAAATACTCCATGATAGTTATCATGGAGTATTTATGTAAAATTTTTTAGTAAACTACAGTAATAATTATAAGAGATGAAGAAAATTATGAAAATAAATGACTCTAGTCTTAAAGAAATACTTATAAAAGCAAAGAACCAATCGGATGTAGTAACTGATTTAAAAGCTCAGGAGCTAATAGAAGGAGCTCTTGAAAAATTAGATAAGAAAACAAACGTGAAAAGAGTAATTTTTAATCTAAAGCAAGATATTAATATGTATTCTGTAGCACATGGATTTAAGCTACCAGAGAC
>CANOQA010000017.1:0-9719 GCA_947568765.1 uncultured Lactobacillus sp. | reverse complement strand
ATCAGAAGTCACTTTTCTTAAGTGGCTTTTTTCGTACTCTAAATTTGAAAAGTTTGTAATTAAAATGCCTCTTTTAACCAAAAACCTTAGCAGTCGCGCATTTCTCTAACCAAAATTGAAGTGTCCAAATTCAGGGGTCACTACATTTCAAACATCTTCTTTTATTTTGCTATTGTAGCCATAAAAAATTAATAATTTGTTTCTCTACCTGTTTATTATAAGTTAATTGCCCATGTTCCGCATTCTTGCCAGTTATTGTGACTACACGATAGCTTTTAGCCATAGGAGCAACTAAGTATTCTAATGAAAGAGATGAAGCATTTTTTACAATCCCATCCGAATTTCCACCAATATTACCAATAATGTTTAAGACGTCTATTTCTTTGGTTGGATAAAGAGTTCGTAATTTTGCCATTTCACGATAGGTGGCATTCATTTTATTTGGCTTTCCTTCATCATTAACTCGAAGATTAGCAGGCTGTCTAATAGCAATTGGCAGCTGCTTAAAATCAAGCCCATCAAAATGTCCACCAATTGAGACTTGCTTATTTAATCTTGGTAAATTTGGATTGTGGGCAGCTTGCAGGAGATAATACATAATTGAAGTATTTCCCAGGGAATGTCCCACCATATTTACCTTTTTAATTCCATACTCATTTTGTAAAGTCTGAACTACATTTCTGGCGTAACGTCCATTTTCTTTAAAATCAAGTTGAACGTTATTTCGATAGTTTACCTCTACAATTGGATTAACAGCGTTATTTGGAATAGTACCAATCAGTTTAACCTTTCCATTGGCATCTACATCGGCCCTAATGACAGAATTAGTCACTCCAGCTTCTTGAGCAGCTTTTACCATATTCTCTTCTCCATGATAATTACTTAGTCCACCATGGAAAAATAATGTTGGAATTACATTAAGGTTATTTTTCGGTGTTTCACGTTTTTCAACATAGTATTTATGTGCTGCATTAGCTCTATTAGATTTGTTTTGAAAACTGCATCCAGTCAAAACTAACGCTAATAAAGTAATTAAAGAGACTAGTTTTAGTTTCACCCTTATCTCATCCCTTCATTTTCGCAACTTAAAATTTATCAAATAATTATTACGAATTTCTATAATTTATTCTAAACTATGCTTAATTCTTAACTAAAAAGCAAATCATAGATGGCTTGATTTAACGGATGCCTGAGAATTAGATTCATTCCAACTGTACACTTTTGTTTTAAACCTATTTTTTCCTCTTTAACAGAATCCTTTTGGATAGCGGCAGTCCCTAAGTAATAAAATTCCTTTCCTGCTGCATCGCTTTGCTTAACAAATAGGTGTAATTTCATATCTTTTGTATTAAGCAGCCGTTTTACCTCATCTGAATCAATGTGACGCGGCGTACGGGTATACCAGCGTAAACTATGCCCATTTTCTAAAGTATTATGATAGCGGGCATTTCTCTTCTTCTTTGAATCTTTTTGGTAAGTGATAAAAATCGGCGTTTCTTTTTCACCAACACGATAACCATACATTGGCGCAGAAACATCCTTAGGCCAGTTTAATAGGCGACAAACGTCTTTACGATCATATTGCTTATACAAAGTAAATTGTTGATTAGAATTATATTCTTTTGAAAGCGCCAAGCCTGTTTTTATAACATCGTTAAATAGGTCTTTAAATTGCTGATTATCACTTAAGGCCTGTAAAAGTTGACTTGAAAATAGATAGTACTTTCCTCTCTTTTCAACTAAGGGAACATTGCCATACTGCTCTTTTTTTGTTGTTTTTCCTTGCTTTACGTCAAAAAATTCTAAGGATAGAACTTTATCAACTGACTCTAGTACAGCATCATTTACGTAACAATTTTTTCCTTCAAGTAATTGCAGATAAGATGCTTCACTTATCTTTTCTTTACCTAAGTAGCTTTCTAGTAGCAATAATTCATGCGGTCTTTTACCAAATAACAACTCCTTCGTTACAAAAGATAAAACAGAACTTTGATAATCAGTTAGCTCGACGTTTTCTCCCATTTTCTTTAAAAAGTCACCATAATGGGCTAAAAGATGATTTTTGGCAAAAACAGTTGGAGCAGTTGTTCCATATTGATAGAAGTCATATAAAAGAGGTGCGTGACCTAGTTTTGCCTTCAAATCTTCGTAAGACTTTTTTAGTTCCCGCATGCTATCTAGTTTTATTTTTTCAAGTGAATCTAAAATCCTTTGTGAAGCTACCTCAGTAAAGTTAATTGTTGAAACATCGATAACTTGCGGTAATTTACTTTCTCTAACAACTTGGTCTTTGTCACGGCTCTTATCACCATTTAAGGCAATTGGGATTAGATAATTATTCTTATAATTACCCAGGAAATCAATTACAGTTACATAGTCTTTTCCCGGAAATTTACGCAGCCCACGACCTAGTTGTTGAATAAAAATAATACTCGATTGGGTATTTCGGAGCATCACAATCTGATTTAGGGACGGAATATCAATTCCTTCGTTAAATAGATCTACGGTAAATATATATTCTAATCCACCATTTTCTAACTTTTTAGTTACTTCTACTCGTTTCTTCTGACTGTCTTCATTAGTCAGAGCCTGTGCACGGTATCCTGCTTGGGTAAATAATTCTGCTAACTTTCGTGCTTCTTCTTGCCGACTGCAAAATACTAAGCCCTTAGCTTTTTTACCGCAATAGCCATAGTAATCAAGCTGCTTAAGGACATACTCAACTCGCTTTTCAGCAACTAAGTCTTTTAATTTACTAGTTTCAGTAATTATCTCATCGCCTACCGTATAATCTTCTACTCCCACATAATGAAACGGTGTTAACATCTGCTCATTCAAGGCATCCTTTAGCCTAATTTCATAAGCTAAGTGATAATCAAATACTTCATAGATGTTTTGCTTATCCATTCTTTCTGGTGTAGCGGTCATCCCTAGTAAAAACTTAGGTGTAAAGTGTTCTAAAATTTTTTGATAAGTTGGAGCGGCCACTCGATGGGCTTCATCAATTAAAATATAATCGAATTCTTTTGGCTCTAATTCTGCTAAAACTTTGTCCTGACTTAAAGTTTGAATAGTTCCAAAAAGATACTTTTTATTAAAATCATGCTTATTTCCAGTTAATAAACCATAGTCCTCGCGTTTTCCGCCAATTACCTTATAAAAACTCTCTAAAGATTTTTTCGCAATTTGTTCTCGATGTACTAGATAGAGGAATTTTTTAGGTTGATATTCTCGAACTGCAAATGCTCCTAAATATGTTTTTCCAGTTCCAGTGGCAGAAACGACCAAGGCCCTTTTTGCATTCTCATTTACTAGAGCAGCTAAATTATTTAAAGCTGCTTTTTGCATCTTATTAGGCAAAATATTTTCTTTCTGATTATTTGCTAAATGCATAGCGGTCTTTTTGACAGGCTGCCAATTTTTCTCGTATTCTCTAATCCAGGAATTGGTAAGCGGAATACTAGTAGTAAACGTACTCTGAATTTGATTATTAACTTCTTGAACTAATTGGCCATTTTCATGAGAAGTTACTTTTAATCCCCACTCGCAATTTTTCAATAAAGCTGATCTAGTAAAATTCGCACTCCCAATTAAAATAGTTTGATAATCTTCATGGTTAAAAATATATCCCTTAGCGTGAAAACCAGCTTCTTCACTTATACGAACTTTCAGGTTCGGTATTTTCATTAATTCCTTGAAAACTTTCGGACTATTAAAGCCAAGATAAGTACCTGTAATTAACGTACCGCTAATTCCTTTTTTAGCTAGTTCCGACATAACTAATTTAAATGGAACAAGCATATTTTCAGAAATAAATGCAACTGCCCAAGTAAAAGAAGTAGCTGACAGTAATTCTTGCCGCAAAGTAAACCAGATCTTGTTCTCCTTATCATTACTTACTAACTGGGGACTCAAGAATTCATTGCCATTATTTTTATCTTTATTGTATAAACCATTTAAAATTGCTTCTTTTAAAACGTTATCCACAGTCTTCACTTCCCATCTAAATAAAAAAAGAAGACCCAAACGATCTTCTTCACTTATCCACAAGTGGATAATTATAAATTAATTTCTAGCATAATTGGACAATGATCTTTGCGCTCTCCTGTATCGATCATTTCTGATTTAGTTACCTGATCAGCAATTCTATCAGAAACAATATAATAGTCAATTCTCCAGCCTGAGTTATTAGCCTTGCTGGTTCTCACTCTTTGAGCCCACCAAGAATAGACTCCTTCAATATTGCCATGAACTTTTCTAAATGTATCAGTAAAGCCAAGTTTGAGTAGCTTATCAAATCCTTGTCTTTCTTCATCAGTAAAGCCAGCGTTATGATGATTATTTTCAGGGTGTTTCAAATCAATTGGAGTATGCGCAACATTATAATCACCACTAGCGATTACTGGTTTACTTTTATCTAATTTTTGTAAATATTCTGTATACTTTTCATCCCAAATTTGACGATCTTCTAATCGTCTTAATTCGTTTCCAGAATTTGGTGTATAGACTTGAGTAACATAATAATTATCGAATTCTAAGGTTAAAATTCGTCCTTCATAATCCATTGTATCGGGTGCGCCAATAGTCGGCTTAGTTACTTCAGGCATTAAAGTGTTTTTATACAAAAACATAGTTCCTGCATAGCCTTTTCGTGCAGGTTCTTCAGAAGAACGCCATACATAATCATAGTTAGGAAACATTTCAGCTAAAATTTCTTGATGCTTCTTAGTCGGACCAGTAGACCGTAATTTAGTTTCTTGAATGGCAATAATATCAGGATCTTTTTCTTTAATTATATTTAAAACGCCACGTGTAAGTTGAGCACGCGATGAATCACTGGTTAAAGCGGCATTAAGGGAGTCAATATTCCATGAAATTAAACGCATTATTATCTCTTTTCTTACCTAAATTTTTATATCACGTTCATTATACTATGAAAAGCCAGAACGCCGCCCATAGAAAAAAGCAGCCCACTAAGACTGCTCTTTTGTGAGATATTATTAAATTGTGTTGAATATGATTTATTCGCTAGCCTTAGGACCAAATAACATTGTCATAATCCATGATACTAAGATAACTAAAATAATAGCTCCTAGTAATGATGGAACAATTGCCATTCCCGCTACTTGCGGACCCCAGGCACCAAGCAAAGCTTCGCCTAGAGATGAACCTACTAGCCCAGCAATAATATTAGCAATCCAGTTCATTGAGCCACCTTTATGAGTGATGGCTCCTGCAATTAACCCGATTACACCTCCGACAATCAAAACCCAAATCCAATGGAGCATGGGGATCGCCTCCTATTCCTAAAATATACAATAAGCAGATTATTCTAAGTCTTCTTTTACTTCAGTAGCCTTAGATTTCACCTTTCCTTTAGCCTGTTGAGCTTTTCCTTCGACCTCACGAGCTTTATCACCAGTGATTTTCCCTTCTACTTCTTTAAGCTTTCCAGCTACCTTATCCTTAATACCATGTTTGTCTTTCATCATAATCTAGTTCTCCTTTCGTTAGGACACATTAAAAGATCTTCTAGCTAGCTATTTTCAATCTTTGTTAAGTGATTAACCTAATCATATCAAGGACTAATTTATAAAGATAATATGGTGCCTTAAGACGGCTAAGCTTAAGGTTTACTTAATAACTTGTTATGTACACTAATTAAAAATTAATTTTTACTATACATATATTGAAATTAATTAGCACATGTCCATCTTTCTTACTACTAAGCATTAAATCTCTATCTACTTTCCGTATATGATATATTTAGCCTAAAAAACTAGTTAGGAGAACCTTTTATGATTAACGTATATGATAAAAATGGACAAATAAAACACAATAACTTTTTAACGGCTAAACTCATAATTTTAGTTCGTCCCACTTCTAACGAACTAAATGAGATAGAAAAAGCAATCGGTTGTGATCATGATATTTTTGCTAAGGAATTCTCTGCTACCGAAGTGTCGCATTTTAATTCTTTGCCCAACTGTAAATTAAAAAACGCACAGATTTTTGTCTCTTTTAATTTTGATCCTAGCCAAAGCCAAGTAGAAGATGCAATTTACCCCACAATTGCAGTTTTTAATTCTCAACAATTAATCTTAATTTTACAAAAAACACCGGCTCCTACTTTAGAAGATCCAAAATCAATTGCCAACTTATCGGTTGAAGATCTTTTAATTAAGCAATTACTCTATCAAAATCAGTGCTTTAATAAAGAACTTAATAAAATAAAACAACAACTTGATCATTTAGATCGGGCAGCAAGAACAACTACTAAAACTAAATCTTTAAAGGAAGCAACTGATTTAACTAGAACTTTGGTTTACTTTAATCACACAATGGATGATCAGGCTTCTTCTATTGAATCTATAATTGACTTTTTTAAAGAGAAAAAATCTGTCAACTCAAACTTGATTATTGATTTGCTTCTTTCTCAACGTCGACTTACTAAGAAAATTAAAGTTTATCGCGATCTTTTAGAATCAATTAATGGCCTCTTCTCGGCAATGATGGATAATCATTTAAACAACTTAATGAAATATTTAGATTCCATTGCCTTAATTATTTCAATTCCAGCTTTAATTAGCGGTATCTGGGGTATGAACGTTGGCGGATTGCCTGGTAAGGAGAATGAACTTGGATTTTTATGGGTAACTTTATTTGGGGCTACCTTAGCCATTATTTCAGCTTTACTTTTGCGAAAAAAGAATTATCTAAAATAATTCTGCCTATGCTTTTAACTTACAACAATCAATTTTTAGATTTTAAATACGGATATTGAGCATGATCGAGTATCTCATCCCATACGACGGTATGCCCTGCACCATGAGAACAAAAAACAGAATTAGGCGTATTGTTAATATCAGAAACGGGATCGTAATTTGCATCCGCAATAACTTCACCACTATTTTTACATTCTTGATATCCTGTAAATAAACATTCTAATTGACCCCTGCCGTGTGAATAATTCCTAACTTCAGTCGCATAGTCTTGCATCTGTGCCACTGGCGCTTGACCAGTAATTGTTACGATATTGGCACTACTTTCCCCAATTTCAAACTTTCCGCCCATTTTCTCAATATCATTAATTGCCCGACCAACCTGTTCTTGATTAATCCTTAAAATAAATTGATACCAAGGCTCAAGTAAAGATACTTGATTTTGCACTTTTAATTCCATTAAACCTTGTCGCACTGCACGATAGGTCGCCTCTCTAAAGTCGCCACCTACTGTGTGTACATTGCTGCCGCGACCGCCAATCAGGGTAATTTCAACATCAGTTAAAGGAGAGCCGATTAAAACACCCAGATGCTCTTTATTAGCTAGACTCTCCATTATCTGGTCTTGCCATTTCTTAGGCAATACTTCTAGGCTGCACTCATTTTTGAAAACTAAGCCGCTGCCTAGTTTACCAGGCTTTAGCAATAAGTGAACTTCTGCATAGTGCCGTAAAGGTTCAAAGTGACCTACCCCTTCAACTGAAGACTTAATACTTTCTTGGTAAAGAATCTTGCCCTGAGTAAATTCAACTTTTAAATTAAAGCGATCGAGTAATAGTTGCTGGAGAATTTCTAACTGGATCTTCCCCATTACATCAATGCTAATCTCTTCTGCCTGCTTGTCCCACTTAACGTGCAATTGCGGATTTTCATCTTCTAGCTGTCTTAGAGCTGTTAGCGTCGCATGTGTCTTATCTGGTGCAGTCTGAACTGCATAAGTTAGAACTGGCTGCATTGCAAAGTTCGTTTGATCTCTTTCAAAGCCTAAGCCTTGACCAGGATAGGTAGTTCTAAGTCCACTTACAGCAACGATTTCGCCAGCTTGAGCCCTAGGAACTACCTGATATTTAGTACCGTTATAGAGACGAATTTCGTTTACCTTTTCATCGGGAAATATTTCAGTCTTGGCCTTTAATTCACTACCAGTAACCTTAAGCCAAGTTAACCGCTCGCTCTTCTCATTGTGAGAAATCTTAAAAATACGGCTAGCAAATTTCTCAGGATACTCTATTTTCTTAGTCCACTTATCTAGTCCCTGTAAAAATTCAGCTACGCCTTTTAATTTTAAAGCTGCACCAAAATACACTGGGAAAATTCTTCTTTGAAAGATCAAATCTTTGATTTCTTCGTCTTTTATCTGACCAGATTCTAGATATTCTTCTAAAATTGACTCATCTGTTGTAGCAATTTTTTCATAAAAATCGGAATCTTCATTCTCAAACTCAACACAGTTGTCATCGAATGTACTTAAGTTGTGAAGAACCTTCTCCTTATCAGCCTTCAAGGTATCAATTTTATTAACGAAGATAAAAACTGGAATTTGATGCTTTTTCAATAAGTTCCAAAGCGTCTGTGTATAAGCAGTTACGCCTTCACCAGCCGACACAACTAAAATTGCGTAATCTAATACGCTAAGTGTCTCTTCCATTTCTTGGGCAAAATCAATGTGGCCAGGAGTATCTAAGAGAAGTAATTCGCTATTTTCATTTTGAATGCGCGCCATGTGAGAAAAGATCGTAATTCCGCGTTTCTTTTCTAAATTATCATTGTCTAAATATGCAGTTCCTTTATCAACTGCACCTAATTTTCTTAACGTACCACTTTTGTAGAGCATCGCTTCTGATAAGGTAGTTTTTTCCCGCATCTACATGAGCTAAAATTCCTATTGTTAGTTTTTTCATTTTCCTAGTTTTCTAAATGTAATCGTAGTAAATTTGTGGTAATTTCTTTTTATTATAGCTTATTAATGTAATTGAAATTATTATCATCCTATAGCATGATAGAATAAATGTTAAATAAAATTATTATTAAAAAGTTAAATTTGAGGTACACAGAATGACAATTGGTGAAGCATTGTTAAATCTTAGAAAACAACTAGGATTAAATCAAACAGAAATGGCTGCAAATGTAGTCTCAACCTCTTTTTATTCAAAAGTTGAAAGAAATATTCATGATATTGGGACTAACGATCTCCTTCAAATTCTTAATAAACATCAAATAAACGCTACCTATTTTTTTGAAAATCTAAATGATAAAGAAAATATCTCAGAAGATATTATGGATAGAATTTCTGTAGCTTTTGAGCAAAAAAGCAGAGATAAATTATTAAAAATAAAACAAGAGATAGATTTACTTCCTAATAATCGCCAAACTGAATATTATAAATTGCAATTGCAGCTTACTTTAGAGGTCTATCTTCCTAAAGCTAAAGAAATTCCAATTGAATTAAAAAATAAACTGAAACAATATATTCTCGTCAACAACAATTGGAATATTCATTCCCTTCAAATTTTTAGAGAAACAATGCGTATCTACGATATAGAAGAGTTGAATTTTTTAGTAGGTACTATCTTAGCGAAGTATTCTAATCCAAATACTCTGCAAAGTTCTTTGCAAGAATGCATTGGCGCAATCTGTATTAATTACCTAGATAATTGCTACGAGAAAAACTCCACAAAGTTAATCCAAGAGGTATTATCATATATCTCAACCATTAATAGCAAAGGCTCCGTTCTATTTATAAAGCTACTTGGAAAATATTATGCGTCTGTTTTTCAAAAGGATCCTGCTACTTGTCAGGAAATAACTAACGTTTTAAAGCTTGCAGGATATAGTGATTTTGTAAGTATGTTACCGAAAGTATAGTATATTCATCTATCTGGCTCTTTTATATCTTAACGATCCTATCAAATTTCTGTTTGTTTTCATCATGTAGCT
>CANOQA010000016.1:0-10072 GCA_947568765.1 uncultured Lactobacillus sp. | reverse complement strand
CCCTATCCATCCCCGCATTAAAATACGGGGATTTACGGGCGGATTTCATTAAAAAATTGATTTTTAGAATTTAAATACCTTAGAAATTTTTTCTAAATATTTTTGATCTAACTCATCAAAGTTAGCTAATTTAGTTGAATCAAAATCAAAAACTCCCCATAAATCGCCGTTTGTTTTAAAGATAGGGACAACAATTTCAGAATTTGATTCACTATCGCAGGCAATATGTCCAGCAAACTCATGTACATTTTTTACAATTTGAGTTTGCTTTTCTTTTGCGGCTGTTCCGCATACTCCTTTGCCAATTTGAATATGAACACAAGCTGGTTTTCCTTGGAAAGGACCAAGAATTAATTCTTGATTCTCATAACGATATACACCAGCAAAGTTAACATTATTAAGGGAATTAAACAATAAAGCTGAAATATTTGCTGTATTTGCAATCCAATCGGTTTCGCCTTCAACTAATGCTTGGGCTTGTTTTAATAATAATTGATAATTGTCTTCTGTAGTGGCAGCCATAATTGAATACCTTCTTTCCGTTAAATTGTTCTAATTCTAACATTAATTTAGTAAATTAAGGATTTTAAACCAATTTTTTTCAGAAGAAACTTATGTATTGTGATTACGATATAAGCAGTAATAAAAATAAGTGGAGCTAAAGAAATTGGTAATAAAAAAATTAACAAGACAGCGGTAAGGAGTGGCTTTTCTAAAATAATCGTAATGCTGGTAGCTACTGCTAGTGATACAGTAATTGCGGGCTGAATAGGGATGAATTGAGTAATTGCAGCACCAACCGCGACACTAGCAAAAATTGCTGGAAAAATTTTACCCCCACGCCATCCCATTGCAAATCCAGCATGGGTAGAAATTGTTTTTATTAGAGCAATTAATAGTAAGAAGAGTGGCGAATAGGAAAGAGCATTTTTAGAAAATGGAACAATGTGAAATTCGCCTGAAAAGAGTGCGTAATCAGTTACTAAAGTTAAAACGCTTAGTACAATGCCCCATAAGGTTGCTTTTAAAAGTGCTGGTAAGGCCCAAGTCTCTACTCTAGCAAATATTTTTTCTAAATATAAGAAGAAATATGCAAAAAGCATCCCACCTATAAGAGGAATTAGACTATACCAGAGAATAGTCCATGACCAGTGAATTGGACGTTCATGAATTCCGAACGCTCCTTCTTCAGGAAAAAGTTTAAAGATCAAAATTGTTCCAATTAATCCAATTAAAATATTAAAGGTGATGAACCATTTTTTTTGATTTTTAGTTCTAAAAAGCTCACTAAACTTTGGGGATTGCAATAGAGTATCTTTATCAATGCCTATTTGCCAAACATGAACCCAGCTTTTGTAATGAGTAGTCATCAATCTAATTTTATCTCCGAGCCAATTTATCATCCCGGAAGTAAGAACAGTGGTGGAAGCTTCTGGCCCAATACTTCCGCCAGCTCCTAATGATAAAAGCCCTAAAGTAAAAGATTTCCACCAAGAATGATAATCAAGTTTTCCACTTTTTCGCACATCATGTAGTACTTCTTCAATCGTTAAAGGATAGGAACCTAATTTCTTTACTAAGAAACCAATAATTATTCCAAATGGTATACAAATAAGAAAGGGATAAGCGGGACGCAAAGAAAAATTACTATGATGATTAAAGTAACCCCAAATAAAGTCAATAACATAATTGATTAGGTTGAGGTATAAAGCAGTTAAAATACCAATAATAAAACTCCATATGCCACTAAAAATTAGAATATTTATGCTTTTTTTAGCCATTATTTTCTATCAATTCCTTTATGCAATTTAGATTCATGATAGCAGTGTACTTTATTTGTTGTCTTGGTTCAAATCGCTCATAATAAATTTGGGAGCAGAATAAATAAAGAAAGGATTGGTCCATTTATGATTGGAAGAGAAACTCAAATATGCTTAGTAAATAAATTAGAGAATATTCACCATGTTGTAGTTCAAGCTTCCGCAATTGATGGAAGTAACGTCTTTGCCTTGCAGCTTCTTCATAAACAAAGCGACGTTGTTGTTTATCAAACTCCAAATGATAGCGAAACTGTTACATTTGATGAAGACCATCCTATTTTATACTTAAAAGGTCCAAATTCAGCTGGAACTGCTGGTGGACATACCCAGACCTGGATACAAAGTGGAGAAAATAATAAATGGTTTGTTGGTACTAAACCCAAAAGACAGGGAAATACATATTGGACCACACAAATTGCAAGAGTAACAGTACCGGGGTATCAAACACAGGTATTTGCTAATAATACTGATTTACCACGTCTTTCCTATCTTAACCGAGCAGGAGCTGGTTATGGGGATGGAGGTACAGTTTATCCCGGAAAAGATTTAGTAAGAGTAGAGGCCACTGTTTCACCAAATGGTCATTATTTCTTGATTGCAAGTATTGATATAAATCATACGGGCTATTTTGCGCTTTATGACCTTAACGAAGTAAATAACAAATTAGATGCGGCAGAAGAAAAAGCTGAAGATATTAATATTGAAACCTTAACATGCTTAGGAGCATTTAAGGTTCCTCATTTTAATGATCAAAAGATTATTTCAATTCAGGGATACGGAATAGATGATAATAAGGATATCTATATTTCAAGTCAACCAAGTCCTCATACAACTTTTTTGGGTTTTCCAAGACAGGGAAAGCTTCGTGAAATTGTTAAAATTCCGTGGGGGATGGTTGATCCCGATAAATGGTCTGTAGTTAATTTAGATAATAGCTTAAAACTTGATGCGTTAGATTTTTGTACTGAATTTGAAGGAATTCAAGTAACTAGCGATTGTCTTTACTTAACAGTAGCTTATCATCAGCGCAACAGTGACTTAACAACTCTAATGAATCGTATTTACCAAGTTGAAAAATTTTAGAATGAAAAATAGGCAGACTTTTATGTCTGTCTATTTTGCTATAATTGATAAAAATGAGGTGTGAGAAATGGAAAAAATTCGTTGTAGTTGGGGAAATAGTAAGAATCCGCGCTATAAAAAATACCACGATGAAGAGTGGGGTAAGTTAAATCTAGATTCAACTTACTTATATGAAATGCTTGTATTAGAAAGTTTTCAATCGGGATTATCCTGGGAAACAATTTTAAATAAACGTGAAAATTTTCGAAAGGCATTTGCAAACTTTAACTATCATAAAGTAGCCAAATTTAATGAAGCTGATTTTGAAAGATTAATGCAAGACAAAGGAATTATCCGAAATCGACTAAAGATTAATGCTGCAATTAATAATGCGAAAGTTTTAGTTAAACTAGAAAACAACAATCAAACGTTCAAACAAATTCTAACTAAGTTTATCCCTGAACCAATAAATCACCATCCTAAAAAAATGGAAGATATTCCTGCTTCAAATGAATTATCTAACCAAATTTCAAAAGAAATGAAAAATCTCGGATTTAAATTTGTTGGTCCAATAACAATATATTCATTTTTACAGGCAGTTGGATTAATAAATGATCATATAGAAAATTGTAGTTTTAAGAATGGAGAACTGTAATGCCTTTACTACTACCGACAAAACAAGTAGTGATTATGTTTATTTTAATGTTTGTTGGATGGATTTGCTATCAGGTAAAATTTCTCCATGAACAAACAGTAAAAGATTTAACTAAGATACTTCTTTATGTGGTATCGCCATGCTTAATTATTAATTCTTTTCGCCAATCTTTTTCAGTTACTAGATTAATACAATTTAGCTTAATTTTTTTGCTGGTACTTGTTTTATTTGTGTTTAAAATTATTGTAAGCTCAGTTCTCTTTAACAAAAGAATAATTAAAGACGAGCAAAAAAGAACAATTCTCCGATATGCTGGAACTTACACTAACGCAGGTTTTATGGGAATTCCTTTAGTACAAGCGCTTTTAGGAAATAATGGTGTGTTTTTCGCAGTACCATATTTGATTATTTATAACGTCTTTATGTGGACGCATGGGATTAGGATGTTTACTAGAAAAAAGCAATCATTTAAAGAAAGTTTTCATCAAGCTATAGTTAACCCTAATATCATTGCAGCTATTGTAGGGATGATATTATTTGTAATTCAAATTAAATTACCTGATATAGTTTCTGACCCTATGAATTATATTGCTAATTTGAATACTCCGCTAAGTATGATTGTTATTGGTACAAATCTTGGAGCTATTAATTTAAAAGAAGACTGGCATGATAAATTAGTTTGGAGTGGGGTATTAGTTAGAAACCTCTTTTTCCCATTAATAATTTTAGGCTTCTTACTAATTTTGCCACTTCCATCAATTGCTAAAATGACAACTTTAATTATGGCAGCTTGTCCGGTAGCAGGAGTAGTAGTGCTTTTTAGCTTAATCAGTAATTTTGAAGTGAAATTTCCTACTAAATTAATGTGTTTATCTACTTTAGTAGCCATTATTACCATTCCAGTCATAATTAGTTTTGCTAATTTAATGGGAATATAGAGGGAAAACGGAAAAATGAAAGAAAAGAAGAATAATTATTTAGCAATCAATAAAACTGGTGTATCAATTAAGTGGCTCACAATAGCCTCACTAGTCTATCTGCTAATTTATACTGAGGCTGGTCAGATAGTAACAGCATTTTCTGAAATTTGGGCTCCAATATTATATTTAGTGATTGTTTGCTTTTTAGCACTGGGAGCAAAAATATTTTATAAAACAGATCGTGTTTTTATTAAGTTACCTAAAGAGGGTAAAGTCAAGATCTTAACCATTATCTTTTGTATTATGTTAATGGCTTTATACTTTTTAATGAATCTGATTGCAAGCTGGGTACAAGTATTTAATTTAATGCCTGAAATGATGTGGTCTTCCATTTGTGTTGCTTTAGCTGCTGGAATTGGAGAGGAATTTCTTTGTCGTGTAACTTTGTTTAATTTATTTACCAAGATTTTTGAAAATAAACAGTACGTTTTGCTTTGGTCGAGCATTTTTTCCTCAGTTTTATTTGGATTATTTCATTTGATTAACTTAGGACATAGGGCAGCGCTAGATGCAACTTTCCAACAAGTTTATTATGCAACTGCTATCGGGTTAGCTTTCTCCTATCTGCACATTTTTACTAATCGAATCTGGCCATGTATTCTAATGCATTTTTTATTAGATTTACAACCCAATATTGCAAATATGAATGCTGAAGCTTCACCATGGGGTCCGATATTAATTATTTTTGGAATTGTAATAATTGTTTCGATAATTTGTATTTATGCCTTTAATAGAAGGATTAATAAAATTGAAAATTAAAAAAAGCAGATCGACTGATCTGCTTTTTTGTCTGAATAATTAAAGTCCAAATGGAATCTTGTAAAGGAAAATTCCAATGATTGCACCTAAGATAGGGGCAACTACAGGAACCCAACCATAGCTCCAGTGAGCATCCTTTTTATTAGGAATTGGTAAGATTGAGTAAACAAGTCTTGGACCGAAGTCACGTGCTGGGTTAAGAGCTGGGCCAGTTGGACCACCAAGTGCCATAACCAAAGCAGTGATTAAGAATCCTACACCGATATTGGCAATGTCAACTGCTTGTTTGAAGAACATACCCTTGTATAAACCGATTGCAACAAACATCAAGACACCAGTACCGACAAGTTCAGAAATGAAACCATTCCATTTACTGTTAACGCAGTCGCTAGTAGCAAAACATGCAAAAACAATATTAGAGTCGGTAGATTTTTTGATGTATGGCCAGTAAATAGTGATAATAAGAAGTTGACCACAAATTGCGCCAAGAACTTGTGAAATAATGTAAGGTGTTACTTGTGCCCAAGGGAAGACACCAGCAGTAGCTTGAGCAAGTGTAACGGCTGGATTAAGGTGATTACCAGAAATTGATCCAAAAAGCATTGCTGGAAGCATAACACCAAAACCAAAACTGAAGGCAATTAAAATCCAACCCCCATTGGCTTTGCCATCATGAGCATTACCAGTAGTTCCTTTTAAAAATGAGTTGGCAACGGCACCGTTACCAAACATAACCATGATTAGTGTACCGAAAAATTCGGCAAAATACTTGAGCATCCAACTATGTTCCATAAGATACTTTTTTCCTCTCTTGAAAAAATAAGTGAAAAATAAACACAGCTACTGATTATACCTAAGTTTACAAAAAAAGCATAGATATTTTTTAAAGAATCTTGCAATTTTAAGCAAAAAGTTTGCATAATAAGAAGATAAATGTCCAAGCTCTAATTACAAAATGTAATAAGGGCTCTTTTTGTTGTTGAGGGAAGTGCTTTAATGAATAAAAAACAGATTACGATGGTGACTGTAGCGTTGATGTTAGGGAACGTTATGGCAGGTTTAGATGGAACTATTACTAATACGGCTATTCCTGCCATCGTTTCAGCGCTACATGGGATCCAATTTATGGGATGGATTGTGGCAATCTATCTCTTAGGAATGTCTGTTTCAATACCAATTTGGACAAAAATTGGAGAAAAAATTACTAATAAATTAGCTTTTGAAATCGCACTAGTGCTATTTGTTTTAGGCTCAACTCTTGAAGGACTAGCACCTAATATTTACTTTTTCTTAATTGCTCGAATGATTATGGGAATTGGTGGTGGAGGAATGGGGTCCTTGCCTTATATTATTGCAGGATACGTCTTTCCAAACATTAAGAAAAGAACTCAAGTTTTAGGATATTTGACAGCTAGTTTCAATGGAGCAGCAATTTTAGGACCTTTAGTGGGAGGTTGGCTAATTGATGCTCTATCATGGCACTGGGTATTTTATATTAATATTCCAATTGGTTTAGTTGCTTTGTTAATTTCCTTGATCTATTACAAGCCAGTTACACCAAAAACTGCCCCAGTTTTTGATTTACAAGGGGCGTTTTTGTTAGTAAGTGGTTTAATTATGTTTTTAATGGGAATACAACTCTTGGGATTAACAGCAACTTGGATTGTAGTAGGGTTGATCCTATTTAGCTTAGTTTTACTGATCTTTTTCTTTTTGCATGAAGCTAAAGCGAAGAATCCAATTATTCCTTTATCTATTTTTAGTAATCATGATCTAAATGGTGATTTGATTTTATTTGCGACTACGTGGGGAGCTTTTATTGCTGTAAATACATATTTACCAATGTGGGCTCAAGCTCTTTTAGGAATGTCGGCTTTAATGGGTGGGATGACGTTAATTCCTAACTCCATCGTTGAAATTATTGCATCCCAAACAGTTGCTACAATTCAAGAAAAAATTAGAACTTTTACGCTAGTAATGATTGGAATTGTTACAATGATGATTTCATCTGGTGGTCTTTTCTTAGCTAATGATCAAACTCCTCTCTGGATATTAATTTTGATTGGGGCATTTTCTGGCATTGGAGTAGGATTTATTTTTGTTGCACTTCAAGTAAAAGTACAAATCGATGCTGGAATGGAAGATATGGCAACTGCGACCTCAACTTCTTATTTAATTAGAATTTTAGCTCAAACTGTTATGGCAGCCGTATACGGGGTCATCATGAATTTAGCGTTAGCGAGTGGCATTAATACCCATTCAAATATCACGATGCATATGATGAATGAACTAAGTGACGCAAAATCAGCTAAGCTATTGCCGCAGTCTTTACTACCAGAAATGCGTAAAATTTTTCACAGTGGTATACACGAAATTATGGCTGTTTCATTCATTTTATTATTAATTGCAACCATCTTTAATTTTTATTTTAATTTTAAGCAACCAAATAAGAAAATTAATAGATCACCAAAATAAAGCTTGTGTTTAAGGAATTAAGCAAGTATATTTTAGATAAGATTATTAGCCTTGATTATTGCAAAATAATTGGGGCTTTTTATTTCATAGAAAAGTAGGTGTACTGATGACAAAAAAGCAAGTAACGATGGTCACATTTGCTATGGTTTTGGCAAATGTAATGGCGGGATTAGATAGTACGATTATTAATACAGCGATTCCAGCTATTATTGCAGACTTACATGGAATTCAATTCATGGGGTGGATAATTGCCATTATGCTCTTGGGAATGTCTGTTTCAACCCCAATTTGGACTAAAGTTGGGGAAAGGATTGGTAATAAGTCGGCTTTTGAATTATCGTTACTCTTTTTTGTACTAGGGTCACTTTTTCAGGGACTGGCAAATAATATGTATTTTTTCCTTTTAGCTCGTGCTTTAATGGGAGTAGGGGCTGGAGGAATGGGTTCGCTACCCTATATAATGGCTGGTTTTATCTTTGATAATATTAAAGCAAGAACAAAAATTTTAGGTTATTTAGGGGCTGCCTTTAGTGTAGCAGCTATTATCGGACCGCTAGTTGGTGGTTATTTAGTTGATTCACTTTCTTGGCATTGGGTCTTTTATATCAATATTCCGATTGGACTTTTAGCAATTTTTCTTTCATTGCTCTACTATTGTGAAGGTATAATTAAAGAGACTCCAAAATTTGATGTATTGGGATCCTTCTTAATTATTGTTGGTTTAACTTTACTTTTATTAGGAATCCAACTACTTGGGTTAACTAGTAGCTGGATTGTGATCAGTTTAGTTATTGCTGGTATAGTTTTACTGGTCTTATTTTTTATGCATGAGGAAAATCATCCCAATCCAGTTGTACCGATTAGCATGTTTAAAAATCGTGCTTTAGTTGGAGATTTTTTACTTTTTATTTTTAGCTGGGGAGCTTTTTTAGCTGTAAATACTTACTTACCAATGTGGGCACAGGGATTACTTGGAACAACTGCATTACTTGGCGGGATGACGCTAATTCCTAATTCTTTAGTTGATGTTGTAGGGACTTTAGTAGTTAACCCCTTAAAGGCACGCTTTAGTAATCGAACTCTGCTCTCAATGGGATTAATTTGTATTTTGATTTCGTCTTTAGGTTTAGCACTAGCGCCGCAAAGTACTAACATTTGGTGGTTAGCTGGTATCGGAACTTTTTCTGGCTTTGGTGTGGGTTTTATTTTTGTTTTACTTCAAATAAAAGTTCAGGTTGATGCTAGTGAAAAAAATATGGCCCCAGCAACTTCACTCTCGTATTTAATTCGTATTCTTGCTCAAACGATAATGGCAGCTGTTTATGGTGTAATTATGAATATGGAGTTAGCGCGGGGTGTAAGAGAGAATCATGGAATAACAATGAGCATGCTTAATAAATTAAGTGATGCATCTTCCGCAAAAAGTTTGCCACAACACTTGCTGCCAACGATGAGAAATATTTTTCATTTAGGACTTCAAGAAATTATGTGGTGTGCGACTGCTCTCTTGGTGGTAGCACTTTTATTAAACTTTGTTTTTAATAAAAGCGATAAGTAAGGATTTAAGATCAAATATAAAATAGTTACAGAAAATTTAGCTATTCTTAATAATTTGATTTTTTATTAAAAATATCTTTTAATTAGAGAAGTAAATTATAATTTAGAAAAGAGAAGGATTCTTATTTTAGACGAACAACCCGCCCGATGGGGCTCTAAAAATTATTATAAAGTTAAAGATTTATATTATAGTGCTTTTCCAGAATGGGAAAGATTCTCATGGATCTCAATGGTATTAATGAGCTTGCGAAAGAAACTCCAACTTAATGCCGTTTATGATGGAGAAGTATTTTGCGGGATGGTTTGTTACTATATTAGTGACAATACTGTTTATTTGGCGTACTTAGCTGTTGAACCAGAATTGCGTGGCAATGGATATGGAAGCAAAATTTTACATATGCTTGAAGAAAAATATCCAGAGCAGCAAATTGTATTAGATATTGAACCGCTTGATCCTGATGCAGAGAATTATCATCAACGTGTTAGTCGTTTGCGTTTTTACCAGAAGAATGGTTGGCGTAGAACTCACCAGATGTTAATCGATGCAGATGGTGAATTTGAAGCATTAGTAGATCAAAACCATTTTGATAAAAAAGATTTTGCCAAAACGCTAAAACAAATGAGTTTAGGTTTTTATCGCTTTAGAATTGAAAAATAATATTTTTAGTCACTCAATAGTTGAGTGACTATTTTTTTATGAAAAAGTATAAAATAGTATAAAAATAGATTTAAAGTATAAAATAGTATAAAAATAATAATAGGAG
>CANOQA010000015.1:0-15038 GCA_947568765.1 uncultured Lactobacillus sp. | reverse complement strand
GTTAGCGTAAGCTAACGAACCACCAAGCCCCAGAATTCATTCTGGGGTAGTTGACCACTATAAACACAAAAAAGCTCCACAATGGAGCTTTTTCTTCTAGTTAGATTTCTTTCAATGCTTGATCAATTGGTATGTTTCCACTACTCATTGGAATAACCTTATCAATAGTATTTGGATATTTTAGAATCTCAGCCAATGTTTTAGCAACATCAGGAATTGGATTTGAGTCACTTGGTCCAGCATTAAGTTTGATTTTGCCTGTTCCGGCTTCTTCAGTGAGATTCGTAGGCTGCAAAATCGTATATTCAAGATTAGTTGAATCCATTAAATAAGTATCTGCAAAGAATTTAGCAGCTAGATAGTCCTCAAGACCTGGAATCTTCTTCCATGAGTCTACATCTAAGCTAAGCATTGAACTGAGCATAATATAGCGTTTAACATCTGCTTTTTCAGCAGCCATCATAGTTTTTATTGCTCCCATAGCATCAGTTTGGATAAGGTCCTTACCACGAGATCCAGCCGTAAAGTAAATAGCATCAAAACCTTTTACTTGTTTAGTAATATCTTCTACATCAGCATGTAAATCAAGCTTATCAGGTGTTACACCATCAAGTTTAATAATATTTTCTGGATGACGAGCTGCTGCTGTCACTGTATTACCATCAGCTACTAAATCTTTAATTAAATCTGTAGCTACTCTTCCGGAACCACCAAAAATAAATATTTTAGCCATAATTTTTCCTCCTCGAAAAAACTTACAGCTTTATGATAGCTTACTTTTTATTAGTAGTCCAAAATTTACACTCATTTTTTAGTAATAAAATCGAGTAATTTAAACATTACCTCTTTATTTTCTTTCGGTACACCATGAGCAATAATTTCTTCAGCAGTCTGATTTAGATCATTATTTTCAAGTGGATACCCACTATCGTTAATCGCAATTTCTCGAACGTTATCTTCTTCAGGCTCAAAATGAAACTGTAAGCCGATAACATTATCTCCTAATAAAAAGCCCTGATTCTCTACTAAGTCACTCGAAAATAAAAGTTTTGCACCTACAGGAATTTCAAACATTTGTTGGTGCCAATGAAGGGCCGTTAATTCTTTAGGAATATCCGGTAGTGTTGTATCTTTTAAATAAACTGGAGCCCAGCCTACTTCTTTATGAGGAGCATCTAAAATTTTAGCTCCGGTAGTCATTGCGATTTGTTGTGCGCCAAGACAAGCACCAAACATTGGCTTACCGGCATCAAGCATTCTTTTAATTAGAACTCTCTCTTGCTTAATCCACTCTAGACTATCATTTGGACTCATGGGGCCACCTAAAATTACGAGTAGATCTGTTTCATTAGCAGTTGGCAATTTACCAAAAGTTTCAGGGTGATACACATAGAATTCATGATGGTGACTATCTGCCCAGGTTTTAATTGCACCGGGTCCCTCGTTTGGAGTATGTTGCAATACATTAACGCGCATTATTTATTCCTTTAACTAGCATAAACTTCATGCTTTAAAATTCCGACATAAGGCAAGTTTCTATACAAGCCATTGTAATCTAACCCATAGCCAACTAAAAACTCATCAGGAGCCTTAAAACCGTAATAATCCGCATGGAAATCTACAACGCGTGTTTCAGGTTTATCAAGCATCGATACAACCTCTACGCTTTTAGCCCCACGTTTTTTCATTATTTCACTAAGTGCTTGCAAAGTACGTCCTGTGTCAATAATATCTTCCATAAAAATTACTGGCCGATTTGTTACATCTGACTTAATATCTTGCGTAATCTTTACTTTTCCTGTTGATTGGCTTCCTTCATAACTAGATGCCTTAATAGGATCAATAATTAGCTTAAAACTTAATCTCTTAATCATATCACTAGCAAAAATCATTGCTCCATTTAAGACTGGAACGATAATTGGCTCTTCATTTTTATATTTTTTATTTAATTCAGCAGCCATTTCATCCATACGATTGTTTAAATCATTTTGAGTATACAATACACTTTCGATATCGTTATTCATTCTTTAATTCCTCTTTATTAAAATCGTCAATGATGAAATTCTAACATAAACTCGTCGATTTTTTTAGTCTTTTTACACTTATTTATTAATTATTTTTACTATTAATAAATATATTGTTCGTATTTTATAAATAAAGAAAAATTATTTAGATTTTTTTAGACTTTATCTTAAATATAAGTCACAAAAAATTCACAAATTCCTCTTAATATGAATATCAATCAAGTAAGAAAGGAATGGTTTAAATGACATTATTAATTTTAGGTATTAGCACTGTAGCATTACTTGCTACTAACGCAGTAATTATAAATAAACCAGTTCCAGTTCCTGTAAAGGTTCGTAGGAAATAAATCCATAATCCATTCTTCATTTTCCTCTACAATTTAGTATTAAAAACCCTCGTTGACTTAGATCAACGAGGGTTTTGTTTACTTATATTTCTTTGATAATCATTTTTTAAAAACGATATCATTTACTATGCTTATATATCATGGCTACCCTGTATTATCTCAAAATTTTTTCAAATGCCTTACTAAAAGATGCTTTTTCCATATCCTTACTAATGAAATAAATAATGGCTTTATCTTTAAAAACTGAAAAGGCAATTCGAGCCGATCCAATAGTACCAAGATTTAATCGAAATTCATAAATTTTTTGTCCATTAATTCTTTTTCTACTAGCCAATTTAATCTTTGTCATCCCAGTGGTAACTTCTTTAACAATGGCTTTTTCAATTAGATCCTTGATTATCTTTTTTTGCCTATTATATTTTTTAAAAAAGCTTTTACATCCACGATCATCAAATATTATTTGCATTTTTCCACACTTAAGCTAATAAAAAAAGACCTCAATTTCTGAGGTCTTTTTTAATATAGTTTTTGATTATTCTTCGTTTAATGAAGCTTCATCAAATTGAACTGATGATTCCTTTGTGTCGATTGGTGCAGTACCCATCCATGAAATCATTTCTTTCATAGAATCAGTAATTGCGTCAGTACCAGCTCTCAAAAGCTTACGTGGGTCGTAACCCTTGTTGCCCTTGTCTAAGTCCATCTTGTCTTCGATGTACTTACGAGTTGCAGCTTGGAATGCTAATTGGAATTCAGTGTTGATGTTAATCTTAGCAATACCTAATTGAATTGCCTTTTCGATTTGGTCTTGAGGAATTCCTGAACCACCGTGAAGAACAAGTGGTTCGTTTGGAACTGCTTCTGCAATTTCCTTCAAACGATCGAAGTTTAAGCCAGTCCAACCTTCTGGGTAAACACCGTGGATGTTACCAATACCACAAGCAAGCTTGTCAACACCAGCAGCAACGAAAGTCTTAGCGTCTTCAACTGATGCTAATTCACCACCATCGGCACCTTGGTTTTCACCAATCTTACCGATTTCAGCTTCAACAGAGATACCTCTTTCGTGAGCTAACTTAACGATTTCCTTAGTCTTTGCTAAGTTTTCGTCAGTTGGTAAGTTGTGACCATCAAACATAACTGATGAGTAACCAAGTGCAATACATTCCTTAGCTGATTCAAAGTCACCGTGGTCCAAGTTCAAAATAACTGGAACATCGATATCCATGTTGTTCATTTCGTTAAGAACTAAGTCCTTAACAGTCTTGTAACCACCCATGTACTTAGCAGCACCAGTAGAAACTTGAATCAATAAAGGAGTTCTAGTTTCCTTAGCACCTCTTAAAAGTGCGCGAGTCCATTCAAGGTTGTTAGTGTTGTATGCACCTACAGCGTAGTGGTTTTCACGAGCAGCTTTGAAAATGTCATTACCATTTACTAAATAAGCCATTAAAAAAATACCTCCTAAATTTTTAACACATCACTAGTTTAACCCATTAGTGCAAAAATTAACATACTTTAGCTCAAAAAAATTCAGTGAATATTTTTATTTAAAGAAATATTACATTTCTTTAGGTGCATTTACACCCAAAAGTCTTAAAGCTTCAGTTAAAACAATTGAAGTTGCTTGAACTAATGCAAGACGAGCGTTTAGTTGATCATCTTCATCTAAAATTCTAACATTTGCATAATACTTATTAAATTTCTTACTTAAATCTAAGGCATATTTTGCAATAATTGATGGTTCAAATTTTTCTGAAGCTTTTTCTACAATAGCAGGGAAATCAGCTAATGCTTTTGCAACTGCAAAGGACCAATCATCATTTAAGCTTAAATTATCCATTGAGATCTCTTTATTAGCTTTGCGTAAAATACTTTGAGCTCTAGCATTAGTGTATTGAACGTATGGACCAGTATCCCCTTCAAAACGAACAACTTCTTCCAAATCAAAATCAAAGTTATCCATTCTATCATTCTTTAGGTCATGGAATACAACGGCGCCCACACCAACATCATGAGCAACTTGCTTCTTATTAGATAGATTTGGGTTCTTTTCTTCAATTTGTTGTTCTGCTAAAGAAACTGCATCTTTTAGGACTTGATCTAAGAAAACAACGTTTCCTTTTCGAGTAGATAATTTCTTTCCACCTTGAGTAATCAAACCAAATGGAATGTGGTGAATGTTATCTGACCAGTCATACCCCATCTTCTTCAAAACTTGTTTTAATTGCTTAAAGTGACCAGTTTGTTCACCACCAGCAACATACAATGACATAACAAAGTCATATTCTTTTTTACGATATAAGGCAGCAGCCAAATCACGAGTCATATAAAGGCTAGAGCCATCAGATTTTAAAATTAAAGCTGGATTTTCATCTTCTCCCAAGTTAACAACTTGAGCTCCACGAGATTCTTCAAGTAAGCCCTTTTCTCTTAATTCATCAACCACTGGCTGCATCTTATCATTGAAAAATGCTTCTCCATTATATGAATCAAAAGTTACTCCTAATTCTTTATAGATACGGTTAAATTCTTGTAAGGAAACTTCACGGAACCATTTCCATAATTTGATTTCTTCTTCATCACCGTTTTCTAGTTTCTTAAAGGCAGCACGTCCTTCATCTTCTAATTTAGGATCTTTTTCAGCTTCTTCATGGAACTTAACGTAGTAATGGAAAAGATTTGTGATTGGATCTTTCTTAACATCTTCCTCATTACCCCATAAACGGTAAGCAGTAATTAATTTACCAAATTGGGTACCATAGTCCCCAAGATAATTAATTTTAATTGGAGTATAACCAACTTTTTCCAAAGTCTTAGCAATTGAATTACCAATCACCGTGGAACGTAGGTGTCCCATTGACATTGGCTTAGCAATATTAGGAGAAGACATGTCAATTGGAACATTCCCTTCTCCAAGTTTTTGATCACCAAAATGTTCTTTTTCAGTTAGAACATCGTTTAAAGTTGCATTGACTAATTTTGCATGATCAATTGCGAAGTTTACATATGGTCCAACTGCTTGAATACTGGTGAAATTATCATCACTAATTTTTTCTGCAATATCCTTAGCAATTAAAGCAGGATTTTTATGTTCAATTTTAGCCAAAGCAAATGCTGGAAAAGCATAATCACCCATCTTAGGATTCTTTGGTCTTTCAATTAACATAGAAATTTTTTCTTTAGGTAAATCTACCTGTTCACTAACTAAATCAACGACTTTTTGTTTAAAATCCACTTATAACACCTCTTGCATAAAAAAAGTCTCTTCCTAGTAAACTAGAAAGAGACGAGAAAGTTCCCGCGGTACCACTCTACTTGATACAAAGTATCCGCTTATTAATTGATTTTAAAGTTAAAGTTAAACACGCCTTCATATTGCCCCATTGTCTAACTTCCACCAAACATAGACTCGCTGAAAACATATGCAATACTACTACTTTTAACCTTTTGTCATGAAGATTATATCAGCAAACTTAGGGAAAGTGCAATATTAAATCTAATGCATAGTAAAATTTTAATTAAAACAGTAACTTAATAACTTTTTTGTCTCCACAAACCGTTCATTATCATTTTCAGCACCTAAAATTACTGTAATCACTCTTTTTCCATTTTTATTCACTGTACAAGTAAAACATGAACCAGCGCCATCAGTAGTACCTGTCTTTAAACCATCAACAGGAAATGTCGAATCATAGTATGAGAGACCGTTTAACATTTTATTACTATTAGTCATAAGAGTATTTTGAAAATATGCTCTAGCTAGTTTCGTAGTATTTAGAATTTCAGGATAATTAGTTATTAATTTTCTTGCTACAATCGCCATATCATTGGCACTCATTTTATTTTCAACTGTTGTCGTCATCCCTAAAAAATTTTTCTTTTTCTCTGGTAAACCATCAACAGTTACGAATTTAGCATTATTGAGTTTCCATTTACGAGCTTGCTGGCGCATTTGATTTAGAAAATTTGTCTCGCTTCCACTAACTGCAATCGCGAGTAAACGAGCTGCATTATTTGCCGACTTTATTAAAGCCGCATCGTATAGTTCTCTGACGGTATATTTTTGTCCTAGCCTAAGTGGAACACTTGCGTAATCTGGATTTGAGCCCAAATCAACTATTTCTTGAGTCGGAGTAACCGTTGTGTCCCAAGATATCTTTTTCTCTTTAATTGCTTGGAGAGTTAAGTAAACGGTTAAAAGCTTGGTCATTGAGGCAATCGGCAAGCTTTGATTAGCATTTTTAGCGTAAATGGTTGATCCATCTTTTGCATTAATTGCTACGGTAGCTTTAACGTTTAAATCTACTTGGTCAGCATGATAATTAGCTGGCATTCTATTTGAGTTAAAATTGTTTTTCCATACAAAAAAACAAATAGCTGCTATTACAAGGCTAATTAACCATAAATACTTTTTCCTAGATTTCTTCTTTGCATGTCTCATTCGGTCACCCAATTTCTCTTTATGCAATTTAACTTATTTCGTCATTACTTAATTATTTCTCATATTGCTTCATTATCTCTGGAAGATGAGCCGATAATTGGGTTGGTCGAACAATATATTGCCTCTCTGCAATTTTATCAGCAGTTAAAGAATGAATCCCCACAGCAGCTGCCACTGTTTCTAAGTTAGGTATAAATTGACCACAAAATCCACCAATAATTCCAGCTAATGTATCTCCCATACCACCAATAGCCATTCCTGGATTACCAAAAGGATTTAAATAAATATGCCCTGCTTGATCATAAACTTTAGTGTGATTGGATTTCAAAACCAAAATCGCATTCTTATTTTTAACTAATTTATCTAAAGCTACTTGATTTAGTTCATCACTTTGATCAGAAATTTTTATTCCACTTAATCGCTCCCATTCCATTTGATGAGGAGTAAAAATCAAAATTTTTGAATTTAATGGTAGTAAATCCGTTTGCTGACCAATTAAATCTAGTGCACTAGCATCTAAGATTAGTGTTTGCTTTAAGGTGATGTTATCTCTAACTAGCCTTAAAATTTGTTGTGCTTTATTATCTAATCCAAGACCCATTCCACAAACTACTACATCAGAACTTTTGATTAAATTCTTTAACTCTATGCTTTCATCCCAATTAAGAGCCATAATCTCTGGGTCTCTAGTATGTAAAGCGGCAATATTGACTTGGTCTGTAGCAACTGTCACTAAGCCTGCACCACTGTTTAATGCGCCTTCTGCTGCCATAATCAGTGCTCCACCATATTTTTTACTTCCTCCAATTAGGAGTAAGCGGCCATAATTACCTTTATGGGTAGCACTTTTTCTTTTCTTTATTACTCTAGATATTAATTCTTGTGAAATAGATTTCATTTTGCCCTATCCAAAAAAGCTCATCTAATCGATGAGCTTTACTTTAAATACTGTCATTATTTTCTTTTTCTGCAAGTTGCACTGCATATTTAGTTAATTTATCTGCAGCTACTTCACGTGCATCAGTTTGAACACTTAAAGCATAATGTTCCAAATTATCTCTAAGCTCCTGTGAAATTGTATTTTCGTATTTTCCTAATTCACTATCACTAAATGGCTTAAGAAAATCAGTTATATTGTCAAATAAGCGCTCCATTGCATAACGCAATTTTTTATCATCGACACGTTTACTTGATGCAATCTGTTTTTTAATTCTTTCAAGGCTATGAATGGTATGTGGTAATAAAATATATTCATCTTTTCGTCTTTGCCAGATGATTACACCATTGGTTTCAATATCATTTAAATTATTTTGTACTTCATCTAAATTACTATCTGGACCAAAAGAATAACTCAAAGAATTATCATCTAGGTAAGCTGCATAATTATCATGCCTATCGTCTGCATCCCCGTCGTAATTATCCAAAAAGTTACGAGCTGCATTAATATCATGTTGAATTTCTCTCTTTTGTGCTACGCTCAAGTATTCTGGATCATAATCTTGATAAAGATGAGTACCCTCTTCAAACTGAACTAATAATTGTTCATTCTGTGCATCCTTTAATATCTTGTCAATTTTTTTATAGGTATCAGTTCCTAAATAAAAATCTTTCTCATCAATATCAAAATTGAAATCATTATAACAAGTATCACGGAATCCTAGTAAAGTCATATATGTATCTTTTTTCAATTTTGTCCACCTCTTTCAATCGTTATTTTACTCTTTTTCTAGATAAGCAGGTAGTTTTTAATTCAAGATAGATTTTTATAACTTAACCTATTTATTGCGTTGTTCATCTAAAATTCTTTTAAAGTTTGATAATTGATTTTTTCTTTGTTCACTAAAAGCTGCTGCTCCTGAATTCACACAGGCTTTAAAAAGTTTTCTTATTATTGGTTCCCAAACATTCTTTTGGGTAGAACTATTTTTTATCAAACGAGTAGCTAATTTATATGTCGTCTTAGGCGTTAACAGTTTCCTGAAATAAATTTGATTAGTGTCACTCACCGTTAGATAGAGCATTTCAATAAAATCTTTTCTTTCCGTATCGTTTGTATTTTTTAGCCATTCAGCAATTGCCTTCCATGAAACTTCAGATGTGCTATCTAATTGCCTTACGGTTGCAAATCGATCATCAATAACGTGCCAAGTAAACATATCATGCTGGAGCAAACTATTTCCAGAAGCTGCCACAACAGTACAATAATCTTTTTCCCCAATCAGATCATCTTGTAATATCCCAATCAATGAGCCTTGCGGAATATATTTATGAATCTTACCCTTTAATTTTAAGAATCTATTCTTTAATCGTTCTTGATTATGAAAACCTGGTCCATCAAAACAGTCGATTCTAGCAATCTGTGACAGGTCGGATTCTTTTAGGTTCAATGCAACGGCAAAAGCTAAATTTCCGCCCTTTGAATGCCCACCAAGATAAAATTTCCCTGAAAACAAATTTTTGATTTTTCGATAATAAGAACGAGCAAAGTAATGAGCTGGTACCCAATCATTAAAAGACATATTAAAATTTTCTTTCCAACCGATGGTAGTAGCCGTTGTTCCCCGATATGCAATATAGTATTGATCTTCTGCAATACAAAATGTAACAGCATTAAATTGCATTTGTGTTTTTGCATCTACTTTACTAACCACATTGTGCCAACATAGTTTTTTAAAGCGGGGATTTTCTAGCATAATCTTGATTAACTTTTCAGTATTCTTTCCACCAAGATTTCCTTGAGTTAAAGTCTTAATCTCGTCATCAGAAGCCAAACTTTGTAAACTATGATGCTGAGGAAAAGTATCAAAATTACAATACGCTAATTGAGAAAAAATCATGCTATCTACTTCATTTAAGGGAAATTCATTAAAACTTCGCTTCTCTTTTGCAGCATATACAAGCATATTATCCAATTTTTCTTCCTCACTTTCTCGGAAATATTATATAATAGACTTCCTTGGCAGGGGCAAAAAAGGAAACTTAGGTAAGTATCTTACTCAAGTTTCCTTTTTCTCTTTTAAACTCTAATATGTAATTTTTCTAAGACCCTATCAACTTTTGGCCCAATGATCTTTTGAGCTAAACCAAATTTCACTGTTAAAAAAGCATAGAGTAAACCACCAATAACTACCGCAAGTGTAACAAGAACAAATGAGGTTGGCCTACGTTCAGGTGAAATGATTTTTCCACCAAAATTAACTACCCCGGTAACTATCACAAACATTGCCATTGAAAAAATTGCAATTCCAATAAACCGTCTTGATGTACGACTACTATTATATCTGTATCTAACTTTTAAGTGCTTTAAAGAAAGCCAGATGGTAATAATCAAGCCAATATTCGTAGCTAAGAGTGGTCCATATACTTTAAAGAATTCAATCATCGGAAGTTGGACAGCAAATTTAATGATAATTCCTAACACCAGGTACTTTATAGCTAGTCCGTTCTCTGATAGACCTTGTAAAATTGCCATTAAAACTGTAAATAGGCCTAAACTAATTGCCGTAAATGATGATAAGTACAAGACATTTGAACCTAATTGATCGTAGCCATAAAAAATTGTATAAATTGGCGTTGCAATAGCAGCCATACCCAATGAAGCTGGAATCATAACAAATAAGAATAATTCCAAGGTATTTTCAATTTGGCTAGAAATGCTGGCATAATCACGTCGTGCATGGGCACCTGATAAAAGCGGAATAGCAGTTACTGACATTGCAGTTGCTAAAGATACAATAATCATGATTAATTTATTTGCATTTAATCCAAATAAGGCATACCATGATTCAATTTGATCAGAACTAGCATGAACAAACATAGCAATCATTGGATGAAAGGTATACTGGTCAATTAATTGGAACAAGGTAATTCCAGAGTCAATGATAATAAATGGAATAGATTGATTAATAATCTCCCAGAAAATTCCAGCAGTAGAAATTTTAATTGCATGATTTGATTGCTCCATTAATGCATTTAGTTCATTTCGTCTACGATATAAAAACCATACTAAGAGCAAAATTCCAAATACCGCACCAATAGCTGCAGCTAAATTTGATTGAACTACTGCATGAACATAAGATCCATGTTGAACTTGCATAATAATATAAGCAGTCAATAGCATCCATATTACACGTGCCAATTGTTCAACAAATTGAGACATAGCTGGAGGCATCATATCTGCATAACCTTGAAAATACCCACGCATGATACTCAAAATTGGAATAATTAAAACTGCATAAGAAAGACTTCTCATCACGGCAACTTGACGCGGATCACTTTTAGCCCCATGCAAAAGGGCACCAATGATATCATCAGTAGCTAAAATTGGAGCACCAAAGTACATAATTGCTGCACAAATCACACCAAACATGGCCATCAAAATTAAGCCGCGTCTAAACAGTTTTCGCCCAATATCATATTCATTTAAAGCATTATATTTTGCTACCTGCTTGGCAACCGCTCCGGGAATACCTGCGGTAGAAATAATAATAAATAAACTATAAATGTTATAGCTTTTCGCTGTTAAAGCATTGGCAATATTTCCATGACTTCCCATCCAGGCATACCATGGAATAATATACAATGCTCCTAAAATTCGTGACACAATAGAGCCAAAAGTCATCCATGCGGAGCCTTTGACCATTGTCTCTTTAGTATTTTTAGTATTGTTTTCCATAAAGATAAATTTTCCCTATATCCAGTTAAGCGTCTGAATTATATATTACTCATTAATGTAAATTGTATTTACAAATATTAATTATTTAGGAAAAACTTAAATTACTTAGCAACAATATTAACAATTTTGTTTGGAATAACGATGACTTTCTTGACATCTTTTCCTTCTAAGAATTTTTGAACATGATCAAGAGCAAGAGCTTCTTTTTCTAAGGTATCTTTATCACTATCCTTAGCAGCCTTAAATTTGCCGCGAAGCTTACCATTAACTTGAACCATAATTTCAACTGTTGATTCAACTAATTTGGCATAATCATATTCTGGCCATTTCGCATATGCAATAGATTCATCATGACCAAATACTGACCAAATTTCTTCCATCATGTGAGGTGCAACAGGAGCAAGAAGTTGTACAAATCCTTCTGCATATTCACGTGGAATAGTCTTAGCTTTTTGAGCTGCATTCATAAAGACCATCATTTGACTGATTGCAGTATTAAAGTGTAAAGCTTCAAAGTCTTCTGTAACCTTTTTGACAGTCTCGGCATATACCTTATCAAGTTCGCCATCATTTTCGTCAACAATTTTTTCTTGAGGGATTGCCTTTAGGTCAAGATCATTAACAAATAAGCGCCATACACGATCTAAGAATTTCTTAGTAGATGCAGGACCATTATCATCCCAATCAATTGAAGCATCTAATGGGCCCATGAACATTTCGTACATTCTAAGTGAATCTGCACCATATTCATCGATTACTTCATCAGGATTAACAACATTTCCTTTAGACTTAGACATCTTTTCATGATTCTTTAAAATCAAACCTTGATTATAAAGCTTTTGGAATGGCTCTTTAGTTGGTACAACACCTAAGTCATAAAGAACCTTGTGCCAAAATCTAGCATAGAGTAAGTGACGAACAGCGTGTTCTGCCCCACCAATGTAAAGATCTACAGGGAGCCACTTCTTAAGTAAATCATAGTCAGCCAATTCTTTATCGTTATGTGGATCAATATAGCGTAAGTAGTACCAACTTGAACCTGCCCAGTTAGGCATAGTATTAGTTTCACGCTTACCTTTTCGACCATTTTCATCAACAACGTTTACCCAATCAGTCAAATTGGCAAGTGGACTTTCTGGAGTACCTGATGGCTTAATGTCAGTTGCATGTGGCAAACGTAATGGTAATTCATTTTCTGGAACTAGTGAAGTAGTACCATCTTCCCAGTGAATTACAGGAATTGGTTCACCCCAGTAACGTTGACGACTAAAGTCCCAGTCACGAAGTTTATAGTTAACTTTCTTTTCACCTACATTATGATCTTCAAGCCACTCAATCATTCTCTTCTTAGCTTTTTCATTGTTTAAGCCATCTAAGAATTCAGAATTGATGTGTTTACCATCTCCACCAAAGGCTTCTTTTTCTAAATTTCCACCTTCAATAACTCGATTGATTGGCAAACCAAATTTAGTTGCAAAAGCATAGTCACGATCATCATGAGCTGGTACTGCCATTACTGCACCAGTACCATAACTTGCTAAAACATAATCAGAAATCCAAATCGGAACTTCTTTTCCATTTACTGGGTTAATGGCATAAGCACCAGTAAAGACACCAGTCTTATCTTTATTTAGATCAGTTCTTTCTAGATCAGACTTTGATTCAATTTTCTTAATGTAAGCATCCACAGCTTCTTTTTGTTCAGGAGTTGTAATTTCTTGAACTAACTTACTTTCAGGAGCTAAAACAGTGTAACTAACTCCAAATAAAGTATCAGGACGTGTAGTAAAGACATCAAATGTTTTATCACTGTCCTTAACCTTAAAAGTAACCTGAGCTCCTTCTGAGCGACCGATCCAGTTTCTTTGCATTTCTTTAACTGGCTCTGGCCAATCTAAATCATCTAAATCTTCGAGCAAACGATCAGCATAAGCTGTCATCTTAAGCATCCATTGACGCATATTTCGACGGTAAACTGGATAGCCACCACGTTCAGTCTTACCATCAACAATTTCTTCATTTGCAACAACTGTGCCTAGATCTGGAGACCAGTTAACGGGAACTTCAGCTTCATATGCCAAGCCCTTCTTATACATTTGTTCAAAAACCCATTGAGTCCACTTATAGTAATTTGGATCAGAAGTAGTAACTTCGCGGTCCCAATCATACGAAAAACCCAGCTTATTCAGCTGCTTTTTAAAGTTAGCAATATTTTCTTTAGTAACTTTTTCTGGGTCTTCACCAGTCTTTAAGGCATATTGTTCAGTTGGAAGACCAAATGCATCCCAGCCCATTGGATGAAGAACGTTATAGCCTTGGGCTCTCTTCATTCTTGAAACAATATCAGTTGCAGTATATCCTTCGGGGTGTCCTACATGAAGACCTTTACCAGATGGAAATGGGAACATATCTAAAGCATAATAATTCTTTTTCTTAGGATCAGTGCCTGTCTTAAAAGTATCATGCTCAGCCCAGTATTTTTGCCACTTTTTTTCTACAGTTTTGTGATTATACAAAAATATCTCTCCTTAAAACTAAAAAACGCCCTATGATTAAAATCATAGGACGAAGTTAATTTCGCGTTACCACCTAAGTTCCACACATTCAATGTGTGACACTCGTGCCCCTTAACGCGGAAGGCAAACGATAGACCTGTCGTTAGGGCAAGTTCACAGCATCATTGTTAAGCTTTACACCAACCAGCTCATCTCTAATAACAACTCTGACTTGTTACTACTCCCTAGTCTTTATTTTTTGATGGATAATGATTATAATTTACCACATCTACTAGAAATTACAAGGGGAGAAATTTTTTTGAAAAAGAAATATAACAATTTAACTATCCACGATACCCTTATTCCTGGATTTATTTTTTTAATTCTTTATGTAATTTGGGCACTCTTGGTCATTTATAAAAATCCTTTTATACATTCTTTTGACAAAACTATTATTCATCTACTTTCTAACAACAATCCTACTAATGTAGCGATTGCCACTAAATTAACAGTAATTGGTAATACTAGTACTTTAACCATTGCTACGATAATTTTATTTATTTGCTTGCTGATTGCCAAAAGATTCGCCTATGCTTTCTTCTCAGCCGGCTTAATGATCTGTGCCAATGGTTATAATTGGATTACCAAACATGTCGTTGAACGTCATCGCCCCTTAGTTCACCATTTAGTTTTTGCTGATGGTTATAGCTTTCCATCGGGCCACTCAGTAGGTAGTGCAACTTTCTTTGGTATTCTAATAGTCTTAACTATCCTTTTAGTAAAAAATAAATCCTGGCGCACTATTTTAATTATTATTTGGAGTATTTTCCCACTTTTTATTGGTTACACTAGGATCTTCTGTCATGTCCACTATCCCTCAGACGTAATTGGTGGATGGCTAGAAGGTACAACATTTGTTTTACTTGGATTTTCCGTTTTATACCACCTCTATTTAAAAAAGAATAAATAAAAAATGCTAAGTGAGTATAATGTTAAACTGAAGTGCCTCATAATTGTTAGACATAAAATCTAATAATTATGAGGTATTTTTTT
>CANOQA010000014.1:0-20033 GCA_947568765.1 uncultured Lactobacillus sp. | reverse complement strand
CTCCATTTTACGGAGACGTTCTTTAAAATTGTTTTTTGACAACATATTATTCTCCCTTTTTAACATCTATAATTTTTGACTACCAGCTTCATTATAAGACGAGGGTATCCAAACTTTAAATAAAACTACTCATAAAGTGAAAGGGAGATTGCAAAAAACTAAGATGAACAACAAACTGGAGCAAAAATTAAGAAAATAAAAAATCAGCCCATATCGTTAAGATAGAACTGATTTTTTATTTGAGGAAAACTAATTATCACTATAAAAATAAATTACATTTTGTAATTTTGTAGCTTTTGTATTCATTTCCGGGGAAATATTGACATCAGCTAATAAACGATTACTTCCTACAAAAGCTGTTTGATCATGATAATTAGCCTTAACGCCTTTACCTTCGATTACTTCATTGATCTTATTTGGGCTAGAAAATCTACGAATATCACCTAATTCAGCTAATATTCTAACAGCAATAGTTTGAGCAAAACCGGGAATACTTTCTAGATTCTCAAGATCATGATTTGGTAAAGATTTAGCCAGTTTAACCATTCTAGAAATTAAATCATTTCATTTTTGCTTTGACCAATTAATTCACAGACAGTAGAAGTAGACTTGCTTATATCAATTCCGAATATAACTTGCATAATTAAACCTCCTAAGCTAGTAGTAAAACTTATTTGCTTAGGAAGTTAGATCTAATTTTCTAAACTCGACATCAAATGTCCACATTCTTCGAAGAGATTACTAAAATGTTAAGCAAAACTGCCAGTTTTTTGTACGACATCAAGTGTCTAAAGCGTCTATGGCATATTGTTTTACTGCTATTTCAATTCTACAAGAGAACAAAAATAGTGAATCAATTATTCCGTCGAATAACTAATTTACTATTTAGCTTAGAATATTTTTTGCGTTTTAAATTACCAAATATGTACTCGTTTTTCGGGATCTAACCACATGCCATCACCAGGCTTAATGTTAAAAGCAGTATAAAAGTCATCGATAGATTGAGCGGCAACATTAACTCTCAGTTCTCGTGGAGCATGTGGGTCATAGGAAATAAGCGTTTTTCTAATTTGAGGTGTCATTTTACCACGCCAGATTTTAGCCCAACTTTGAAATACTTCTTGTAAATTACCATTTTCTTTTTTTGCAGTTTCTACTGCAGCTGCAAGACCACCTAAATCAGCTACATTTTCACCAACAGTTAGATTACCATTCGTTTTAATCCCGCCACAGACAATACCGTCAAATAAAGTGATTTCAGCTTGAGACAGCTCATTAAACTTGGCATAATCCTCATCACTCCACCAATTACGAATATTGCCAACTTCGTCAAATTTTGAACCATTTGGGTCGAAAGCATGGGTAATTTCATGACCAATAACAGCTCCAATGCCACCTAAGTTTTCACTTAGTGTATTGTCTAAGCTGTAAAAAGGCTTTTGTAAGATTCCTGCCGGGAAAGTAATATCATTATTTGTTGGATTATAACCCGCATTAATCTCATTTGCTGGAAGATCAGCGCCCCAAAGAGTCCGATCAACGGGTTCATTTAATTGGCTAAAATTATAGACAAGTTTTGTTTGATTAGCAGCGATAATGTTTTCATATAAAGATTTGTCTGATGAGACTTGAATTTGATCATATAAGTCGCTAAGTTTATCGGGATAACCGATTTTTAATGTGATCGCATTAAGCTTTTTTAGAGCTTGCTTTTGCGTAGCAGGTGTAAGCCAGTCGTTGTTTTGAAGTCTTGTTTTATAAGTTGCAAGAATTTTTTTAATCATTTGTTCTACGTCCGCTTTAGCTTTTGGACCAAAGTAAGTTTGACCATAGTAAAGACCAATGACTTCGCCTAGTACGTCATTAACAATTCCATAAGCCTGCTTTGCTTGGCTTTGTAGTTCTTTTGCTCCATATACTGCATGATCGTAAGTAAAGGCTGCTTCACGAAACTCTTGAGACAGATAGCTAGCGTAGCGATTAATGAAGCTAACTATAAGCCAACTCTTCAGTTCTTCGAAATTATCGGGACTTAATAGTTCATTAATGTGTTCTAAGAATTTAGGCTCAATTACAATGACTTTTTCAGGTAAATTAGGGAGTAGCCCATTAAGTAATTGATCAATATTTAAGTTAGTAAAAGCTGCTTTAAAATCAGAAAGTGGGTAAGGATTATAAGCAGCAGCAATATCGTTTAGTTCTTCTTGTGATTTTTTGTATTGAGCTAGAAGTTTATCAAATTTAATTGCAGAAGCAGCATATTTTTTGCTGTCATTTTCATTAAAGCCAGCAAGCTTTAAAAGCTGCACTGATTGTTTTTCGAAAATAGATAATAACTCATCAGCAGAAGAATCTTTGTAGTTGCCAGCATCAGGTAAGAATGTTTCTGGCGAACCGAAGTAAAGAGCGTTTTTAGTTGTATTTTTCATATCAACGTCAACGCTAAGATTAAAAGGAAAAGCAAGTACCGACTTAACTAGATCAACA
Organism: uncultured Lactobacillus sp.; assembly: GCA_947568765.1. GTDB lineage: Bacteria > Bacillota > Bacilli > Lactobacillales > Lactobacillaceae > Lactobacillus. The sequence continues at coordinate 17,546 of CANOQA010000014.1, read as the reverse complement.
GTATGTTCGTCAAAATCTGAAAAGTTCTTTAGAGAAGTAAGCTTTTTAAGATCTGCTTGGATAGGGTTAGCTCCTTGGGCATCTCTTTGCTTAAAATTCAATGCTAGCTGGTATAGCTGAACAGCTTTGTCTAAATTCGCAATCTTAGGGAGGACTTTATTGTTAGAAGCAAAGTCATCAAAATCTTGTAATAGTTGCTTCTTAATTTTAATATCTAACTCTGTAAAACTGCCAATCATAGGACGATCGGCAGGAATTTCAGCTTTTTCAAGCCATTTTGAATTAGTAGCTAAGTATAAGTTATCTTGTAATTTTGCGTCAGTGTTTGCTACGGCTGAGTCATCAAGACCGCCACGAATTTTGAAAGTTTTCATAGTTATTTGCTCCTTTAAATTTAATGTTGATTTAATAATATCAGGAAAGTATAATCATTTCAAAAGTAGTCGTATTCGAATAATTTTAAGGAGTAAAGAATGACTGTTGGTGAATTGCTTAAAGAATATCGAATAAAACAAAATAAAAATCAGCAAGAATTTTCAGCTGGAATTGTTAGCCAGTCCTATTATTCAAAAGTTGAAAAGAATATTCATAGAATTACTGCTGATGATTTATTGTTGCTATTGACGCATAATGCGATCCCAGTTAAAAATTTTTTTGAAAAGCTAGAAATTGATCCTCATCAACAACAATTAAATCAGGTAAATGCTCTTTTTGAGGAAGTAACCAAGGCAAATTATTCCGATAATTCATTAGCTAAAATTAAAAAGATTAAAGAAAAAGCGGTTAAATTAGATGTTGAAGATGATTTGAAGAATGAGATGCTATTAATCATTGATGGATTTTTAGAATCAGAAAAAGATGATCCCAAAACTTTTGACTTTAATTTAAGAAATAAGCTAAAAGAAAAGATATTTTTAATGCCAGAATATGATACCCATAAATTATCAGTCTATGCGAATTTCGTGGATTTGTATGATTTTGATAGTAATCGGCAAATAATTAAACAGATTGTTAAAGCTTTAGAAAAGAAAAAAGTTGAAAGACAAGATGAAATATTATTTGCGATTTTGTTAAATGTGTTACAACAAGGAATTGAAGAAAAAAAGGATAGTGAAGCAAAAGGACTTATTGACTTAGGTAAGCAACTTAATGTACTTCCTGAATTTTTTCTTTATCGGGAAATGCTCACTTTTTACGAGGAACTGATTGCTTATCACAGTGATAAAAAAGAGATGCATTTAAAAAAGTGTGAATTGATTTTAGAAAGTTTTGAATGGGGCGGGATGCCTACTTTTGGTAAAGAAATGACAAAATTTTTTAATAAATATAAAGAGAAATAGACAAAAAAGCGACTTAGTAAATAAATTACTAAGCCGTTTTGTAAATAAAGTTATAATCCTAAAATGATCGATAAGTAATACATTCCTGCTAGCAGTAAGGTCATCAAGCCGATAAGACCAATCATAGTTGCCTGCAATTTCTTAGTTATCACAAGATAAGCAATGAATTCGCGGATAAAAGCATTCAAGGTAAAATACCATTTGGTTTTTGCGCCATAACCGATGCATTGCAGTCCTTGGCGTTTTGCTAAAACAAGTGCACGATAAACATGATAAGAGTTGGTGACTAGGCAAAAGCGTGAGTCGGGTTTCATTAACTTGTGGGAAAATTTGAGATTTTCGTTAGTTGTTTTAGATTTATTTTCAATGATGATATCAGATTTAGGAACGTCGTGCTCCTCAGCATAAGCAGCCATTGCATGAGATTCAGGAATTGCTTCATCTGGACCTTGTCCGCCAGACATGATAATTTTTGAGCCAGGATTCCGCTTATAAATTTCAATTCCGCGGTTAATGCGACTGGCTAAAAGTGGTGTAACTTTTTTGCCAATTAATCCAGCACCAAGCACCACAACGTAGTTTAATGGTTTTTGTCGAATATTAATTAAGTTAAGCCAAGACGTTAAAGTGTACATCACCATAATAAAGATCAGATAGAAGATGCTGAGTGACAAAAATAGATAAATGAAACGAAACCATGGCTGTGTATTAAAGCGACCAAGCAAGGGAAAACCAAAAATTAAAAATAGTATTGCTACTCCCATCCCTAAAGAAAGAAAGTTACTCCATTTAGTTCCTTCTTTGAATAATATTTTAATGCCATTATAGACAAACATTAAAATGAGTAAAATCACGAATAAAAAGATTAATAATGCAATACCGACAGCGAGTAAGAGTAAGATTTGCGAGATTATTTGATGATGACCGGGAAATTTGGTATCGATAATAATAATCGTATCAATAGCTAAAAATCCTAAAAACATCAAAGTGGTAGTCAAAGTGAATCCAGCCCACATTGACCGTCTTTCGTGAGTTAAAACAAAAATAAATATTCCTAAACTTGCTAGGAATAGTCCTAGAGACCAATAAAAAATTTCAAACATAGAATTCCGCCTTTTAGTCGAGTATATTTTCTCTATAAAGTAAATTTTAACAATATTTCAATGCAATTTGCTTTATAAGGTAAATTCATATGACTTTGTGCAAATAATTTCTTTATGAAGAAAATATATTCTGAATAAAAAATCTATTTTGTACCCCATGAGTGCATAGTGTGGGGTATAAAATGGATAAATTATGTACTAGGTAATAAATAGAATAATCTAAAAATATAAATGGAAACAAGTTTTGGAGAAGAAATACAATATTTCGGTGATTAAGAATTATAAAATGATAGTTAATTCTAAAAAAGGCATAGTCAAGTGACTATGCCTTTGCTGTATCACCAGCAATTTTTGTTTTATTAAGCATTAATGAACTACCAACAACTGAAACAGATGAAAATGCCATAGCTAAACCTGCTAGTTCAGGGCTTAGAGTAAAGCCTAAACTAACGAATAATCCAGCTGCAATTGGAATACCAATTGTGTTATAAATGAGGGCCCAGAAGAGGTTTAATTTAATACGATTGAAGGTCTTCCTTGAGATATCTAGGGCACGTACTACACCGCGTAAGTCATTTTGAACTAAAACAATACCACCAGAATCAATTGCAATATCAGTACCAGAGCCCATGGCAATTCCAACATCAGCTGTTGAAAGAGCAGGGGCATCATTGATACCATCCCCAACAAAGGCTACCTTGTCGCCATGTTGTTGAAGTTCTTGAATATGCTCAGCTTTTTCGTTTGGTAAAACACCAGCAATAACTTGGTCAATTCCAACTTCATTAGCAATTGCTTGAGCAACTTTTTCATTATCGCCTGTAAGCATTACTGTCTTTAATCCACGTTTCTTAAGTTCGCTGATAGCTTCTTTAGAGCTTGGCTTAGGAACATCTTGAATAGCAATTAAGCCAATGATTTCACGGTTTAGGCCGACATAAACAACAGTTTTAGCTTCTTCTTGTAATTTTGTAGCTTTTGTATTCATTTCCGGGGAAATATTGACATCAGCTAATAAACGATTACTTCCTACAAAAGCTGTTTGATCATGATAATTAGCCTTAACGCCTTTACCTTCAATAGCTTCAAAGTCATCAACTTTTTCAATTGCTAATTTTTCAGCTTCGGCTTTTTTGATAATTGCTGTAGCAAGAGGGTGTTCAGAAGATTCCTCAAGACTTGCAGCAATAGTTAAAACTTGTTTTTCGTCACCGACAATATCAGTAACTTCAGGTTTACCAACAGTGATAGTACCTGTTTTATCAAAGACAACAGTATTTAAGTCACTAACGTCTTGAAGAACTTCACCGTTCTTGATCAAAACTCCCATTTTAGCGCTACGAGCAGTACCAACCATTAAAGCGGTTGGAGTAGCAAGTCCTAAAGCACATGGGCAGGCAATAACGATCACGCTAACTGCAAAAAGCATTGCTTCAACAGCGGTTGCTCCAAGGAATGAGTACCAAATGATAAAAGTTAAAATAGCAATGATCATGACAGCAGGGACAAAAATATTAGAAATTTTATCTGTTAAGTTTTGAATTGGGGCATGACTAGTTTGAGCTTTTTTAACTAAGTCAACTATTTGAGCAAGCATGGTGTCAGAACCAACTTTAGTAGCTTTGAAAGTAATTGCGCCATTACTATTAATAGTTGATCCTACAACGGTGTCACCAACTTTTTTGACAACTGGCATACTTTCACCAGTAACCATTGATTCATCAAGTGTAGTGACCCCTTCTAAAATTTCACCATCAACTGGAATTTTTTCACCTGGCTTAACGCGAATAATATCACCAACTTGAACTTGATCCAGTGGAATTTTTACAAATTTACCATCTCTTTGAACTTCTGCATCTTTTGCTTGTAAACCCATTAATTTACCTAAGGCATTTGATGCGTTATCGTGCATCTTTTCTTCCATAGCGTCGCCTAATAAGACGAAGACCGTAACAAATGCTGCACTTTCAAAGTAAACGGGGCGGTTAGTGATCATGGCAAAGATACTGTAGAAGTAAGCAACAGCTGTGCCAGTAGCCACTAAGGTATTCATATTAGCACTATGCTTTTTGAAAGCAGCAATAGCACTTTTCCAGTAAGGAAGTGCAGAGATTGCCATAATGATTGTGGTTGTGATAAGAGCAATCCAATTATATCCTGGCATCATCCAATGAAATGGCATTGCAAACATTTGAATAAGCATTGGGATAGAGAGGATAAAAGATATCCAAAATCTTTTAATGTTTGATAACTTCATTATTTAACAACAACCTTCCCATGAAACATGTCCATTCCGCAACTCCAATTATAAGTAGCAGGCTTGTCTGTAGGGATATTGACAATAACTTCTTTTTTACCATCAAGTTTGTCATCTATATTCAAGTCTTTAAAAACTACTTCGTTCATACAGCCCATATTGTCAGAAGGAATAAATTTTAATTGAGCTGGTTTACCTTGTTTAAAAGTAATAGTATCCGGTTTATAGCCATGATTTTCTGCATTGACGACGACTTTTTTAGTTTGTTTTTTTGAAAAAATACTCATTTTAGTAGTTCCTTTCTTTATTTAACAATTACTTTTCCATGAAACATGTCCATTCCACAGGCAAAGTTATAAGTACCAGTCTTGTCGGTTGGAATATTAACTGTAGTGATTTTTTGTTTAGTTAGATCTTTATTAATGCCCAATTGTTCAAAGACAACATGTGATAAGCAGGCAGTAGAATCGCGCATATCAAAGTTGACTTGTGCAGGTATCCCTTTCTTCAAAACTACAGTTGAGGGAGAGTATCCACCGTTAACTACAATTGTTGCAGTTTGTTCATCATTAACAATAGTTCCGCTTCCCGTAGCTTCTTTATGTTTGCCAAAGAACCACCAAACAATAAAGCCAATTAAAATTATTCCAATAATTAAGACAAGGATTTGACTAATATTCATTTTTAAGACCTCCTAACAAATGGTAGAGCCGTTTTTTAAACAGTTACATGGGACCATGTTGGGGGCTGTTTTTTCTTTTTGACTAATTTCTTCTTGCATCTTCATTAAATCGCCTTTAGAAATGGGTGAGTCCTTTAAAAGTTTTAGGATCACTTCGCCCTTATGCATGTCACACATTCGGTTTAATAAGGTTTTAGCTTCGTTGTACATCATGTCTGTCTGACTAACAGTAGCAGTGTAGGTATAACGTCGTCCTTCGTGCTTAGCAGTTAACCAGCCTTTTTGAACGAGACGTCTAATTAAAGTTTTGATAGTAGAATCTGACCAATCTTTTTTCGCCCGAAGTTCTTTTAGGATTTGCTTTGTATGAGTTTCACCTAATGTCCAGACAATACGCATTACTTCCCATTCATTGTCTGAAATGGAAGATAAATTTTTTTCGTTCATTATTACTTTCCTTTCGTTTACAAGTGTAATCATATAACTTTTAGTTTACGTTTGTCAACATAAAATGATTAAAAAAATAAGAGCTATTTTTGTAAAAATAGTTCTTATTCAAATAGAAATATTTTATTTATTTAAGTAAATTATTCGATCAGCCTGCTGAGCATGCTCTAAATTATGGGTAACCATGATTACCGTTTTTTGATATTTGTCACGTAGCTGAATAATGTAATTTAAGGCTTCTTTAGCATGCTGATCGTCTAAAGCTCCAGTTGGTTCATCTGCTAAAACGAGATCCCCAGGCTTTAAAATAGTTCGAGCAAGGGCGACACGTTGCTGTTCTCCACCAGAAAGAATAGAAACTTGTTCATCTTTAGTATGGAATATGTCTAGCTCAGTAAGGATTTGATCAATTAATTTATCACGCCTATTATTATCTATTTTTTTAAAGTAAGTAGCCAAATAAAGATTTTCTTTGACTGTTTTATTAGAAATTAGGGCAAAACTTTGAAAGAGATAGTTAATCGTATTACGTCTTAACATGATTGCTCGTTTACTGTTGAGTGACGGAAGAGGCTGTCCGAATAATTCGACTGTTCCATCGCTCCAATCTTCTAGTAAACCTAAAATGTTGAGCAGGGTGGATTTGCCACATCCTGATGGACCTACAATTGCGACGAATTCTTGTTGCTTGATTCTCATATTTAAATTATCAATGATAATTCTTTTTCCAAAATTTTTGGTAAGATTTTGAACTTTGATTACATCGATCATATTAGTCTAATTCCTTTCTATCATTTTTTGAGCAAAGTGAGTTTTTAATGCTAAATAAAAAATTAAAAGCTGTAAAATTAAATTTAAAATTTCTATTAGAACTCCAATCTTACTGTGGCTAATTAAGATAATGAGTAAAGCTCCTCCATTAATTGTGCTAATCATAATGAGTGGTAGAGTGTAAAGCTGTCTGAATGAGAAACCTAAAAAATGTTTAATCAGTAGAGTCTCATAGTTAAGCTTTTTGTAAGTAAAGGCTAAGACACCTACAAGTAAGATTAAGAGAATAATCAATAATATAATCACCAAACCGAACATAGCTAGAGTTTGCCAGAGTGATTTTTGAACCCCATCTATGTACTGCTGGACAGTCGCAAAGTTTAATTTATTGTCTGCTAAGTGATATTTAGATAAATTATCTGGAGAAAGAACTTGTTTACGCACTGCAGAATTTTTAAATTTAAACGAACCTCCTAATCCCGATGCAAATAAGTTACCTATTTCTACAAAAGAAAAGTTTTCTGGGCTGGCAACATAGATAATTGGAGAGTTGCTTACCGTTGGTTCTTGCGGAGTATTGTTCCAAAGAAAGATAGATTTTTGAGGATAATAGGTTATAAATTTGAATTTACGAGATCGAGTAAATTTAGTTGAAATATCTGAAGATCGAATGCCTTCTTGCATACTTTCTTTTATATAAGAGATAGTTTTTCTTTTCTCAGCTCCGGAAATGTTACTAGGTAAGTAAATTACACGAATTCCATTTTGAGTAGCTTTTAATGCTTGATTGGAGAGTGTAAAGTTAATCGTTTTTAGGTAGTGGGGAGAGGCAGTTAAGATAGTGAAGGGATGAGAGGGCATTTCCTTATAGCCATCTGTCATTTGTTCAATATAAGTTTTAGAAGCATAAAAAGAGTTCACGAAATAAACTCCATCTTTATTAGCATAATGCCGGTAAAGGTCATAGAAATCGCGATTGATCTTAGAGGAGGTGTCGGCGTAAGAACGTACACTATCATTACCACTGTCCATTGAAGCGAGAACTTCCATTTTAGAAACTGTATGCCATTGATGAGCTTGAGTTGCAGTTTCTGAAATTGATTTTGCAGGCTGGTCAATGTAAAGACAGGTACCAATAACAACGCTCGTTAGTAACAAATAAAATCCAAAAAAGAAAGAATAAATTAATTTTTTAGGATAATATCCCTTAATCAGAGCAATATTTTTTGAAATAATAACTAAGCTTGCAGCACAGAAAAAAGTAAGACTAAAAATAAATGACGTAACAATTCCTGTCTTAATTCCTAAAGTAATGAAGCTAAGAGGAAAACGTAGATTAAAAATTGTTGAAAATACACAAAGAAAAAGTGCAGTCAAACTCAGGATAACTAAATATGGTTTAAAGATTTTAAACAAGATATCTTTTTTCGACCAACCTAATAAGATAAGATTTCCATATTCTTTGAGATTGTTTAAAAAAACTATTAGGAAAAAAGCTAAAAGTCCACAAGAAGTTAAGATAATTCCTAAAATAATGCTATCTTTAAGCAAGTCACCATTGCTAGCACTCCCGCTTTGAACAAATGTGAAGTCGCTTTTTTCGATGTCAGTTATTTTATGAAGCTGATTAATAATATTATCATAGGTCTGTTTATCGTTTACGCCAACAAGTTGATAGTTTCCACGAAGGGTATCTTCATTTTTTACTAGGCTTTCTAATTTTGAAACAGTAATTAGTGGAGAAAACCAAAAGCTTGAAATTGGAGCAAGTTGATTAATGGTTCCATTAGCTTGACCAATACTAGCATTAGGATTAGAAGACTGGAGAACTTTGTTAATCTTAGACTTGTCTAATAGGGATTGGCCTCCAAAACTAAGTTGGACATCGATGGTTTTAGGAGTTCCCATAACACCAATATTAAATAGGTCGTCATTATTTTCTTTACGAACTAAGAGAAAGTTCTTCTGGTGAGAAACTTGATTCAAATAAGCTAGAATCTCATCTTTCTTTGTCGGTGGAATGTTATTAAGATAAAGAGTATAGGGGGACTGGTCGTTTAAATAATTGGTCCAGGTAGAAATGTATTGATCGCGTAAGCCTAAAAGGAGCCATAGAAAAATAAGAAAAGTTTGTAATATAAGTAAAGCGTACCTGACAAGAGAGGTACGCTTTGTTAACGTGCGCTTATTCATTAGCGACAGTTCCAATAAGCAGTTGCGTGAGTACGAGGGGCTATCCAAGTATTAGCTACTGCTAAAGTACCCCTGCCTTTCCATCCAGACCAAACGCCGTTTGCAGTTGTACAATGTTGATAAATATGGCTTTGAACTTTTGAATAAGACCAAACTCCTGTTGTTCTACCATGTTCCCAGTATACAGGCGTTCCCCTATAGTAGACTGTTTGAGATGCCGCAAAAGCTGTGGTTAGTCCAAGAGTAACAAGACCTAAAACCGCCCATTTTTTTAAAGATTGTTTTTTCATTTTTCTTTCCTCCAAAAATATACAATTTAATTACTTGTTAAAAATTTGGGATAGTAAGATACATAGAATATCTCCTTTCCTTTTCTGATTCTGATAAGATAACTAAAATTATACGGACTATATTATGAAAAAATAAGAATGCTCGTATTTGAGCATTCTTATTTGGGCAATAAAGAACTAATTCGAGTATCTCCGCATTCTTCCAAGAGAGACTTAATAGCCTGTAGTTTAATAAAATCTTTCTTTAGAAAAGCTTTGAAGTATAAATTGATTATTCTGTAATGGCTTAAAGAGGGGTCAATAGAGAGATTATCAAGTAGGGTAAAGCATTGATACCAAATTTTTTTGTTAGGGGAAGAATGTGTGTAATAAAGATAATTAAGAGTGACAGATGAAATAAGTTTTTGAACTTTTAGAGAGAAAGTACTAATATTTGAATATTTTTTGATGACACTTGTCATATGAATATCTAAATTTTCTGGAGAAAGAAACATTGTTGCGCTTCCAAAGAAGGAAAGCATCATTAAATCGTTTGACCAATTTTCATTTTTGAAAAGTTGAAATTGAATATAATTTTTTACTTCACTAGGAACATCTTTTACATTTTGAGTTAGCATAGCTTTTAAAAGAATTATTTGGTAAATCGTGAATTTTGATAAAGACATTTTTTCAGATTTACCAAATAAATAGTTTAATTCATTTGTATTTTGTTCAAAAAATGCAGTCTTTAATTCATGTAGTAGCTGTGTTTCAGAATCTTTTCCTGTTTGTGGTGATAATACTTGCTTAAAAAAGAAGTCAGGAGAGATATGATGAAATTCAAGGAGCTTGAGTAAAACCGAGGCAGAAATATCATGTAAATCTTTCTCAACTTTACCATATTGAGATCGAGACATGATATTTGCTGCCATTTCTTTTTGAGTTAAATTTAGTTTTAAACGTTCATCTTTTAAAGCTTCGCCAATTGTCATCGTTCATTCTCCAAAATAAAATTTATTTTTAGATTAAAACATTATTAATAAAATATTGCAAATATTTTCTAAGATGATATTATTTTAGATAAAATAATCTAAAAAATTGTGGTAATCTGTGTATTTGTTTCTAAATTAATCAAATAAAAAGGAAGGTGAGTAGATGGACGATAAAAGATGGATTGAACTAGCAAAAAGAAAAAAGCAAGATAAGTATTTTGGCATTATCAGCTTGTTGATTGCTTTGATGATGGTTTTCTTCACATTGAAAAATATTGGTTGGCTACTTACTTTCATTGTCGTATCAGTTATTCTCTACTACTGGATTGATGTGGAACAGATGCTTGAAGATAGTAAGGCAATTAATAGGACGCAGAAGATTATTTTTATTATCCTTGGAATAATTTATGAGCTGACTAGTATTGTTTTTGCTTTCATTAATTTAAATTATTTATTACTAGCTTTTGGCATTATAAGTGCAGGATATTTAGGCTTTAAGACGAACGCGGTATTTCGTAAAGATTTGAAGAATAAAAAACTGAAATTTGGGGAGAGTATAGTCGCAATTTGTCTTGGACTCGGAGCTGCAATCTTGCTTATATTACTTACTCCTAAAGACATTCTTTGGCTCTTCCTTTTGATTTTTACTTTAGCCTATAATCTGATTCACCTAATTGTCAGAATTAAGGTTGAACATGACGGAACTAACCGAAAACTATAGGAAAAGGAAAGGAATGATTAGATGCGCCCAGACTTAATTATTAAAAATAGAAAGTTAAACCATATGATCGGTGTGATTGGGATCATTCTGAGTATAGTCATAATCTTCTTAGCCTTAAAAAATTTAAGTTGGTTGTATCGATTAGTGGGCGTATGTGGAATTATTTATTATCTTATTGATATGGAACAAAAATTAGAAGAAGACCATGTGATTACGAAAATAGTGCGAATTTTTATGGTTGTAATTGATATTTTTTACATTGTATTTAGTATGATTTTTGCTTTTGTAAACGTTGATCTTTTACTAAGACTATTTGGAATTGCGGGCTCAGGCTATTTAGGATTTAAGTTCTATCAATTAGTTAGAGAGGAAATTCTTAATAAGAAGCTGAAGCTAGCTGATAGTTTAGTAGCAACTTTTTTAGGCGTTTTTCCAGCTATTTTACTAATTATTTATGCGTTTATTGCGTTTTGGATAATTTTATTAGCATTAACTTTGCTATATAATTTAGTCCATTTGATAGTTAGAATTAAAATCGAACGTGGTCCAACGAATCGACAATTCTAAAATAAAAAAAGGTAGAGTATTCGATTTTCAGGTCGAGTACTCTACCTTTTTTGTGAAAAATACTATACGTAAAAATTTTTTAATTAAATCAAAATTCCATTACAATGATCAATCTCATGTTGAATTACCTCAGCAGTAAAATCAGAGAAACTTTGTTGCCGAGTTTCTAAATTTTCATTTTGATATTTAACTGTAATGTTCTTGTATCTTTCAGTTGGGCGTTCGCCAGTTAAAGAAAGACATCCCTCGTACGCTAAATATTTATCATCTTGGGTCACAATGATTGGGTTAAGCATCATAATTGGGAGTGGTCCAACAAATAAAGCAATAATTCGCTTTTGAACACCAATCATATTTGCGGCTAGACCGGCTGCTCTATCCTTATTAGCGAGTAAAGTGTCCTTTAAATCAGTAGCTGCTCCTAAATCTTGTTTAGTTGCTGGTAGAGACTTAAATTTTAAAGAAAGTTCATCATGAATAATAGGTTTGACTGCCATAAAAATAATTCTCCATTGTTATTTTTATCCTAATTATCGCATATTACTCACGTAAAATTTAAGTTTAATTATTTTTTCTTTCTTTAATTGCAAGATGAATCGAATTTATTACCCGGGCAATAATGATCAATATCCCTACAAATAATGAAAGATAGCCTAATGGAACTAAGAAAAAGTTTTCGTGTAAAACACCGCTACGATCAATGTAAGAAACAGAAATAGCACTAATTAAGAAGAAAATAATTCCTAAAATAATGAATACATTCCCGATGATAGTAGTGACCATATTAAATTTTTCCACACGTGTTCTTTTACCATCATTAATCAAAATTTGCTCAATTTTATTCATCTTTTTATCTTCTAAAATTAATTCATCGAGGGAAACATCAAATGTTTCTGCAATCAAATAATCATTTCAAAATCTGGAAGGTTACGATTATTTTCCCAGTTAGAGATCGCCTGTCTAGTTATATTCAGTTTCTTGGCCATCTCTTCCTGAGTTAAGTTATTTTCTTCTCTAAGGCATTTTATTTGTTCGTTGAATTCCATTTTGTCTCACCTCATAATTTGATTTAATGAAAATTGAGTCAAAAAAACAAGCTAGCAATGCTTGCATCTTAAGAGATAGCGTTACTAGCTTGAAAAAAGATTATTAATTAGCCCATATTAGTAATTAAGAAGAAGATAACGAATATTACAAACAAAATATACATCATTGGTGATACTTCTTTATAGCGCTTAGAAGCAATCATTGTAATTGGATAAGCAATCATACCTAAGGCTAAGCCATCAGAAATTGAGTACGTTAAAGGCATACCAACTACTACTAAGAAGGAGGGGAAGGCAATTTCAAAGTTGTCCCAATGAATGTATTTAAGATTTCCTGCCATCAACACTCCAACAATGATTAAGGCTGGAGCTGTTACAGTGGTTGGAATTACTGCTAAAAGTGGACTGAAGATCATTGAGATTAAGAATAGAATACCAACGAAAATAGCAGTTAAACCAGTTCTACCACCCATTGCGATACCGGCACTTGATTCAACAGAGGTACCAAGTGGAGCGGTACCTAACACAGACCCTTCAACCATAGCTAGTGAGTCTGACAAGAAAGCTTTCCCAATTCGTGGAATTTTACCGTTTTTATCAACCATTCCAGCTTGTTGTGTCATACCAATTAAGGTACCAGCAGTATCAAAGAATGTAACAAGTAAGAATGTTAAAACAACCATAAATAGTTGTGGTGTATTGATATCTTTTAAGTGGAATACTGCTTGACCGAAAGTAGGTGCAATACTTGGAGCTCCAGAAACGATACCGTGTGGCATTGGAATTTGACCAATAACCATTCCGAAAATAGCAGTTACAATCATTCCGATGAAAATTGAGCCCGGTACTTTAGCTGCCATTAAGATGACTGTTAAGATTAAACCAAATAGGGTGATCCAAACTGCTGGATTGTTAAATGAACCAAGACCAACAAGAGATGATTTATTGTCGACGATCAATTTACCATTTTGCAATCCAATAAAAGCAATGAACAAGCCAATACCAGCAGAAATTGCGTATTTTAAGTCCTGAGGAATTGCATCAACAACCTTTTCACGAAGTTTTAAAACAGTAATCAAAATGAATAAAATTGAAGCTACTAATACACTAGCTAGAGCAGTTTGCCAATTGATATGCATCCCGATAACAACGTTATATGAGAAAAAGGCCGCACTACCAAGTGTTGGTGCTAAGGCAATAGGATAATTTGCAATAAATCCCATTAAGAAACAACCAATTGCTGTTGCAATTGCAGTAACGGTAAAGGCAGCTCCTTTATTAATACCAGCTGCACTTAAAATATTAGGGTTAACAAAAAGGATGTATGACAATGAAACAAACGTAGTTAAGGCTGCAATTAATTCACGTTTGACATTAGTATGAGCATCCTCTAAATGAAAGATTTTGTCTAAAAATTGCATCATTTCTCCAACATAAAATAAAAATGAAAAAAGGACACAGTTTACCCAAGAGCCACGGGTAAAAGATGTCCTTTAAAGCAATTTATGACGTCTGATACCTATAGTCCTGAATTTATGGCTCAGGGTAGATACTGTCGACCTTATTTCGACGATATATAGATAACTTGATTGTTAAGTATTCTAGCAGAAATTTATCGTATACGCAAATAGAGGTAAATAATTTCCTGGGAAATTGGTACTTTAGATATAATGCAAGAAAAGAAAGATAATTGATAGAGGACATAAATAATGAATCAAATAAAAATAAGTTTCTTTGACATTGATGGAACATTAATTGAAAAGAAAAAGAAAATAACTCCAAAGATACTTAAGACATTAAAATAATTACAAGATAATGGCATTAAAATTTGCATTGCAACTGGTAGATCGCCTGTTCAACTTCCTAATTTAGAAATATATTTTGATGGATATTTAACTTTTAATGGGTCGTATTGCTTTAATGATAAAGAAACAATTTTTTATCAAGCTTTATCTACAACGGATGTTGAAATGATTATCAAAAATGCAAAAAAATTGGGTATCTTGTTACAATAGCAACTAAAAATCAAACAGTTGCCAATGGCTTAGATGATGGTTTGAAAGAGTATTTTAATTTTGGAGGTACACTTCCAGATCTTTCAAACAATTATGGAAAATGTTAAAAATGCTAGACTATTACAATATTTCACCAGACCAAGCAATGGCTTTTGGTGATGGAACTAATGACATTGAGATGCGCGAAACTGTTGGTCATGGAATCGCTATGGGGAATGCAACACAGGATGTAAAAGCAGTTGCTAATGAAATTTGTGGTAGCGTTCAAGATGATGGAATTTATGAATACTGTAAAAAGAATGAATTGATTTAATTAAAAGAGAGCCGTTTTGTTAAAAACGACTCTCTTTTGCCTAATTATCAGTATCCATCAAAAGGAACTTACTAAATCCGCCTTTTTCATCTTTCTTTGCTTCTACTTGCTTTAGTAATTCTTCTTTACTTATCTTTTTAAAATCTAAAATAGCTTCTAAAACCGTGTAAACATCTGCTAATTCTTCAAGGAGATTTTGGTCGTCAGTAGCATCTCTAACTTCATTAGCTTCCTCGACGATTTTATCTTTTAAAGCATCTTCTCGCTCATCAGGCTTAAGCTGACGATAAGATGCATAAGTAGCAAATTCAGGAATTTTATCTCTAACTAATTTTTTCATTGCAATAATCCTATTTCACATTAAGAACAACGAAGTAAACGACGAAAACAAAGAATAAAATCCACATCATTGGCGTGATTTCTTTGAATCTCTTAGCAGCAAGCATTGATACTGGGTAAATAATTAAGCCCCAGCCAAGACCATCTGAAATTGAGTAGGTAAGAGGCATGCCGAGTGCAATTAAGAAACATGGGATTGCAATTTCAAGATCAGTCCAGTGTACGTGTGCCAAGTTTTCAGCCATTAAAACTCCAACGATGATTAAAGCAGGAGCAGTTACTTGGGTGGTAAAGACACTTAAGATTGGGCTGAAGATGGTTGAGATTAAGAAGAAAATACCAACCCAGACCGCGGTCAAACCAGTTCTACCACCAACTGCGATACCAGCACTTGATTCAACAAAGGCACCAACTGGTGAGGTACCAAGAACAGAACCAACTAACATACCGGATGAGTCGGCAGCTAAAGCTTCACCGGCTCGCGGCATTTTGTTATTTTTCATTAAGCCGGCTTGTTGAACAAGTCCAATCAAAGTACCAGTCGTATCAAAGAAAGTAACAAGCAAGAAAGTGAAGACAACAATCCACATTTGAACGGTGTTGATATCGCTAATATGGAAAACAGCTTGACCAAAAATTGGTGAAAGACTTGGAACACCTGAAATGAATGCTTTCGGCATTGGAATTTGACCAATAGCAATTCCAAAGACAGCAGCTACGATCATTCCGATAAAAATTGCCCCAGGAACCTTAGCAATCATTAAAAAAATAGTCACAACTAAACCAAAGATTGTGATCCAAACAAGTGGATTGTTCAAAGCACCAACAGTAACTAAGGTAGAATCACTTTTACTAATTAACTTACCGCCTTGAAGACCGATAAAGGCAATAAATAAACCAATACCAGCTGAGATCGCATATTTAATGTCGCTAGGGATGGCATCGATAATCATCTCACGTACTTTAAATACAGTTAATAAGATGAAAAGAATCGAAGCAACAAAAACAGCAGCCAAGGCGGTCTCCCATTTAACATGCATTCCCAGGCAGACCGTATACGTAAAGAATGCGTTAAGTCCTAAGGTTGGTGCAGAAGCAATAGGGTAATTGGCAACTAGTCCCATTACAATACACGTGAAAGCAGCAGATAAAGCAGTTGCGGTAAATAGCGCTCCCTTATTCATGCCACTTGCACCTAAAACGGATGGGTTAACAAAAAGAATATAAGACATACTTACAAAAGTAGTTAACCCAGCTAAAAACTCTGTTTTAAATGAAGTGTGATTTTCATTTAAATGGAAAAATTTACCAATTGAATTCATGTAATCCTCCAGATATGGTAATGTTCGGATTTTAAAGGAAAAGAAGCTTTAAAATGATTTACTTATGTCCTTAATCATCTAAAAGCGAATCTTCAACTAAAATTATATCTAAAATATTAACTATTTCAAGAACGATAGTCAAAATTATTCGATTAAACCAATCTAACGGAAGACAATAGTAGCTAAAATGACATATTTTTGACAGAATACGAACATTATCGCCTGGGAAATATAATATTTTATAATTTAAATATTGACTTTAACTTTGCGTCAATTGCTATCTTGAAGCTAGGAGGTGAAAGTAATGCAAGAAAAATATTCGATTGGTGAAGTGGCAAAAATGTTAGACATAAGTACTAGGACTTTGAGATTCTATGATGAAAAAGATCTTGTTAAGCCTGCTTATATTGAAGAAAATGGTTATCGTTTTTATGAAAAAGAGCAAATAAAACAAATAGAATTAATTTTATTTCTAAAAGATATTGGCTTTTCATTAAAACAAATAAAAATACTCATTCAAGATCAGCATGGAAAGCAATCGCTTGAGTTACTTCTAAAGCAGCAATATCAAGAAAATAAACAAAAAATTAATGAATTGACTGCAAAGCAAAAACAAATCGAACATTTACAAAAAATAGGTGTTTTATCTGCTGCATTAACTAATTTTTCTGACATTACAAGCATTATGAGAAAAGAAAACAAAATGACTACAGTAAGACGAAAAATATTAATTTTTCTAATTATGTTAATAATAATTGAATTGATAGGTATTAGCTTAATGTATGCATTACGATTAAGTCCGATTATAGTGATAGTGATAGCTGAATTAGGAGCTGTATTTTTTTCAAAATACTATTACGACCGCGTTGAATATGTATGTCCTAATTGCGGGAATATCTTTATTCCGTCATTTTTAGCCTTTAATTTAGCTCCACATACACCTAAGTTTAGAAAATTAACTTGTCCAAAATGTGGAAAGAAATCGTATTGCTTAGAAATTAGCAGAGAATAAAGAATTATAAACAATATTTCTCATTGCGATATGATATAATTAGACATGAAAAAAGGAGATCCGAAGATCTCCTTGTACAGCCCGCTTTAAGAGCGGTGGTTAAGATTACTTTTTACGTTGAACGCTACTCAATAACTCTTCCAAAGTTATATAATTG
>CANOQA010000013.1:0-21992 GCA_947568765.1 uncultured Lactobacillus sp. | reverse complement strand
AAAAATACCTCATAATTATTAGATTTTATGTCTAACAATTATGAGGCACTTCATTCTCAGGGAGTTTTTTAGTTAATTATTGTATTGAGCTTTCACCACAGCATCAACTAATGCTTTCTTAGTAAAGTAACCATTACGAATTAAACTACTAAAATTATTAACGCTATCAACCATTTGCTTGTAGTCTTCATCATTAATTTGAAGGACTTTAGCTTGAGCTTCATCTAAACTATCAGCGATAATACCTAGATGTTTGTTTTTTATAGTTTCAGCTTCTGGAGTAGTGCTATTTACGATAATTGGCAAGCCTGCTGCTAAGTAGGTGCTAAGCTTGTAAGAAGCGTTTACTTTCATATATTCAGACCAATATGGCTCTTCAGACCAAACTAAACCAAACCCACCGGTTTGACGTAATTCTTCTAATAAAACAGGATCATGTTTCCAGCCAGTAAGTTCAACGTTGTGTTCGGAATCGTTATTTACTGGATCTGAATAAACTTTTAATTTTACATTTTGACAGTCCCATTTTTTTACAAAATCAAATTTTTCTGCATTACCTGCAAAATTAATTATTTTATTATTTTCAGGAGTAATGAAGTAGTTGACTGTTGCTGGATGATCCCAAAAATGTTGTACTACATAAGGTTTTTCTTCTAATCCGTTTTCCCTTAAAAGGTCATACATTTTTTTTGAAGGTACAATTAAAACATCCGCTTTATTATAGTAGTCAATATATTGCGGCATCAGGTAGCGATTAACTTCAAACATTAGTGGAATCACATCGTGAATAAAGATGATTTTTTTAATATTAGGATAAAGATTGATATGGTCAATTAGTGCTTGGTCCCATTCAATTGCGATCCAACTAGGAGATTGAAAAATGACGGTATCACCACCGTTAAGGGAGGCAATAATCCCATCAAAACGGGTGCTTCTGGCCTGTAGTGGTTCTTCTGTCCAATGATAAACATAAATTCCAAATTCATTCATGCCTAGTTGTTTTGCAAAATCTACAACCATATTTTGGGCATTCTGAGCTACGCTATTCATAGCCATTCCATTTATATTTGTAATATGAACTGTCATCATAAATCTCCTTAGAACTTCATCTTTCCTTAATTATAAGTATAAGAAAGAAAAAATTTTTTTACAACACAGGCCTTATTTAATCATTGAGAGTATATTTAAAAGTTAGTTTTAAACATTTCTTTTTTAATTAAGTATTAGATGTAATTTAGGGACGTATGTCTAATATTTGGTCTACGCTCAATATTCTATAATAATCTGTTAAATTTATAATAAGAAATTATTTAAAAAGAGACAAAATAAAAATCATTCAGTTTGCTTTATGTTGCATTCCGAATGATTTTTTACTTCTAATAATTATTAGCTAAAGCACCCATTGGATCCCAAGGAAGTAATTGAATTGGATCTTTACTGCCTTCTTCAAAAGTCTTCCTCAAGTCATCACTAAGGTATTTCTTGTTGATAACTGCCTGGTAAACAAACTTATCGAACCAGCTGTCACTCATTACAAAGTAACCTTTAAATCCAGGCTTTTCACCCCAAGAATTTTCAATCTTCCACTTAGTTGGCTTGCCATCTACTAGGTCAACACCTGTAATAACCATTGCGTGGTCCATCAAGCTTTCGCCTGAATCAAGCATGTCAGCTTTAGACATGTCAAAGTCAACATCAAATAAGTCGTCACGTTTATATAATTCAGTATCAAGTAAACCAGCTTGACGTTCAGAGTCTTTAACAACATTTGATCCAAACCAAACAACTTCACCGTTTTTAAGTTGAGTGATAATCAAATCTTTCATTTCATCAATTGGTAAGTTCAAGTGACGTACTTGACGGCCACCTTCCACATTTCCTAAGTATTCAACAGAAAATACCTTGTGGAAAGGCTTGTCTTTAGTTGGTGCATTAATTGTGGAAATGTATTCACTTAAGTCCCAACCAACATACTTTTTAAAGAAGTCTTGTGGACTTAAGGCTGCATCTCTATGGTAGTTACCATCATCATCTTTGTATTCAAAATCAAAAGTTTTAGGTGGAACACCAAGAGAAATAGCTAAAATACGGTAAACTTCTTTAAGCATTTCGTTTTTGCGTTCTTGAACTTCTTCTTCACTCTTTCCATCTTGAACCATCTTACGTAATTCAAGACCATCTTTTCTAAGAAGGGTATTTAGAGTGTCATTTAAAGCACTTGAATTAGTTGCATTAGCAGTTTCTGGGTAAACTTTCTTTGGAACAATACCATATTTTTCAATTATTCCGCAAAGCATATCCCATTGACCACCGTCTTGTTGTGGGGTTGCAAATAGGAAAGCAACTTTACGATCGCCTAAGTCTTTATCAGCAGTAGCAATCACGTTTTCAAAGAACCAGTTTGACTTTTCAAATTTGTCCCAGAAGTTAGTGTAATTTTGAGATAATTCAAAGTCCTTAATTTTGAAGTTCTTTTGAATTGAATGACGCATTGTGTTTAAAGCACTGAACATCCAGCAACGGCCAGATTGTTTTTGGTTAGCAACTTTACCAGTATCAATTTCAATTGAAAAAGTTGGGTCTAAGTCAATCTTAGTTTGTAGATTTTGACTAGCTTTAAAAATACCATTTTCTTGAGCAGCACGAGCCGCAATTTTGTTAGCTTTACTTGAGTTAAAGTCATTTTCGAAATTATTAATAAGATCGTTTGTGATTTCTTTGCTCATAAAATCCTCCTTAATTAAAAAAAGCTTAATTATATTTTAGCTTAAAATAAAGAGTTACGTCTAGTCATGGTATTTAAAATTTAAATATGATATAAATAATTTTTTTATTAGCCTAAAGCTTTATTAAAAAAATAGATAAAAGAGACAATTAGATGCTTCTTTTTGTTATTCTGATCACGGAATTTGGAGGAAAAAATATGAAACTCAAGAAAAAATATTTATTTTTCTCAATAGTTGGGATCTTAATAGTAGCGGTTTTAGGAATTTTTGGTTATGAATACCAAAAAATTCGATCGACTGCTAATACGATTTCTACTAATCATTCTTTAGCCAGTCGGCAGCAATTAAAACAAGGAAAGCCATTTTCAATCTTGGTATTAGGTACTGATGTGGGAGCCTTAGGACGAGGAACTAGTTATGCTGGAAATACAGATACCTTGGAATTAATTACTGTTAATCCTAAAAAGCAGACTTTAACTACAACTGCTATTCCTCGAGATACCTTAGTAAGGGTTGAAACTAAAAATAAGTTAGAATATACCAAAATTAATGCAGCCTATACTTTAGGCGGACCTACGGAGATAAAAAAGCAGGTTCATGAATTACTAGACGTCCCTGTTGATTATTATGCCTTGGTTAATATGGGCGGCTTAGAAAAGACGGTAGACGCTGTTGGCGGCGTTACTGTTAATAATCCTTTTGCTTTTAAGTATGAAGGGCATACATATCCTAAAGGAAAACAGTATTTAAATGGTAGCGAAGCCTTAGGCTACAGTAGAATGAGATATGATGATCCCGATAATGACTATGGCCGTCAAAAACGAGGTCAGCAGGTTCTACTTAGTGCTCTGACAAAAGTTAATAAATCAAAAAATATTATGCAAATGAATTCTTTACTCGACACAGCCAAAGATAATGTTCGGACTGATTTACCTTTAGATGATTTAATGACGCTATATAAGAACTATCATGGAGCATTAGCCAATACTCAGAGCGATCATTTACAAGGAAAAAATGCGACAATTGATAATTTTAGTTTTCAAATAGCTCCAAATCGGGAAATGCAGTGTTTGTCAGATAATACCCGTCAAGCACTAGGATTAACAAAGGTTAAAGTTAATAATATTCAAACTAAAATGAATGATATGCAAACTAACTGGAATGGCTATAATAATGTAAATTATGTTTTACCAAATAACGCTCAAGTTTATATTCCAGTTAATAAAGTATGATAAAAAATAAAGCACTTATTGGCCCAAAAAATAAGTGTTTTTTTCGTATATATAAGTAGGACAAGTATAATAAATTAACGTAAAATATAGGTCTAAGTGAATGTAAGAGAGGATAAAAATGAAAAAACGTGGTTTTGAAATAGTATCTAAATACCGTAATGCAGGCCTCTACCTGCCTCAACGTCAAACAATTGCGAGTGCGGGCTATGACTTTGAATGTGCACAAGATATAGTTTTACCATCAATTTGGTGTATGAACTTTGTTCGAATTTTTAGACTAATTAGAAATGGTCATGAATTAAATGAACACGATCTACAATTAGCTGAAAAAGTATTAAAGCCTTTTTTAGTACCAACTGGAATTAAGGCGTACATGCCAGAGAATGAAGTTCTAATTTTAGCTAACCGCTCTTCTAATACTTATAAGCGAAACGTTACTTTGCCAAATGGGATCGGTGTAATTGACAGTGACTACTATAATAATGAAAAAAACGAAGGTGAAATTTACTTTCAATTAATTAATTACGGCGTTCGTCCGCTAAAGATCAAAAAGGGTGAACGAATTGGACAAGGAATTTTTATGCCTTACTTAAAAGCAGATAATGATGATCCAGTTCAAAGACAGCGTCTTGGAGGATTTGGTTCGTCTGGAACAAGGAATGATGACTAATGGCAAAAGTTAAAACTCGTTATAAGTGTCGTAATTGTGGATATATTTCTGCTTCCTATCTTGGAAGATGTCCCAATTGTGGTGCTTGGAATCAATTTGAAGAAGAGACACAGGAAATTAAAAAAGTATCAACTAAGGCAACTGCAAGTCGGTTGATGACTAAAATTGGAAATAATGATCCAGTAAAGTTAACTGAAGTAAAAGCTGAGAAAGAAAAAAGAATTGTGACTCCTTTTGAAGAATTAAATCGAGTTTTAGGAGGAGGGATTGTTCCAGGATCTTTAGTTTTAATTGGAGGAGATCCAGGAATTGGAAAATCAACCTTAATGCTTCAAATTACTGGCGCTTTAGCTAAAGAACATAGCGTCTTATATGTTTCAGGAGAAGAGTCCGCAAGTCAAATAAAGATGCGGGCAGATCGATTAGGAGTAAGCAATAGCGGAATTTTGCTTTATCCAGAAACAAATATGCAGAATATTCGTGACCAGATTGATGAAATTAAGCCAGATTTTTTGGTAATTGATTCTATTCAAACAATGAATGAACCTTCACTTGATTCAATGGTTGGATCTGCTTCTCAAGTACGTGAAGTAACAAGTGAACTAATGAAAATTGCTAAAAATGAACAAATAACTACTTTTGTTATTGGGCATGTAACTAAAGAAGGAGCAATTGCTGGGCCTAAGATTATGGAACATATGGTTGATACCGTCCTTTACTTTGAAGGGGATGGGCACCACTCATATCGAATTTTAAGATCAGTCAAGAATCGTTTTGGTGCAGCTAATGAAATTGGAATGTTTGAGATGAAAAATGAAGGGTTAGCAGAAGTAAGTAACCCTTCGGCTATTTTCTTAGACGAACGCTTACCTAATTCGACTGGTTCCTCAGTTGTTGTTTCACTTGAAGGAACGCGGCCTCTTCTTGCAGATATCCAAGCTTTAGTAACCCCAACAGCATTCGGATATGCAAAAAGAACAACTTCAGGATTAGATTTTAATCGAGTAGCACTTTTATTGGCAGTTTTAGAAAAAAGAGGCAACTTAATGCTTCAAAATCAAGATGCTTTTCTAACTGCAACTGGTGGTATTAAATTAAATGAACCAGCAATTGATCTTGCAATTTGCATGGCGGTTGCTTCAAGTTACAAAAATAAAGAAATTTCTTCGACTGATTGCTTTGTAGGTGAAGTTGGCTTAACTGGTGAAATTAGAAGAGTTAATCAAATTGAAGCTAGAGTTAAAGAGGCCGCAAAAGCAGGCTTTAAGAGGATTTTTATTCCTAAAAACAACTTAAACCAGGAGCTTAAGAATAACTCTGAGATCGAAGTAATTGGAGTAGCAAGTTTACCACAAGCTTTAAAACTTGTTTTTAACTAGCAGAGAGATTGAACTTTTGCTCGTTAAAAGTTACACTTAAATGGATGAATTTTAATAAATTTTGAAAGAGGCGCTTTAATTTTGGCAAAACAAAAAATCCGCGTTCGTTACGCACCAAGTCCAACAGGTCACTTGCACATTGGTAACGCACGTACTGCATTATTTAACTATCTATTTGCACGTCACAATAAAGGGACAATGGTCTTAAGAATTGAAGATACGGACCAAAAACGTAACGTTGAAGGTGGTTCTAAGTCCCAAATGGAAAACTTGCACTGGTTAGGTATTGACTGGGATGAAGGTCCTGATAAGGGTGGCGACTTTGGCCCTTACCGCCAATCAGAGCGTAAAGATATTTACAATAAATATATTCAACAATTAATTGATGAAGGTAAAGCTTACTATTCATACAAGACTGAGGAAGAACTTGAAGCACAACGTGAAGAACAACGTGCAATGGGAATTGCTCCTCACTACACTTATGAATATGAAGGCATGACCGCTGATGAAATTAAAGAAGCTCAAGCAGCTGCAGAAGCAAAAGGCTTAAAGCCAGTTGTTCGTATCCACATTCCTGAAAATAGAACTTATGCTTGGGAAGATATGGTTAAGGGTAAGGTATCATTTGAATCAGATACTATCGGTGGTGACTTCGTTATTCAAAAACGTGATGGTATGCCAACCTACAACTTTGCCGTTGTAATTGATGACCACCTAATGGAAATTACTCACGTTCTTAGAGGGGACGACCACGTAGCTAACACTCCTAAGCAATTAGTTGTTTATGAAGCACTTGGCTGGGAACCACCTAAGTTTGGTCACATGACTTTGATCATTAACTCTGAAACTGGTAAAAAGCTTTCTAAGCGTGATGAATCAGTTCTTCAATTTATTGAACAATACCGTGACCTTGGTTACTTACCAGACGCAATGTTCAACTTTATTACCTTACTTGGTTGGTCTCCTGTTGGTGAAAGTGAAATTTTCTCACAAAGAGAATTAATTAAGTCATTTGATCCTAAGCGTTTATCTAAGTCACCAGCTGCCTTTGACCAGAAGAAACTTGAATGGATTAACAACCAATACGTTAAGAAGGCAGACCGTGATCTTTTATTAGATCTTGCTTTGAATAACTTACAAGAAGCAGGTTTAGTTGATAAAGAAATTTCACCAGAAAAGATGGAATGGGTTCGTCAATTAGTAAATATTTACGCTGTACAAATGTCTTATACTAAGCAAATTGTAGATATTGCTAAGATCTTCTTTGAAGAAGCTCCAGAATTATCTGATGCGGAAATTGAAGAAATCAAGAAAGACGATGCTCGTCCTGTAATTGAAGAATTCAAGAAGCAATTAAATGCTGTTCCTCGCTTTACTGCTGTACAAGCTATGAACGCAATTCAAGCTACTCGTCGTGAAACTGGGGTAAAGGGTAGAAAATTATTTATGCCAATTAGAATTGCTGCTACTCGTTCAATGGTTGGACCTGGTATTGGTGAAGCTATTGAGTTAATGGGTAAGGAAAAAGTTAACAAGCACATTGACTTAACTTTAAAGCAATTAAGTGATTTAGGTCTTTAATTATTTAATACAGTTAAAGCTACGTGAAAGCGTAGCTTTTTTTGTTAGAATAGTTATGAAAGAATGTCTTAAATGAAAGAGGGATGATCATGAAGGTCTTTAATACTTTAACTCGAAAAAAAGAAGAGTTTAAGCCATTAGTAGCTGGAAAAGTAAGCATGTACGTTTGTGGACCAACTGTTTATAATTATATTCATATTGGAAATGCCCGCAGTGTGATTGCATTTGATACAATTCGTCGATATTTTGAGTATCGAGGCTATGATGTGAATTATGTTTCTAACTTCACCGATGTTGACGATAAGATGATTAATGAGGCCCGTAAAGAACATACAACTGTCGAAAAGCTTGCTGAGCGCTATATTAAAGCTTTTATGGAAGATACCGAAGCATTAAATATTGAACCAGCTACTCTTCATCCACGCGCAACTCATGAAATTAAGGAAATTATCGATTTTGTTCAAGATTTAATTGATAAAGGCTTTGCTTATGAAGTTGATGGGGATGTATATTACCGAGCTAGAAAATTCCCTAACTATGGTCAACTAAGCGATCAAAATATTGCTGAACTTGAAGAAGGTGCTTCTGAGCATATTAATGAAGAAGAACAAAGTAAGAAAGAAGATCCAATTGACTTTGCCTTATGGAAGGCTCAAAAAGAAGAGGATGAAATTGCTTGGGATTCTCCATGGGGAAAGGGGCGTCCAGGCTGGCATATTGAATGTTCAGTAATGTCAACTAAGTACTTAGGCGATACTATTGATATTCATGGTGGTGGCCAAGATTTGGAATTTCCACACCATGAAAATGAGATTGCTCAAAGTGAAGCTAAGACCGGTAAAAAATTTGTTAATTACTGGATGCACAATGGTTTTGTGACAGTAGGTAAGAAACAAGAAAAAATGTCAAAATCACTCCATAACTTTGTGACTGTGCATGATATTCTAAAGCAAATTGATCCACAAGTTTTACGTTTTTACATGTCTAGTGTTCAATATCGTCGCCCAATTAACTATTCTGAAGATGGCTTAAAACAAGCTGAAACTGTTCTTAAACGCTACCAAAATACTTTGCGTAATCTTGATGCTAGACTAAATGATGAAAATGAGACGCTTGAAGATAATGGCTTAAGGGATGATTTAACACAAGCAAAAGCTGAATTTATTGAGGCCATGGATGATGATTTTAATGTTCAAAATGCTTTGAGTATTATGTACGATTTGGCTACAACTTTAAATAATCACTTGCAAAAAGATCAAGTGGATAAGCCAGCTTTAAAGCGTGCTAAAAAATTATTGATTGCTTGGCTCGAAATTTTTGGAGTTAGCTTTAAGGAAGAGCAAACTGAAAATGATGATGAAATTGAAAAATTAATTGCTCAACGCGATGAAGCACGTAAAAATAAGAATTGGGCTGAAAGTGATCGCTTAAGAGATGAGTTACAGGCTAAAGGCATTGTAATTGAAGATACTCCACAAGGAACGAGGTGGCACCGTGCTTAAGCCGAAGATTCTAACAGAAAAAAATACTAATCCAGATGGGTTAGGTCCTCTTACTTTAGCTTATTTAGGGGATGGGGTATATGAGGTTTATATCAGACGCCACTTGGTTAAGGGTGGAATTGTAAAACCACAAATGCTTCAACGATATGCAACACATTATGTTTCCGCAAAAGCTCAAGCAGCATTAATTACTAAAATGCAAGACTTAGAAATGCTAGATGAAGATGAATTAGCAGCCTTCAAGAGAGGAAGAAATGCTAAAAGTCATACGCATGCAAAAAACACTTCAATTAACACTTACAAGCTCTCAACTGGATTTGAAGCGATGTTTGGATACTTAGATTTATTAGGTAAAAAAGAACGTGTTGATGAACTTGCAAAATGGTGCATTGACCAAGTAGAACAAGGAGGACTAGATAATTATGAGTTCAAATAATGATGAATTTGTATATGGACGTCATGCTGGCATTGATTTTTTAAAAACACAGGATGCTAACTTAATTAATAAAGTATTTTTACAAAATGGTGTTCAGGAAGAATTTGCTAACCAAGTTTATCAATTAGCACGTAAAAAAAATCTAGTTGTTCAAAATGCTCCTAAAAATAAGTTGGATCAAATGGTTAACCATGAAAATCACCAAGGTTTGGTTTTAACTGTAGCTCCATTTGAATATGCTGATTTAGATGAACTCTTAGATAAGTTTGACCAAGAAGGAAAAGAACCATTTATCTTAATGCTTGATTCAATTGAAGATCCCCATAACCTAGGTTCGATCTTAAGAACTTGTGATGCGACTGGCGTGGATGCAGTCATTATTCCAAAAAGAAGAGCAAGTGGTTTAACTTCTGTTGTTGCCAAAACTTCAACGGGTGCAATTGATTATGTGCCAGTAGCTCGAGTTAATAACTTAGTTCAAACTACTAAGATGCTGAAAAAGCGTGGTTACTGGATTTTTGGTACTGCCATGGAAGGTGAAGATTATCGTAAGTGGAATGCCAAAGGAAAGACAGTGCTTGTGATTGGTAATGAAGGTAAGGGAATTTCTCCATTATTGTTAAAGCAAATGGATCAAACTTTAACTATTCCAATGGTTGGACATGTTCAATCATTAAATGCTAGTGTTGCAACTGGTGTTTTACTTTACGGAATGTTCAATAGTCGTCATCCTGAAAAATAATTAAAGATTAGAAAAAATTGTCATTTAGTTTTATAAAGAGCTAAGTGACAATTTTTTATTGCTTATAGTTATAAAAACAGACACACAATAAAGTCTTGATCATTAACAAAGTACAATTGCTCTATACCTGTGATTAATAAACATTCGTTCCCTTAGAATGAGATTTTTTCTTTTTTATTCTTATTACCAAATAGAAAAGGAGGAATTTCCGGAATGGAAAGATTGAATGAAGTTTATTTGATTCGACGTGTAAAAGAAGAGCAAGATATGGAAGCTTTGCATAAACTAGTAGAGCGGTATCGGCCTTTAATCAATGGAGCGAAACTAAATTTTTTCATTCGCAATTTTGATCATGATGACTGGGAACAAGAAGCATTAATCATGTGTTATCAAAGTTGCTGTACCTACGATGAGAAACGAGCAAATAGTTTTGGGGCGTATTATCGGACAAAATTTTATAATCATCTCCGATCGCTCTTAAGGTATGAATTAGCCCAGAAGAGAACATCGTTTACTAAAGCTATTTCCTATGACAATGTGGTGCATAAAAATTTGATTAAAGAAGAAGTTGAAGAGATGCACATCACACCTAGAAAGGAAATGTATCAAAAATTTATTAACAAGTTGTCAGAAAAAGAGGTAATTGCTCTCAAAGTTTTTCTGGGAGAATTAACGATTGAAGAAGCGAGCAAGAAGACAAATTATAGTCGTTATCAATTACTACAAGCAAAAGCTCGGTGTAAGGCAAAAATGCGGAAAGAATTGTTTTAAATTCGCATAGAACGAATAAAAAGACTATAATAGATTTTGTAGAATTTATTTAGGAGGTAATTTTAAGATGGCAGATGAAGTTATTAAGACAGAATTGTTAGACCGTCACATGAAGGAAGTTTTTGATTGGAGCGATTCTGACATGCCTGTTAGAGACGCACTTTGGGACTACTTTATGGAAAAGAATGGTAGAGATACCATGAAGACGGAAAGTGACATGCTTCCGTTCTTGAAAGACTCTGACGATAAGATCGAAGCCTTCGTCAACGAAAATCTTAAGAAGTAACATCACCTAAAAACAATAATTCTACGCACAGTGGTCACGCATTGTTTGACCACCAAAGAACAATCTCTAGGGATTGTTCTTTTTTTGTGAGAAAATATATTTTAAAAGAAAGGGGCGGCTTATGGACTATATAATTGGGATGGATATCGGAACAACAGCAAGTAAGGGTGTATTGTATCAAGGAAATGGTAAAAAGATTGAAGAATTATCAATTCCTTACCCTTTAATTCAAGAACAAGTAGATCAGGCTGAAGAAGATCCACAAGTAATATTTAATGCTGTTCAAAAGATTATTTTTGACTTAAGTAAAAGAGTTGCAGGAAAAATTAAAGCAATTTCTTGGTCGAGTCAAATGCATAGTTTAATCGGCATTGGAAAAGACAATCGAGTACTGACTAACAGTATTACTTGGGCAGATAATCGAAGTAGCCAACTTGTGGCTCAAGCAAAAGAAAATGGTCTTGCGCAAGATATTTATCAACAGACAGGGATGCCGCCTCATCCAATGGCTCCTGTGTATAAATTACTGTGGATTAAAGAAGAAAATCCTAAACTTTTTGCACAGGTGCAAAAATGGATTGGAATTAAAGAATATATTATTTGGCGTTTAACTGGCACGATAGTGACCGATACAACGATGGCAGCTGGAACTGGCTTGCTTAACTTGCACACTTTAACTTGGGATAGGAAATTACTTGATAAAATTGAACTAGATCCAGAAAAATTGCCGAGCTTAGCTAAACCAGAATATGTGGTTGGAAAAGTAGAAGCAGAATATGTACAAAAATTGGGTTTAAATTCTGAAACAAAAATTATTTTAGGAGCTAGTGATGGATATTTATCAACAATTGGTGTTGGTGTTTTAGATAAAAAATACTTTGCACTAAATGTTGGTACATCAGGGGCTGTAAGAGCAATTGCACCTAAAGCAATAGTTGACTCAAAAAATCGCTTCTTTTGTTATCCAGTCGATAAAAGTCATTATCTTCTTGGTGGCCCAGTAAATAATGGGGGAATCGTCTTTGAGTGGGCTAGAAAAACGATTTTTGGGCCCGATCAAACTGCAGAAGATTTTATTAATGTTGCTGAAACTGTTCCTGCAGGCAGTAATGGCTTAATTTTTCATCCCTACTTAGGGGGAGAACGAGCACCAATTTGGAATGCTCAAGCTCGCGGATCTTTTATTGGATTAAGTCGAAACCACACTAAACCGCAAATGGCGCGGAGTGTTTTAGAAGGTATTGTCTTTAATCTTTTAGGTGCAGCTAGAGGTTTGCGCGAAAAAATAGGGGAACCAGAAGCATTAAGAGTCACTGGCGGCTTTGTAAGAAGTGATTTTGTAAGGCAGTTAATTGCTGATATTTTTAATTTACCAGTAGTGGTAATTAAAAATGATCAAAGTGGAACTTTAGCAGCCATGTTTCTAGCACAATTAGGCTTGAATGAAGAGGATAGCTTAGACAAAATAGTGAAAGAAATAGATGACAGTAAAGTATATTTTCCAAATCCAAAAAATGTGCAGGTCTATCACGATATAATTCCGATCTATCGAGAAGTAGAACACGATTTAGACCAAAGCTATGACAAAATAGCTCAATTTCAGAAAAAATATCCTAAATTATTTGAATAATAAAAAGGTAAATTGTATCAAATTAGTACAATTTACCTTTTTTCTAATATAAATATGAATTTGACTTATTTTAGAATTTCTAAAATATCACTAACAATTTGATCGGGCATTAAATGATCACGCTTGTAGATAGATTCTTTTGGTTCATTATCAGTGTATTCCTTTTTAGCACCATAATTCTTAACCATCATCTTAGTTGGACCATAGTAGCTAGCAATCTTTTGACCAAAACCACCATCAATACTGTTGTCTTCTAGAGTAACAACTAATTCATGGTCGTTTTGAAGTTCATCTAATGCGTCATAA
This sequence comes from uncultured Lactobacillus sp., assembly GCA_947568765.1. Classification (GTDB taxonomy): domain Bacteria; phylum Bacillota; class Bacilli; order Lactobacillales; family Lactobacillaceae; genus Lactobacillus. The sequence continues at coordinate 8,731 of CANOQA010000013.1, read as the reverse complement.
TCAAGGTGAGCAGCAGATTTTGGATTGATCAAAGTGGCATTAATGTTTTCTGTCTTTAATAAATCAACTACCTTTTCACCTAATTGATAAAAGTCACCTAAACCAATGATGGCAACCTTAGAACCGGGCTTTACATCATACTTAATAGTTGAATAGTCTTCATCCACTGGTTCACCTTCTGGAATTGGATTTACTGGAGATTTAATTGCTATGGGATGTTTTCTTTGCTTAACTGCCCATTCAAGCATTGATTTTAATTCATTTAAGGTGGTAGGAGCTAAGTATTCCCAGTTTGGCCAATTTGCGACCATGGCGTTGTCAAAAATACCTAAGTGGGTCTTAGAAGTGCCAGTAATTCCGCCGCCAGCTACCACCATTACAACTGGTAAGTCGTTAGCTGCTACATCGTGAGAAAGTTGATCATAAGCACGCTGTAAGAAAGTGGAGTTTTCAAATAAAACTGGGGTAATTCCTTCTTTAACAGCTCCTGCAGCAAAGGCAACAGACTCTTGCTCGGCAATTCCTACGTCCTTGTAATTCTTAGGATAATTATTCTTAATCTCGCCTAAGCCAAAGACGCCAGGGATAGCAGCATTGATGGCTAAGATGTTTTCTTGATTTTCAATATGTTTCTTTAAGAAATCCAAAACTACAGTAGTTGGATTAGGAGTCTTTGGAGCTGGTACAGTTGTCTTGTCCGTCTTAAGATCAAAAGGCAATACCCAGTGGTGACTAGCTTCATTTTCAATAGCTGGCTCATATCCCTTACCCTTAAGGGTATTGATATGTAAAACAATTGGGTGGTCAATATCTTTAATTGATTTGAAGGCATCAATCATTGCTTTAAGATCATTTCCCTGATCAACATATTTATAATCTAGTCCCATTGCAGTAAATGGATTATCAGCTGTTTGACCATTTGATTCACGTAATTTCTTCAAAGCAGTTACAACACCGCCGACATTATCATCAATCGACATTTGATTGTCATTTACTACAATAATTAGATTATGCTTTTCATCAGCCGCATTATTAAAGCCCTCAAAGGCTAAGCCACCAGTTAAAGAACCATCCCCAATAAGAGCTGTAATGTTTTCATGTTCTCCTAGCATATCACGCGCTCTAGCCATTCCAGTTGCTAAAGCAACTGAAGTTGAAGTATGCCCAACAGCAAAGTAGTCATATGGACTTTCCTCAGGATTAGAATAAGGAGTTACATCCTCGTACTTATCAGGATCAAGCCAGCCATAAGCACGTCCAGTTAACATCTTGTGTGGATAAGTTTGGTGAGAAACGTCCCAAACAATCTTGTCTTTAGGTGCATCAAAAACATAGTGGTAGGCAATTGTAGCTTCGACAATTCCTAAGTCAGGTCCTAAGTGGCCACCCTTAGCAGCGTCTTTTTCTAGGATCAAGGTTCTAATTTCACTGGCTAGTTGTTCTAGTTCTTTTAAGTCTAATTTTTTAAGATCTTTTGGACTTTTAATCTTGTTTAATAAAAATTCTGGATGTTTGTTCATATTTTTTCACCCCAACATTAATAAAAAAAGCTTACTCATTTATTGTAAGTCAATGAGTAAGCTTTTACTAATATTAAGTTAGCATAGATAAGTATAGGTTTAATCTATACTTTCTTCTAATGGTTGAGATGCATTTTGCTTTTTGAGAGTAAGGAACAAAGCAACAAAACTGAGCGCAAAAGCAGTTGCGTTGATTGCCCAACCGAAGTTATAAGAACCAGTAGTATCAAATAAAAGACCGTTCAAGTAAACAGATGCAGACATTGCAAATGCACCAGTCATGTTAATTACTGAAAGAATTGTACTGTAGTCCTTAGCTCCGAACTCTTCTCGAATAAGGTAAGGAAGAGCAACTAAACACACACCTTGACCCAAACCTAAAATAAAGGCAGAGGCAATAAGTGGAAGACTAGTCTTAAAGAAAATTTCGCCGCTCCAGCCTAATAAGCCAAATAAAGAATAAATAAATAAAGTAGCTCGTGTATTAAAACGATCAAGCATAAAACCAATAGAAATCTTACCAGCTGCTGCTCCAAGCATTACCCCAGAAACTACTGAGGCACCAATTGTCAATGGAAGGCCTTGGCTAGTAATATGACCTGAAATATGTTGCACAGATCCAGAAACAAATTGCAGTGCAAGCATTGCAAATGCTAAAGCATAAAAGACAGGGGTCTTAAGAGCTGCCTTAAGGGTAATACCACTAGTTTCAAGAACTTTTTCTGGTATATTTTTCACTTTGCCGTATGCTTGGTGTTTTTGATTAGGTTTTTCTCTTAAGAAGAATGCTGAAGGAACTAAAATTCCGAGAATTAGTAATCCTTCGCAGATGAAGCCACCTCTCCATCCAAAGTTGGTAATGATGTTACCAATAATTGGGTTAAAGATGGTGCCACCAAAGGCTGAAACTCCAAGGGCAATTCCCATCACAGTTCCTAATTTTTCATTGAACCAGTTTCCTAATAGGACAGGGATGGATAAAGTAATAGCAATTGGTTGGCAAATCCCAATGATGATCCAAGCAATATAAAAATGAGTCAAACTTTGAGCTACTGATAAGCTAAGCATGGAAACTCCAATTACAGCAAAACAGAAAGTTAAAAGCCAACGCAAGTTAAGCTTGGTCATAATTTTACCTGCAAACAGCAAGGTAATTGCGGCAGCAGCATTTTGCAAAGTTGTCATTAAAGCAACGCTTGCTCGACCAACATGGAAACTTTTACTAATTGGTTCAAAGAATAAACCAATAGTATTAACAATTAATCCAAATCCTACTAAAGAAATTAAACAGGAGGCAATAAAAACCCACCAGGCAAAAAAATGCGAATTTTCTTTTTTCTTATTCACTTCTTTTCCTACTTTCTAGAATTATAATCCAAAAAAAGATTATAGCGAATTAGTAAAGAATAAGGAAAGAAAAGAGAATGTCTTAACATTCTCTTAATTAATAGCTTCTCTTTAATAAAATATTTGTCAGTTCTTCAAGCTGCTGGCGAGTTTTGTTGTCTGGCCAATGCTTTTGCAAATTACGTAAAGCTTTATCAGTATATTTATCAGCTAACTTTTGTGCTCGCTTTACCCCGCCAAGATCATTAACCATTTTTTCTATCTCTTGTAGTTGTTCCTTAGTCAAATCTTGTCCTAACTTAACTAACTCATGTAAGCGACCTGTAGAGTCGTTTTGTAAGGCGAAAATTAAGGGTCCAGAGTAGATACCATCTTTAACATCTAATAAGACTGGCTTTTTAAAAGTAGAACTAGTAGTTGTATAGTCTAAAATATCATCTCTTAGTTGAAAAGCTTGGCCCAAGTATTCACCAAACTTTTTAGCTTTTAGAGCCCTAGTTACTTTAAGACCACTCTCATAAGCGCCAATAAAACAAGCTAGGCCAAATAATACTCCAGTTTTACCCTTAATTTGGTCTAAGTATTCCTTTTCAGAAATATTAATGTTATAGGCATTGTTATACTGTTCAGTTTCACCGACTAGGATATTTTGCATAGTTTTCCCGTCCGCAATAACGCTGTGTAAGCTTTGAGCATTTTCACTTAAAAGAGTGAGCGATAAAGCAAATAAATAGTCGCCAGCATAAACTGCGATATGCTTGCCATACTTAGTCTGAATTGAGGGTCTTCCATGGCGCATGCTCGATTCATCGATAATATCATCGTGAATTAAGGTAGCATTATGGAGAGTCTCAATTGAGGTTGCTATTTTTTGTAGTTCTTCGCGTTTTTGGTTAGCGTTTGGTCCAAAAGAGCCAAATAGCATTACACAAGCAGGACGCAGCATTTTTCCAGGGGAAGCAAAAGTATCTTTTAAGGCGTCTCCTAGTAGACCCGGAACAGTATTTACATGTTTTAAAATAATACGATTGATGGCAATCATATCTTTTTGAGTTCCTGGAAAATTGTCCCAAAAAGTGAAATTGCTCTTGTTATTGTTTCTTTTTTCGGGAAGTGAATTTTGTAGTGGATGAGTTGAATTTTCTGCCATGATAAATATTTAATTAAAAGGAAAAGTTGCTCCTTTTAATTAATAAATCCTCCCAATCAGTTGAATATCAGCATAAGAGCAGTTAAAATTAAACGGAAATAAAGTCAATGAAGTAAAATTGTTATTTTTTATTTCATTTTCAATTTTGAAGATAGCTTTATTTTTAATTAAAAAAGATCTTATAAGTATAATTCTACACTATCTATTAATATTATTTAAAAGGAGATATAATTTTTTGATGAGTAAATTAGATTCTTCTTTACTTTATTGATAGGAATTGCTAAAATAACATTTTTTTGCTAAGATAAATGCAGTTTAGGAGTGGTTTTATGGCAGTAAAGAAAGCAGCTCTTGCATGTACTGTATGTGGCTCTCGCAATTATTCTATTGCAGCAAGCAAGAATAGAACGCAAAGACTTGAACTTAAGAAGTTTTGCAAGCATTGCGGAAAGCAAACTTTGCACAAGGAAACGAGGTAGGTAAGCAATGTTTAAGTTTATTAAGAGTGTTAACCAAACTATGGCAAAAGTATCATGGCCAACATGGAAACAAAATAGACGTGATACAGGTGTTGTAATCATCAGCTCAATTTTGTTTGGTGCTTACCTTGGTTTGCTAGATTTATTATTTAGCTACTTAACGCAAATGTTCTTATAAAAACAGTATATGTGTTATAATTAAATCAGTTAAAAAAGCCTCCCTCGGAGGTTTTTTTATTTGCATAAAGGTATTATTTTAAGGAGTTTAGAAACATGGTTGAAACCAGCGAAAAGAAATGGTACGTTTTACACACTTATTCTGGCTACGAAGAAAAGGTTAAGAAAGATTTACTTTCAAGAGCCCAATCAATGGGTATGCAAAATTATATCTTTCGAGTAATTGTTCCTGAGGAACAAAAGACTGAAACTGTTCGTGGTAAGAAACAAGAAGTAGATGAAAAGGTATTTCCAGGTTACGTTTTAGTAGAAATGGTAATGACTGATGAAAGTTGGTATGTTGTCAGAAATACGCCAAACGTTACTGGATTTGTTGGCAGTCACGGTGGTGGATCAAAGCCATCTCCTTTATACGATGACGAAATTGAAAGAATTCTTGCCTCTCAAGGCCAACCAGCTAAAGAACCTAAAGCTGACTATGAAGTTGGTGAAACAGTAACTATTATTGATGGTGCATTTAGTGGCATGAGTGGTAAGATTACTGAAATTAATCCAGAAAAAGATAAACTTTATGTTTCTATTGATATGTTCGGCAGAGAAACAAATGCTGAGCTTGACTATAACCAAGTAAAAGAATTTGACCAATAATAAAAATTTAATTAGCTATTGTCAATTTAATAAATTGCTGGTAGTATATTAGAGTATCTTTATTATTGTGGGAGGAGAAGAAGGAAAATTCTCCACTATAACCGCATCACGGAATCAAGGAGGTATTGACCGTGGCAAAGAAAGTTATTAACGTAGTTAAACTGCAAATTCCTGCTGGTGCAGCAACTCCTGCACCTCCAGTTGGTCCTGCATTGGGTCAAGCTGGAATCAACATCGTTGGTTTCACTAAGGACTTCAACGCACGTACTGCTGATCAAAAGGGTATGATTATCCCTGTAGTTATTACTGTATATGAAGATCGTTCATTCGAATTCATTACTAAGACTCCACCAGCTGCTGTTCTTTTGAAGAAGGCTGCTAAAGTGGACAAGGGTTCTGGTGAACCTAACACTAAGAAGGTTGCTAAGGTAACTAAGGACCAAGTTAAGGAAATTGCCGAAACCAAGATGAAAGATCTAAACGCTGCAGATATTGAAGCTGCTATGCGCATGATTGAAGGTACTGCTAGAAGCATGGGCTTCACTGTCGAAGACTAGTGTTTTTAGGAACGTCGGATCGTTAATCAAAATTAACGAATCAAGGTGGGAGAGTGTGAGAAGACTCGTTTGACCACATTTTCAGGAGGATTTTTACATGGCAAAGCATGGAAAGAGATATTTAGAAGCAGCTAAAAAAGTTGATTCAACTAAATTTTATTCAGTAGATGAAGCTATGAAGTTAGCAAAAGAAACTTCATACGCAAACTTTGACGCAACTATTGAAGTTGCATATAACTTAAACGTTGACCCTAAGCAAGCAGATCAACAAATTAGAGGTGCATTGGTACTTCCAAACGGTACTGGTAAATCTAAGAAGGTTGTTGTTTTTGCTGAAGGTCCACAAGCTGACCAAGCTAAAGAAGCAGGTGCTGACGAAGTTGGTTCTGATGATTTAGTAGAAAAAGTTCAAAACGGTTACTTAGACTTTGACGTAGTTATTGCTACTCCAATGATGATGGCTAAGGTTGGTCGTTTAGGTCGTATCTTAGGACCTAAAGGTTTAATGCCAAACCCTAAGACTGGTACTGTTACTATGGACGTTGCTAAAGCTGTTGAAAACCAAAAAGCAGGTCAAGTTGAATACCGTGTTGATAAGCAAGGTTTAATCCATGCACCAATCGGTAAGGCTTCATTTGACGCTGAAAAATTAGCACAAAACTTTGATGCATTACGTGACGTTATTCTTCGTGCACGTCCTGCATCCGCTAAGGGTCAATACGTTAAGAGTGTTGCCGTTTCTGCAACCTTTGGCCCTGGTATCCACTTGGATCCATTAAACTTAGACTAATTAATAGTTGTTTAATTAAACGAAAAGACTTCACAATTGTGAAGTCTTTTTTTGTACTAAGGTTGAAAGTGTAGTGAGATTTTAGCTAAAATTAAACAATACGCTATTTTTAGAACAGGAGCTGACGGAAATGCTAAATTATATTTTTAGTATTATGCCATCATTATTTTCCGGTGCTTGGTTAACTATTGAAATCTTTTTTTGGACGACTGTAGTTTCTATTCCGCTAGGTTTATTAGTTGCCTTTGGTTTACATTCAAAATTGAAATTAGTTAAAGCTATTTTGAAATTTTATGTATGGATTATTCGTGGTACACCTCTTTTACTACAATTAATTTTTATTTTTTATGGCTTACCAACTGTTGGAATCGTCTTTCCAAGATACGAGGCTGCGTTAGTCGCATTTATTATCAATTATGCTGCTTACTTTGCAGAAATCTTCCGTGGTGGACTGCAAGCAGTACCCGTCGGCCAATTTGAGGCAGCACAAGTGCTAGGCTTAAGTAGATGGCAAACAATTAATCGTATTGTGCGTCCACAAGTTGTTAAGATTGTTTTGCCTTCGATTGGTAATGAGCTGATAAACTTAGTTAAGGACTCCAGTTTGGTCTATGTAATTGGTTTAGGAGACCTTTTACGTGCCGGAAATGTTGCGACTGCAAGAGACGTATCTTTAGTTCCACTAGTATTAGTAGGGTGCGTATATTTGGCAATGACAGCAGTTTTAACAGCTTTATTGAGAGTAGTGGAGAAGAGAAGCAATGTCTGGAAATAAAGTTTTAGAGCTCAAGAATATAAGCAAGAGCTTTGGCACGAGAAAAATTATTGATAAGTTAAATTTGTCACTAGATCAAGGAGATATCTTAAGTATTATTGGCCCTTCAGGTGCAGGAAAAACTACACTGCTTCGCTTGATAGCGGGGCTTGAAAGTGCTGATAGTGGAAAATTCCTCCATAATAGAAAAGAATTTGATCCTACAGATCGTAATAATCATTTGGTAGGGATGGTTTTTCAAGATTACAATCTTTTTCCAAACCTTTCAGTAATGGATAATATTACGCTTGCTCCAATTATGGTAAATAAGATGAGTAAAGCAGAGGCTGAAAAAGCAGCTGCGCCTGTTTTAGATCAATTAGACTTAGACAAGTTTAAAACTTTATATCCATACCAATTATCAGGAGGACAAAAGCAGCGTGTAGCCATTGCCAGAGCCCTGCAAATGAAACCTGAAATCTTGTGTTATGATGAGCCTACGTCTGCCTTAGACCCCGAGTTAGTAGGAAAAGTAAAAGATATTTTCTTAAAGCTTAAACAAACAGGAATGACGCAGGTGATTATCACTCACGATCACCAGTTTGGAAAAGCTGTTGCTGATAAAATCTTAAAAGTTGAGCCAATAGAAAAATGATGAAAAAAATAATACGATTTTTGGGCCTATTGATCATTGTGCTAGCTTCTGTTGGTGTGGCTGGATGTCAAAGACAGGAAAATTCATGGCAGGCGATTAAATCACGTGGTACTTTAGTAATTGGTGTTGACGACAGTTTCGTCCCAATGGATTTTCGCCAAAAGAATGGTAAGCTTGTTGGCTTTGATGTTGACTTAGCCAAAGCCGTTTGCAAGGAGATTGGTTTAAAACCTGATTTCCAAACAATTGATTGGTCAATGAAAGAAACAGAACTTCGCAATGGGACAATAGATGTTATCTGGAATGGATATACTAAGACGAAGGCTAGGGCAAAGAAAGTAGCATTTTCAAAACCATATCTTGAAAATGATCAGATTCTGGTTACACGAAAAAATGAAAGAATAAATAATTATCGACAAATGAAAGGGAAGATTCTTGGAGTTCAAACAGGATCTTCAGGAGCCGATGATTTGGATAATTATCCTAAAGTCTTAAAGAAACGTGTCAAAAGTACAGTTTTGTATGATACTTATAACAATGCCTTTATCGATTTAAAAGCTGGCAGAATTGATGGCTTATTGATTGATGGAGTATACGCAAATTATTATTTAGCTCATAGCAAGTATCAAAAAGAATTTAAAAAAGAAAAATTAC
>CANOQA010000012.1:0-26725 GCA_947568765.1 uncultured Lactobacillus sp. | reverse complement strand
TGTTAAGAGCATTTCCTAGTTCTTTAAGTGTCATATTTTTTTTATGCCGAAGTTCTTTTATTCTATTTTCTGTAACCAATTTTCTTCTCCTTTTTTGAGAATAATTATATTAGTTCATATTGGAGACAAAATATTCGCCATGATTTTTTGTGTAGTACACTAATTAGTTATTTCCTCCAAATTTGGACGAAGTTAGGCGAAACTTTCCTAAATGAGTAGCTACGGTATTTTAAATTTAATTGATATTAGTAATTCTAATGAAATGAGGTAAAAAATAGTGGTTGATTATTTGATTTTAACTGAAAAGAAATCAGCATTTGATAACTTTGTCACTGCTCTTGGTGGAGAAACCGGAATAGTTAATGGCCATACATACCAACTAACTCATGCTCAAGGGCACCTACTAGAATTCTTAGATCCAGTAGATCAAGTTGCACCAAACTTGAAAGATAAATATGAATCTTGGGAGTTAAAAAATTTGCCCTGGAACTTACAAGATTTAACATGGCGAAAAAAAGCGAAAAATGGATCAGCACAGAAAATGATTAAAAAAATTGCTAATGAGAGTCGCCAAGCACAAGCAATTGTTATTGCAACTGATAATGATCCAAGCGGAGAAGGTGAACTTCTTGCTTGGGAAATTATTAATGCTATCAATTGGCGAGGACCAGTTTATCGTGAATATCATGATGATGAGAGTAAAAAGGGAATTCAAAAAGCATTAAGGAATTTACGAGATATTTCTAGTCAAGAAAAAGATGGTGACTACATTAAAGCGATTTTACGGCAGCGATGGGATTTTGCGTCTATGCAAGCAACAAGGGTTTCCACAACTTTAGCTCGTAGTGAAGGTTATCGGGTAAAAGTTATTAATCAAGGGCGATTAAAATCGGTAATGCTTGCTTTTACTTTTGATCAATTGCAACGAATTAAGCATTATCGCAAAAGGCCTTACTACGAAGTTAAATTTAAAGATAATAATGGCCATATCTATGCTCGCAAAGTAAAAAAAGAAGACGAAGAATTAATTAAAAAAGTTCGTCATGCTGATATGAATCTAGCCAAACAAGAACAAAGCACTTACTCATCGCCCGCAGAAGTCAAATTATTAAGTTGTACACGAAAAAAACAAGTCCCTAATACATTAATTGATATGACCGGAATTGATAGTGCAATGGCAGCAAAGGGGTATTCTTCTACAATGGTCGAAGAAGTTTACCAAGAGCTTTATGAAAAACATTACCTATCTTATCCGCGAACAGGAGACAAGGTGATTACTAATGACCAGTTTATTGAGTTGGTGAATAATGCTGATCAAATTGCAGCCGTAATTAACATCAATCAATCGCTCTTAACACACCGACAACCAAGAGAAAAGTTTGTTAAAGATTCAGCAACTCATGGGGCTAACCGGCCTGGTGAAAAGATTCCTGAAACAATGGGTGAGCTAAAAAAGGCAGTCTCTGGTAAAAGTGAAAAAGCACAAGATTGTGCGGTAGATATTTATAAATTAGTAGCTGCTAGTGCCTTATCCATTCTTGCAGAAGATTATGTTTATGATTCTTATGAAGCATGCGTAGTTAATTATCCGGACTTTGTAACGCACTTTAATCAGCCAGTCGAGTATAATTATCGTCTTATCTATAGTGAAGATAATTTACCCAAGCAACAACAACCAATTGGTAGCAGCGCAATTACATTTATTGATGAAGGAGCCAATCCAAAACCCGCTTGGCCAACCAAAAAATGGCTCTATCGTAGACTTTCTGCTTATGGAAAATATGGGATTGGAACGCCAGCAACTCAACAAAGTACTTTGGCTGCAATTACTAGCAATAATGGCCTGTTGAAAGCAAAAGAAGCTAAGTTGAATCTAACGGATACTGGATTAATGTCAGCTTTAATTGGCTATAACACTTATATTGCTTCACCTAAAATCACCGCACAGTTATTTGATGCAATGGATGTAGTTGCTAAATTTGAAATGGACCCAAATAAAGTCCTAAATACAGTAACTCAGGTTATTAAGCATGATATTCCAATTATGCAGCGAAACGCTAAGCATTTAAAAGATATTCTAGGGGCACCAAAGAAAGTTAAGTATGAAAAGAAAGAGAAAGTGATGGTTCAATTCCAAGGAAAAGCGGTTCAGATTAGTCGTAAGTGGGGTGCTCATACTTTTACAGATCAGGAACTTGAGGATTTATCTGCTGGGAAAATAATTACTTTCAAATATAAGAAAGGTAAATTAAGTGGTCAACTTGGCCCAAGTGAATATAAGGGACGGAAATTTATTGGTTTTATACCAGATTTTAAAAAGCGAGGTAAATAAAATGATGAAAATTACAGGAGTACTAAAGGCTCAAGAAATTGAGGGTAATGCTGTGCTATTAGATTTTGAATGTGAAAGTAATAGCGGATCTCAATTAAAGATATTAGTTAGCGATAATCAATATGAAAAGTTCTTTGCGCATTCAGCACAATTAAATTCAACTTGGGTATTAACTTTAGATGAGGTTATTATCAAAGAACTGAATTGTATAATTTTTAGGCTGAGAGAAGCAAAAGAAATTAATAGGATGCTTTATCTATCAAAAGGTGACTATTTCGAAGCTATTGAAAAGCTCAAATCAGAAAATCGCAAATTGCATGAGAAATTACGAGTATTAGAAGTTGGTAAGACAACGCAACCGGCTCAAACTAGCCCGGAAAATTCGTCAAGCAATAATAATGACCAGCAAGAATCAGAGCCACCAATTAAATTAAGGAACGTAAAAAAAGATGATAATGAAACGGAAACTAGTATGAATGATATCGTTTCACAGTATAAGCCCGAAAGTGACGATGACCCTGATTCAACAATTAATATCAACAACTACGATATAACTGTTCCTGAGAAAGGTGATTTCCAGTTAAAAAAACCTACAGCAACCAAAACGGCTCCAGAAGAGGAGACGGTTGATTTAGGCGACAGCTCGCAAATTGATGAGTCTTATCAGCAGGCTGAACAAGCTAAAGGCCATAATGATACTGATCAACCAGCAGATGATATAGATATTAATGATTATTTTGGCGGACGAGATGATGATGAAGGCCTTGGTTTGTAATACTAAGAAGGAAAAGGAATTGTGATGGAGTTAGAAAAAGAATATTTAGCGGAAACTGCAGAGCGAATTAATCAGTACTCACGAGTCAATGCATTTCGCTGGAGTGAAGAAGCGTTATTGAATGTTTTAGATACTAAAATAAGAACGCCAATAGGCTGGAGCAAGCAGCTATGGCCAAAGAGTAATCTAAGCCGCTTGCGATTTTACGAACTTGATAGCGAATTAAAAAAGGCGGGTCTTGATAGTTCATTTTGGTTTGTTAGTAATCAAATTAATCAAGAAGAATGGTTAATTGATAATCCATTTATTACTAAACAGATCATTGTAACTTTTGAGAAGAATCACGGCAAAATTAAAGCGTATTTATATGGAATAGAGAACCATGAAAAAATTTTAAAGAAGACTGATAGCTTGTTAGAAGCTGTGTTATTAAGTCAGCCATAGTAAGGGGGGTTAGTAATTGACTGAAGAATTAAAAAAGACACCTAACATTGATAGATATACGGATGATTTAACCGTAGCGGCAGCTAAGAATCCAGATGAGTATAAAGCTGTTGCTCGAAACCAGGAAATTAAGCAAGTCATTATTAATCTTAATCGAAAGACTAAGAATAACCCAATCTTGATTAGCGAAGCTGGTGTAGGGAAGACAGCTATTATTGAAGGATTAGCTCGATTAATTGCTTTACATAAAGCTGGTAAACAACTGGAAGGAAAACATATTCGAGTTCTTCAGATTGCAGCGCTGGGACAACAAGATACAGTAATGAAAATGTTGAATATCATTAATGAATTTAAACAAACTAATGGGGAAAATATCCTTTTTATTGATGAAATTCATACAATTATGGGTGCTGATCAAACGGGAGGAGCCATGGACTTAGGAGATGTGTTAAAACCAGCAATGGCCCGCGGAGATATTCAGTTAATTGGCTCAACGACAATTGATGAATATAAAAAGTTCATTGAGCGTGATCCAGCATTACAAAGGCGTTTTCAGCAAGTAAAGGTAGAAGAACCTTCTCGGAATACATCAATCAAGATTCTTAATGGAATTAAGAAAAACTATGAAGATTATCATCACGTTCATTATGATGATTCGGCAATCGCTGGGGCGGTTGATTTATCAGTTCGCTATATTGCAGATCGCTATTTGCCAGATAAGGCAATTGACTTGATTGATCAAGCTGGCGCAATTGCTGCTACTAATCATGTGGTTGATGTGGATATTAAACAAGTAGCATTAGTACTGCAGGAAATGAAAGGAATTCCCATTACTAATGTTTTGCGTAATGATACAAGTCGTTTACGTAATATCAAAGATAAACTTAGTAAGGTAGTTAAAGGACAGGAGGAAGCAATTCAATCAGTAGCTAATGTGATTACAATTGCCAAAGCAGGGTTGCAAGCACCTAATCGGCCATTAGCGTCCTTTTTATTCTTGGGAACAACTGGAACTGGAAAGACAGCTCTTTCTAAGCAATTAGCTAAGGTTATGTTTGATAGCGAAAACGCATTAGTGAGGTTTGATATGTCTGAATTTAGTGAGCGCGATTCCCTAAATCATTTTCAAATTTTATTAACGGATCAAATAAAACACAGACCTTATTGTATTTTATTGCTAGATGAAATTGAAAAAGCATGTTCAGCAGTTCATGATCGCCTATTACAAGTCCTGGATGCTGGTGAATTACGGGATCGGTTTGGAAGATCAACTGATTTTAGAAATGTCATTATCATTATGACAACCAATATTGCAGCTGAACTAATCAATGACCGCCAATCAAGTGAGAAAACGATTGAAGGGAACGAAATTGACCAGAGTGAACGTCAACGGATTCGGAGGAATACTGCATTTAAGAAGTTAGTCAATATGGAACTAACTAATATTTTTCGTCCGGAATTTGTAAATCGGATTGAACATAAAATTGTATTTAATATGCTTCCCCGGCCAGTTATTAAGCAAATTGCTCAAAATGACTTACAAATATTAAATGACCGCTTGCAAGAACATGGCTTTCAATTTGCTTATGGCGATGACCTAATTGAGTACCTAGCCGATATTGGAACGGATGTAAAAAATGGTGCAAGACCACTTGAACGGACAATTGAAAATGAGGTAACAGCACCGCTTTCAATGATTATTTTGCAATTAGAAAACAAATCTGATAATACCTACCACAAAATTAGTGCTAAGGTTTACGATCCGCGTGATCAATTTGAACGTAGTAAATTGCAACATCATAATAAAAACGGTCGCAAAATCAATTTTGGATTGATTCCAGATAGTAAGTAACAGAAATTGGAGACGGATTTAATGGCTCGAAAGAAAGAATTAACGTTAGAAACTGAAAAAACAACTAAAAAGCAAAATTACATCAAAGAACTAGCGAAGAAATTAGCTAAGGAAAAAAGTAAACTGCGTGATTTACAAAAAGAAGAGACGGATAAGCAACTGAACGAATTTGCAACTAAACTTATGAAATATTGGCAATTAGATAGTGTTAAAAAACTAGATGAATTCTTCCAAGTTGCTAAAGAAAGAATTCCAACTACAAATTTTTTAGATCAAAATAATCAAGATAAAATTATTGAATCTGATCAGAAAAAGTAAGTTTTGGCGAAAGTTAAATAAATTAAAAACCTCCTTAAACTGATGACTGATCATCAACAATCATTGATGACATCTTAATTTTAAGGAGGTTATTCGGTTTGATGGATAAGTTTTTAATGACTAATTTCCCAACTGCATATGCCAAAGCAATGAATGAGTTAACTTTTGGTGCTGATCCAATTGGTGGTACCTCAAGTTTACTTAATAAATTGTCACGGGGCCTAATGGTCATTCTTGCAGCATATGCTGTATTTATCGTTGTTTGGGGAGCAATTCTCTATACATCAGGTGGGGAAGAAAGTGCACGATCTGGTAAAAAGAAGTGGCTAAAGGCTACTATTGGACTAGTTGTAGGATTGATTGCCTTTGTTATTGTTGAATTTTTAAAGAACTACACTAGTCAGTCGTTTGGTGCTTAATTGCTTGCTATCATGCTTTACGTCATGGAGAAATTCATGGCGTTTTTTAATTTTGGCGAAAGTTGTGTAATGAAAAATAGCAGATAAATTTAAGGATGTAAATTAATTCGAAGAAGGAGTATAAATAATGGGATTTTTTAAGAAATTAAAGAAGAAAAATCAATTTATGCTGGATGATCCATACACCGTTCGCTTAGAATTTGATGATGAATTTGCACCAGAAAATAACGATGAAATTCGCAAAATTATTGAGCAGGTATCAGAAAGTGAGGAAAATGAAAATGTCGCTCCATTAAATCAAACTTTACCATTCGCTACCTTTAAAACAGCTGAAGATTTATTTGATGAATTACGGACTCTTGCTGCAACAACAGCTAAGCCTGTTACGTTTTCATATTTTGCCATTTGGGAATTTGATAAAACACAAAAGGCAAAAGTAGGAAAAAAAGGGTCAGCGGATGGGAATCCTCATGAATTTATTACTTTAAGCAATTTTAGTATTGATTATGACTACCAGAATTTGACTAAGAGTATCTTTGAAGAAATTTTTAATGATCCCTCTAATTCAGATGTCGATTATGATGAAAAGATAAATTATTGTGAGGAACTGAAAGCAGCTTATCAAGATTCCACAGGAACTACTGACAATAACATTGCTATTTTGCCAACTGAAGAAGATATACAAAAAGGTAGAGTAACGCTTTCAATTCCAGCGCTTGAGAATATTGAAAAAACAGAAAATGATAGTGCAAGTAAAGCGCCTGTATATGATCCAGTCTCAGGAAAATTTTCTGAAGCAGTGCCTATGAATAATAATCAAAAGGTTTCACAAACAACTAACTCTAATCAAGGTGACCTATCTAATAGTTATCCGGAGAACACTTCACAGACCGTTATGATAAAGAAGTCTAATCCAAAAGAACAAGTAATTCAAAATCATAACGATAAACCAAGCGCAAAGAAGATGGATACGTATAATTCTCGGAAAGAGAAACATAGCGTTGAAGAAAAAGTCACTAAAACGATTGAAGACGTTCGCAATAAAGGGTACGTTGAAGCACCAAAGTTTGCTGTTGAAGTTCTAGATCCGGTAGAACCAGGTCATAAGGGCTATGTTGAATATCAAGTAAATCAAAAGAAAAAAACCTTAAACAAGGTGCTAGAGCAAGCAGCTAATAAACTCAATAGCTCAAATGAAAAATATCTACTAGGTCGCAGAAATATCTATGCACAAAATATTCAAGAAAAATTAGCTGAATACAATAAACTTCATGCTAATGACGCAGCAACCATTCATGATGAAGTGGAAAAAAGTATTCAAAATGAATATAACCAAGCCCTTACAAAGAAAAATGAAGAAATTGATAATCAAGCAAATGCCGATAAAGCAGAAGCTAAAAGAAGTTATGAAAAGACTTTAGAACAAATTGACGAATCGGCTAGAACACAGAAAAAGATGGCTCAGCAAGAATTAGATAAGGAATTTAATGGCAAGGCCTTAGAGAGTTATGATCGAGCCTGGAAAGATCACGAAAAACAAGTTAACGAAAACGAAAAGAAATTAGAAGCAGAATTAAATCATCACTATGAAATTCAAGCTCAAGAAGATGCTAGCCAGGTTCGAGCTCATGCTACAGAGTTATTACAAGAGTTACTGAAGAAATGCAGTAAGGAACTTGATATTACCCGAACTAATGTTACAAATGAAGATTTGAATGCCCGGCAAACAATCATTGCTCATAATCGTTCACAAGCTGAATTGAAGCGAATTGAATATCCACACGAAAAACTTGAGCAAAAAGATAAAACTATTTCAGATTTGAATGCACGTTTAAGTACTTCGGAAGCTGCACGAAATGCTAATAATAAGGATGTTATTAGCTTAAAACATGAGTTAAAATCTCGTGATAGTAAGATTGAATCTTTGCGGAAAGAAATTGAGCTTTTGAAGCAGGAAAATACTAATAAGCGAATAGAACAGAGTAACAAAGAAAATAGTAAAAACGTTAATGATATTATGCAGTTAGTTTTGGCACAAAGTTTACAAAAAATGAACCAACCACAATCAGTGACGATTCAGACCCCGCAAACTAATCCTTCAGCACCAAAGCCATCTGAAGCAGAAGAAAAAACAGATAATCAAGTGGCTAGCATGGTTAAGGGCGTAAAACGGATGGTAATAGGATTTATTGTAACTTTATTGCTAATTGTTGTTGGTATAGCAGGTTATACAGCATATCAAAAGCATCAACATCAACAAGAAGTTACACAGCTTCAACAACAAATGCATGATCGAGTTGAAGCGGCTAAAAAATTAAGTACAGTATCACAAGATCAAATTAATTCTAAAGCAGTTGCTGCACTGCATAGTAATAATGCAAATGAATTAGATAAGTATAAGACTGAAACTTACTATAACTTGGACAAAGCCATCATTGCTAATGATCCTAAACAGGCAAATGATGCTATTCAAAAAATGAACAACTTGGATATGAATGATCGCTACCGTGCTAGTCAGGCACAAAGCTTATTAACAAAAGCCAATAATAATCAGCTAGCTGATAAAGTTGCTCAAGCCAATAAATAAAGATATTTCACTAAGGTCAGCCTATGCGCTGACCTTTCTTTTGGCGAAAGTTAAAGAAATAAATTAGTTCTTTTTAATTAGGGTGTCGGTTAAAAGGAGGCGATTGTACCGACATTTTTCAAAGTAAACTTTTGAATAAAATAACAGGAAGGTTTTTGGTATGAAAAAGAAGATCACTCAAAATTCTGTTGGTAAACGTTTATGGCTCAATACACTTCTTGCCACAAGTATCTTAGGCCTAGGAATTTCAGCTACTCCAATCGCTGCTCATGCAGAAGATATTAATAATACAGTTCAAATTACTTCACCAGATACTTATAAGACTAAGGACACCAATCTTAATGCTACTGTAACTAACAATGACGATGGTTCACAGACAATTAAGGTTGAGTTACCGGCAAATAAGGTAAAGGGAAATGATCAAAAGCTTAATTTTGTAGCAACTGATATTGATGCTGATAGCGATGGCTCCCAGGAACATCAAACTGTTGATTCTGGGAAAATACAACGAAAAAATGACAATATCAGTTTTAAAGTTAATCTTAGCTCAACTGCGCTAAGTAACAAAACATTGATGACAGATCCGCTAAAAATTACATTACTTAATTCTAAAGGAGAAACGATTGCAACTATTGAAGGAATTACACTAGGAGAACTTCAAGATATGTCCAAGAATAATGCCAGTGATACATCTAGCAGTAATTCAACTGCAACTACAAGTGATAAAACTGATAGTAGTTCTAATGCTAGTAGCAGTACTGCGAGTTCCGAAAATAAAGCTAATAATCTTAACACTGCCCCAAATATGAATCCAAATGGTAGTACAGAGGCTTCACTAGCTAACAATACACCCTCTCAAGCTAGTTCAGCAGCTACACCAACCAGGACTTCTTCTTCAGCAGCTGCAGTGACTAGCATGAATCCAAACGGAAATAGTTCTGCAAATAGCGCAAGTTCTTCTACTACTGAAACAAGTGGATCAAGCAGTCCAGCTAATTCTTCCAGTAATACTAGTAGCGCATCAAGCGCAAATACATCATCAAGCCCAGCATCAGAAAATAGCCAAAGCAAAGCTGACCAAGCATTGCCTCAAACTGGTAACACGAATCAATTTTACTTGACTATTGCTGGGGTGGTAATTCTAGCAGGTGCAATTGGAGCTTATGTTGGCCTAAAAACAAGAAAGAAGTAAAACGTGAGTCAACCGGTAAAATGGTTGGCTTTTTTTGGCGAAACTTAAACATTTCTGTAACTTTTTTATGCTGTGATGGAATTTAAATGAAAGGGAGTTAGGTCATGGCAAAAAATTATGATCGTGAACGTCACCGTAAAGACGGACAGGATCAGAAGGTTTTAGGATCGCCAATATTTCTAATTGGAATATGGCTTGTTTACTCTGTTGTAGTAAGCTATGTGGTTTGTTGGTTAGCCAGTGGAATTAGTTCTTCATATTATTGGGTAACTTCGCCAGCCTCCGGACAGTTTTTATCACAGATTCTTAATGGGATTATCCCTCAAGACTCTTTTGGTTCAGTGGTGGCCGGCTGGGAGTTTAGTAATTTAGGAAACTATCGAGTAATGCATCAGGCACCTGGTTTTTTCTGGGGAATTGAACTTTTCTTCAGTTTGATCCTGGTTCCGATGATTATTAAAATGCGAATTCGCTGGAAGCCAACTAAACATTCACAATATGGAAACGATCGTTTAGCGACAGAGAGGGAAATACTTCGTCAATATCCACAGATTGCTGATCGGGGCGCGTCTTTCCCTGGCTATGGTGGAATCCCAGTTTCGCACATTACACCGAACTCAGAATTTATTAAGTACCATCCAGGGCTTTATACAAGTTACTATCTATGTCCTAAAGTTTTACAATTAGTATCTGTTTTTCCTGGATTAAAAGGGAAAATTAAGTTTGTTGAACCAGCTAAGGGTTTTTACTCAATTGATCAAACAACTATTAATAGTCTATTAATTGGTATCTCTCGTTCTGGTAAGGGTGAAACGGAAGTTATGCCATTGATTGATATTTTGTCACGAGCACAAAAGAAGTCTTCAATGGTAGTTAATGACTCTAAAGGGGAACTTTATCAAATGTCTTATGAGACCTTACGTAAACGAGGCTATGAGGTTCAAGTTCTTAATATTCAGAATCCCGATTTCTCAATGAGTTATAACCCATTACAACAGATTATTAATTATGCTAAAGACGGCTACTACGATGAGACCCAACAAGCGGTTAATAGTCTTTCTTCAAGTATTTATGTAGATCCGAATGCTAAAGATAAATTCTGGCAAAATTCATCGATTAATTTACTAAATTCTTTAATTTTAGCAGTTATTGATCATGCTAAAAGAAATAATAATTGGGCTGAGGTCACGATGGATAATGTCCTTCATATGATGACGGAACTAGGTTCTAAAGAAGTTTTACTAAATTCATCTGGGGATATTATTCCTACTGATGACGAAATAGATAGTGGACTTTTAGAAATGCCAGAAGACAATAAGCCGGTCTCGCAAAAGAATAAATTATTAGTTTATTTTGCTAAATTGCAAAAGCTTAACGAAAAGAACTACAGCAAATTTAGGCAAATGGCTTTAGATGCATTTGCACAAAGTAAATTTGCCGGTGATGAAACTTCTGGGAATATTTACTCTAGTGCAATGGAAGGAATCAAAATCTATCAGCAATCCGATATTGCTAAAATGACTTCTTTGAATTCGCTTGATTTTACTAAGCTTGGTTTTCCTAGAACGCTTAAAGTAAAATTTTCTGATCCGAAATATCAGTTTAAGACTGCAGTTGTTGAATTTGATGATCTTCATGGAAATAAGTTGGAAAAGCGTACACAGCTAATTGATAAGGTCGGGAATCTTCAATATGCAATTAAGACTACTTTGCCAGATGATTTTCTAATTAAAATCAGTTTCAATTATCGAAAAAATTCAGCAGATGTGCTTGATCAAGAAGTTGTACTTCAAGGTCACAAAAATTATGCTAAACAAGGATTAGGGAGAAAGTTTAAACTAGACCCTTATACTAAGAAGCCGATTCTTAAGGATGTTTCACTTAAAGTGAAAAGCAATCAACTTTCTGGGGAACTTATAGAATCAGAGACAAGGCTTAAATATTCAGAAGCACCTGTTGCTTTATTCTTGGTTACGCCGCCTAATAACACAACATATAATCAATTACCGGCGTTTGCAATTGACCAAGCTTTCAATATTTTATATGGAATGGCTGAAAGCAATGGGCGAAAGCTATTTCGTCGCGTCCATTTTATTTTAGATGAGTTTGCTGAATTGCCGACCATTCGGGATATGACTAAGAAAATTTCAATTTGTTTAGGTTTTAATATGATGTTTGATATTGTCGTACAAAATCTAGAACAGTTACAAATTCATTATAACGAACAGGAAGCTAAAACTATTGAAAGCAACTGTTCTAATATTTTATATATTTTGACCAATTCAACGACAACTGCTGAAAGTATTTCTAAACGAATTGGAAAGCGGACAGTCTCTGTTGAAAATATTAATGGCCAAGTTGGAAACTGGCACAGTGCTAGTGTTAATAGTCAGTTAATTAGTCAAGATATTTTATCGGTTCCTGAATTAATGCAATTCATGGGTGGTGAAATGGTAGTGTTACGATCAGTTTATCGAATGGATCAACGTGGTAATTCAATCTCAGCCAAACCGATTTTTGATCATGGAAAGACTAAGATGCCATATCGAAATACCTTCTTACAGAAAGAATTCAATGATCAAACTACCTTGTCAGATATCGGAATTATTTCTTTGCATCGACGATTAAATTTAAAGGAAAAGCGAATTAATTATGATCTCGCCTATAAACAAATTTTAGATTTAAGCGGTAATCCACAGGAATCAGTTAGCGGCAGTTTTATGAAAGACTTTGAAGCTCAGTTTAACGATAGTATTCCTACTGAGGTTAATGATGATGTAATCTCGCATGCGGCTTCAAATGACCTAATTTTTACTGATACGGAACTAAATGATCATGAACGCTTAAGAAGTCTTAGCAGCAACATTTATAGCCTAGTTCATAGTGTCCAACCAAAAGAGGTTGCAATGGGGCTATTTCAGGATACTTATAATTACTGGAAAAATCATAATAGTTACGCCGAACTAGAAGATTTGTTCCAAGGAAATTCAGCTTTATATGAAAATGCAATTGAATTTATTAATCAATTTAAAAAGGGGGCGTAATAGATGTGGATATTGATTAAAAATTTATGCTTATCGTTACTAGCGATTAATTCCAGTAGCTTAGATCAAGCTGTTAGTGGAGGACCATATTCTAATATTCCGGATGGTGATACGGGAACGATAATTCGCTTTTATGAGAATTGGCGAAATTATCTTCATTTGTCCTGGGGAACCTTGCATGCTGTTGCTGGGTTCTTTCAAAATGTGATAGTTCAAACTATTTTTCGGATTAATCATAGTTTTGAGAAGATTTTTGATGCCATGTTTGGCTTGTTAGGATGGGATGGTACTTTATCAAGCCCTGGATCACCATTACATAGCTTGTATGTTGTGGTTTCGGCGATTGGCTGGTCATTATTAGTCTTGGCAATTATTCTAGTAGCTATGCAGACAATGGGACATGCTTCAAAATGGAGTAAAATTCTGCCCAACATCATCATGGTTTCAATTACGTTAAGTATCTTACCAATGATGATGCGTGTGGCTGGGGGTAATAGTACAATTCCTGGATTTGGAGATATTGCTATTAGCGCCCGTTCAGATATTAATCGTGCTAATAATAAAGGCATGAGTCAAGATTTAGCTGTACAGCCAATCAAAAATAATGTAATTGATTTAAGTACCTTGATCCGGAAAGATTGGGGGAATTATCAGTATAAGCCAGATTCTAGCAAGATTAAAAATGTTGCTAACTGGAACGTTCTATCCAATGATGATGATGTTGAGAATATGGACCTTGGTGACTTTATGGATGAACCAACTATGAAAGGATTAGGATTGGATAAAAAACATAAAGATGCTGAGGCAGTTATGAATTACCATCTAGTTGATGAACATGAACAAGCTGATGGCGGATACTCAATTGAAAAGAATGATTACCATAAATTTGCTAAATGGATGAACAGCTACTATTCACGATATTCTGTTAACTGGCTTGGTTTAATTGGTCAATCACTCATTTTAGGAATTGTGCTCATTGTAGCTTCCTTTAGGGTGGCTAAAGATATTTTTGAACTCTCTCTAATGAATTTGGCAGCACCGTTTATTGCAGCCCAAAGTGTCCGGAGTTCAAAAAAATGGCGAGATTTCCTTAGTTCATTAGTTGGCTGGTTCCTTTCATTAGTACTATTGGTTCTGGTTATTAAAGTTTACTTTATCTTTATTAACGTAACTCCAACTAAACTACCAGATAATCTAAGCTGGATTGAGCGAAGTTTAGCAATTGCAATTATTTATGCAGCTGGTGGCTATGCTACTTTCGCCGGGATTTCTTATTTTGAACGTGTTACTGGAGTATCTCAAGGTCTTAGTGAAGAAGCCGGACAGTTAATGGCCACTGGTGCCATGGCAGGTGCTGTTGGTGGCCTTGCTATGCGTAGTGCAGGTAAAGGTGTCTCAATGCTTGGTGGTATGTTAAATAAGAGTAATGTTCATGGGATTACTAATAATAGTTCTAAGTCTCATGGAACCGATAAGGCTACTGGCTTATCTGAGAATAACAATACTGATTCATCACAAATGGGAGGCTTTGCTAATAGTACTAATAACAGTACATCTAATAATACTGGACTCAGTACTAGTGATGCTCAATCACAAAATACCGCTACTGGTTTGTCAGAAAATCAAAGTAGTAACTCTGCACAGAGTAACAGTAATTCAACCGGACAGTCTGATAGTACTAACACTGCTACTGGACAATCTCAAAGTAACGGTTATGGCACTAATACTTCAACTAGCAATGGTCAAACAAATAACCAAGGTAATAGTTCAAATACTAGTCAGGGTCAATCATCTAGCTATGGACAAGCTAACAATAGTTCATATGGAAACAGTCAATCATCAGATAATTATGAGGGTAATAGTCAAAGAAGCAGTAGCAGCTACAATACCAACTCAACTGCAGCCCCAGATACAGTAGATAATCCAGCAAATGAAGGATTAGTTGATAATGGTCAGGCAGTTGACGGTCAAGATCAACAACCAGCTGGGATTAACTTTGATGATCCAGATACAACTGGTGCTAACGCAAGTTTTGCAGATCAAGCTGATCAGATTAATAATGCGGATTCTACTGCTAACGTTGACTCATCAACACCTTCACAGGAAGCAGCTAATAATGGCCTCCAGGATTCAAGTAACTGGGATAGCCTATTAGGGAATGAACCAGCGGACGGTAATTTCCAACAGCAGGCGGATCAAATGAATAATGCAAATGAAGTTAGCTCAAATACTGCTGGCATCAATGATGCACAAAACAGTCAATGGGCGGACCAAATGAATCAATCACCTACAATGCCTACAATGGATCCGAATGACCCTAATATTGCTAATAATGATTTTAGCAAGCAAGTTAATAATCCTAATGTAAGCAATGACCAATTTAACAGTCACTATGGGACAAACTCAAGTCAAAACGATACCTTTAACCGTAATATACCAGGTACAAATATTAACCCACAGAATAACTATGATGAAGGAAGCGTACATAGTGATTACTATGATAATACTGCTCACACTAATGTCGCACCGACAACCACACACTCGTCGCCTACTCCACCGCCAGCAGTCACACGATCAGGAAAAGTAGAAAGATTTGGACAACACGTTACTCATCTTTCAAAAGGGGTAGAACAACGTAGTGCTAGTTATCTCAAAAATCGGCAGTTTAATTTAAGTCAAAGTGGTCATATCCATGGTCGCGAAAGTGATCCCTTTGATGATGAATAACAATTAAATACAATCAACGAAAAGTCTTTTTGTTTCTTAATACGGAAATGAGAAGACTTTTTTTGGCGAAACTTGTTCGTAAAACCTGATTAATTACTATCAATAAGAAACGAGGTGGAACATATGAAAACTTATGGTGTAGTAGCCGGAATACGAGAAGGAGTCAAGTTGGGGTGGCTTTATCTTACAGATATAGCATGCTTGGCCTTAGTAATAGGGCCAAGTATTTTTCTTGACCAATTATTCCCGGCAGATCAAGGGGTAGAGTCAGCAATCTTTCTAGTACTTTCGGTGATTCTAGCCTTTTATTTGGATTTACATCCTCGAACTAACCCAGGGAAAAGAAACTTTGAAGTTATTTGGATGTTGATTACTCATCGGCAAAGTAAGCTTTTCAAATCATATGGTTACTACGAATTTAAGCCCTTTAGCGAAATAAGAAAGGAGCGACAGAATAATGGCGATTAATACAATTACAAAGCAAAAGAAAATTCATAGCGGTTTATTTAGTCATAAACAGAAAGAAAACGGAAAAGATCCGTTAGAACATTACCGTGGTGAAAAATTAGCTTATACGCCCATGATGAATTTGTTGGCGTATAAAGCTATTACTGATGATCCTGAACACTTTCTTGCCTTAAAAGAAAAGGAGGATGGCTATGCTGATTTACTAAATATTCGAGGACTAGGCGTGGGTACGATGGCACAACGAGAAGCTAATATCGTGCTAGATGACTTCTATCACTTTCTACAAGCAGCATTAAGTGATATGAAATTTATCATTTGTCCTTTTCCAGTTGATACTACGGAGCAAAAGATTTATTGGGGAAAACGATACAATCGGACCAATATTGCGATTAGTCAAGAAACCGATCCTAGAAGGAAACATCAATTGATGACGCAATTAAAATACATTCATCAAACTCAGCGAAGAAATATGTTGGTAGAAAATCAACTAATTTCAGAAGATTTCTTCCTATTATTGTTTGGAAAAACTAAGACCATTTTAAGAAATAATCGGAATGCGGCAATGAATTGGGGAGGAAGTGCTTTATTTCTTGAACCGCTAAGCAAAAAAAGGAAAGAAGAAGTTTTGACACGAATTAATAATCTTAATACGCAACGATAGAGGTGTTTATAGGTATGAAGAAAAAAGATGTTTTGCATTATGAAAGTGTTGGTTATGATCTAGACTTCTTAGCACGAGTACAGCCACAAGGGAATCTTAAACGTCATGCCCGTTATTTAGAATTTGGCGATGGCTTTCTAACGTGCTTGAGAATTTATAAATATCCCTCTAAAGGAATGTCACCGTTCTGGGGAGTTAATCTCACAAATGGTCCATCAACTTTGGCCGTTATTTCGGTAGGTACTGAAAATCGTGATCAGATTGTTAAGCAAATTTCTAAGGCTGCAACTGAAGAAGCAACACGAATTTCATCTAAGGCTAAAGCTCTAGACAATGTTCAGTCTGCAGGTAACTACAATGATCAAATGCGGTTAATGCAAAAGATTACTCAGCAAAGTGAAGTTATGAAACGAATCTACTTTCGAATTTTTGTCTATGCGCCAACTCTAGCAGAATTAGATAAGCGTGTTCACGATGTAATTCGTCAGAACGGAATGTTTCATATGGCTAGGTATGCTGATGAGCAGCTTGATGATTTTGAATCCATCTTTGTTCCCACGATGTATGAAGAAGAGATGGGTAATAAACCAATTGGGACTCCTATTGATGCTGAAAATTTATCTGGTTTCTTCCCATTTAATCATGTGAAATTGGAAGATCCCAATGGCTCTTACTATGGTTATACGCGAACGAATGGGGAGGTTATGTTCGATCCATTCCAACGGGATAATCGCCGAACTCGGTCATTTTTCTTTGTAACTGGTAATGCTGGTATGGGTAAATCCACATTGCTCAAGAAAATGAATGATGATGTTTTTTCTCGAGGAGCGATTATTCGGAACTTTGATGTTTCGTCTGAATATACTGATCAAACTAAAGATCAAGGAGGAATTATTATTCGTCTTGATAAACCAGAAAACTTAATTAATCCATTTGAGGTCTTTCCTACAGTAGTTAATGATGATGGGACGGTTGATGAGATTAACTCGATGGCTCAACACATTACAAAACTTACTAACTTTTTTAAGTTTCTTTGTGATGACGCAACTGGTGATGATATGACAATTCTGTCTCAGTGGTTAGGAGACTTTTACATTGATCAGAACTTATGGGTAGCCAATCCTCGTAAGACCATGCCGAATATCAAAATTACCGGCCTTCCTCATGATATGTACCCAACTTTACAGGATTTTGTAATCTATGCTGCTGAACGCAAGCGTAAAGCAGAGCGGGACCCAAAGATTCATATAACTAGCTTAATGTCACAATCAATGAGTCGCATTACCAATACTTTTAGTTCAATTGAGGAACAGAAAGGGGATATGTTTGACGGTATTACACGTTTCCCTGATATTTCGCGAGAACAAGTAGTGACTTTCAACATCCAAGGATTATTAGCGCAAGGACAAGCAGTATTTAATGCTCAAATTTACTCAATTTTAACGTTATTATCTGCAGATATTGTAAAAAACGGTATGCATTTACGGCGATTATTAAAAGAGGGTCGATTAGATCCTGACTTTATTCCTTGGTATTACTTAAATCTAGACGAAGTTGAAAATATTGTTAATCCTAAGTTCGCCTATGGAGTTGAATTTCTCACGATGATGATGGAACAAATGCGCAAAAACTTCTGCGCTATTACGATGGCAGCACCAACAATTAAAGATTTGATTATGAACGGAAATTCGCATGATCCTTATATCATTGCCGTACAAAAAATGTTTTCTTTATTCCAGATTCGCTTCTTTTTCCAAATTTCAGATGATGATTTACCACGGCTAAAGACAGCGCTTGGTGGCTCAACCACGATCGATGAACTCCAAGGATTGCCTAAACTTGAAAAAACGGAATGTCTCATGAATATTAATGGAGATCGTAATGTTCAATTTAAGGTTCAAATCACTAAAGAAGAGGAGCGTCGTTATGGGGGTGGTATCTAATGGCTATCCACCATCGAACCTCGTCAAGCAAGGAAGCTCATAAAAGAAAAGGACCAATTACCTGGTATCGAAATTTAAAGTCAAATGCTCAACAAGTAGTAAATAGGCAAGCGCAAAAGTTGATTAAAGATGAGAAAGTACCTGATTATCAAGTACCTAAATTACATTTTTTACTTAAAATTTTAGTGGTAATTGGTGGGTTAATCCTTTTAGAAGCCGTTCTTCAATTGCTTTAAAGAGGTGAAGGAATTGAAAAAGATGATGAAAGCACATCTGCTTGCTCTTATTTCAATGATTGTTGGCGTGGTTTTATCGTTATTTGTACTCTGCATGGTCATTTTAATGATGTTCGGTATGGATAACGGTTGTGACAGTGAGACTGACACAAGTCAATTCAACGGAGTAGGAGGCAGCGGTGGTATTTGGACTCAAAAGGGAACGCCAGCTTATAAAAATGCTAAAGATACTTTTGACTTTTGGGTTGCAAAAGGTATGTCGGGTGCACAGGTTGCTGGAATTGTTGGTAACATTGGTGGCGCTGAAGACACTGGTTTTGTTCTTGATCAAAAAGAATTAAGCGGTGGCTCAGGTGGGGGCCTTTATCAATTTACGCCTTACAGTAAATATTTAAATGATGCTAAATCTGATAAATCTTGGTCAGTTCAAAATCAAGGTGAGGTTGTATTACACCTAGAACCAGATACCATCGCTGCCTATTTTAGAAAAACTAAGAATAGTTCTCCTGAGGATTGTGCTACTGATTGGATGAATATGTATGAGCGTCCAAATGCGAAGGCACGGGAAAAAACAAATGGAGCCCGAAGAGCTGCAGCAAGAACTGCTTATCAGCTATTTGGAGGATCTAATATTAGTGGTAAGGATAGCTTACTTGGTGAAGCTGCTTCAACGGCTGGCGTTGCCGAGGCTGCGGATCAACAGAATAATTCTTGTGATACAAGTGGTGGCGATACAGCAAGTGGTAAATGGGGGTGGCCATTTAAGACTATTCCTAAAGATGGACCAACAAGATATGAAAATGGGCAACAATATGGCCATACCGGAATGATTCGTGGTGGTGGAAATGACTTCCATGATGGTTACGATTTTGGTTCAGCGATTGTCGGAGCTGGGCAACCAATTTTGGCGGTTCATGATGGTAAAGTATTTAAGATTGCTAACGATGTCGGGTGGTGGTACGTCTGGGTTAAATCTTCAGATGGCTACAATGAAGTTTATCAAGAAGCGTTTAACAGTCGAGGAGATATTACAGTTAATGAAGGTGATGAAATTAAGGTTGGAGATAAAATTGGAACTTTAAGTGGCTCGCATTTACATTTAGGTATTACCAAGAAAGCAATTACTTCATCAGTTCAAAGTGGCTATTCTGATGACGGAACTTGGCTTGATCCAATCAAGATTATTAAAGAAGGAATAAATAATTAGGTGATGGAAATGAGGAAAATGAGTCCGAATATTTTATTATGGATAATTGCGATTCTGTGTGTAATTGCTACTGTTCTAAGCATACCGAATCAAAAGCAATTAAATTATTACAAAGATCAATTAAGGACTACTAACAATCAAATCAATAAAGTTGAACAACATGAAGCAAACAAATTATCTATTAACGATTCTTTTAATTACTATTCAGCTGAAATAACAGCTTCTAAGAAACTGCAAGAAGGATTAAGCAAGGTTGTTGGCGGAATACACTCAAATGATGATTGGAATGCTAATAAGGCCCAAATTGAAGAAGATTTAGGCCCTAAGTTAGCTGAGCAATTGAAAGTATATAATGTCGATCCTAATACTAAGGAATGGCTTTTCAAAGAAAATAATGGTGTAGAAATTGGTTATGGGAAAGTTAAAGTTAACAATCAGGTGCCTGTGATTGCGGTGGTTAGCTTTAAAACTATGGATAATCAATCTGCCGTTTATTTAATTAAAATGAATTATGATCTACAAAATGAGAAAGTATTAAATTATCAAAAAATTAAACCAGTGACTAAGCAAGTTATGAACGTTGAGGGCGGTGATTGATATGGGTAAGAAAATATCCTCAGTTATAGGCTTGATAGTGATCATTGTCAGTCTAATTTGTTTAGGAACATTTAAGCTACAGCAGATTCAATACAATAAAGAAACAGCGAATGTCAAGCAAATGTTAAATCAACGTAAAAAGGTCTTACAAGAAAGACAAAAAATAGCCCGTCAGAGTGTTCTTAATGAGAATTTAGTAAGTTCTAACAAAACTAAATCTGAAAACACCCAAGCTTATGAAGCTAGCCAAGATTTACAAACAATTACTAAAAAGTTCTTTATTGAGTATTTTACTTATGATAATCAAAATACTTATATCAAACGTAAGAATAGAGTACATGGAATTGCAACTAGTTCGGTGCTAAATGATAAGAAGTTGTTCAATAATGGCCTTGATAAAACTGGTCATAGCATAATTGATGCAGAACAAATTACTTCATCTTATGATGGAAGCAATGCTTATGTGAGTGGTATAGATCAAAATCAAATTGTTAGTGGGATTGTTGAAGTATCATATTCTTCACGTAAGGGTTCTCATAGTTCTGCTAAAACAACCGATATTTACTTAGTGAAATTTGATGGTAATCAAAGAAAATTGATTCAAATTCAACGGATTGGGACAATTGGAACAGTTGTTAATTAGTGAGTGGTGATGAATATGACAGCAAAAATAAGAAAATATGCTTTATGGCTTAAAGGACAAAGCCTAAAATTTAATGAATGGGTAATCATATTTGGTTATGTGCTAATTTGGCTATATGCTGGCACAGTTACGGGAATTGAAGGTTCATATTTGCTAGCTGGTAGCTTTACTTTATTATTAATATCCTATCTATTATGGCTGCGTCCTAAAATTCGCCGGCTTTCCTGGAAAAAATTTGTGGAAGCACTAGGCTTAGGGCTATTACCATTAATGGTTGAACTTATATTTTTACTAATTGTAATACAGTTTAATAATCATATAATTGGTAATTCAAATACATCATTGATTGTAAAATTACTTCAAAAAAATATAATCTATGTAGCTTACGTAGTGATAATTGCACCTATTTTGGAAGAAATTGTCTTTCGGAAGAGTTTTTTCCATCGTGTCGATGCTTGGCTAGCATCTTGGGTTGATAATTCAAAATTGAGAGTTGGAATTAGTGCATTTATAGTTGCAACAGTGTTTGCGCAAATGCACGGAGCCTCAATTGGGATTATCTACATTTTATTAAGCTTGTATTTTCAATTTATTTATTTACACTTCAGTAATCTGGAAATGAACATTATTGCGCATATTACTTTTAATACTAGTACACTAGGATTAATGGTAATGGCAAGCTTAATGTAGTAAAAGAACATTGTCTAAATTTGGACAAGGTTATCCTATAGGCTATAAATGATATAAATATGAAATTAAGGCGGTAGAATAACTATCGTCTTTTTTATTATCTACAAATTAGATTAGTCTTTTGATGGCAGAACTTCACTTAATTGAAATTAAGGTTACTCTAGTTATATTAAATCTTTTTTATTTAGATGTTATTTTATCTAGTTATTGACACCTAAAATAAAAAGAATTAATATATAAGTGTCAATTAATCTGTATGTTGAAATTTATACTTTAATTAGCGGATATAAGTAACAAATAAATTTCAATATGACATCTATTTAGCGAATATATTTTGGAGGTAATCAAATGACCTATAAACTTTATTTTGCAAATGATGCAGGAAATGACTCATTGAAAGGAACTCTCTTTACTAGTGATGGTACAGAAACTGCAAAACAAATCTTTAGTGCTGGAGAAGATATAGAATGTCCTTCAGTAATTGCTATGAAAGATTCCTTAGATGTGACTGCTCCCGTTGAATTTAGCTCAGAAGCAGAAAAAGATGCTTATATGGACGATTTTTTAAAGCATATGGACGTTTCTATTACTAGCAGTTCAGTTAGTGAGTCAGGTCGCTTTTTAGTCGGTCAAGCAGCTTTAGATAGCACAATGCCGTTAACACATTTTGATTACAATGACTTATCAGGAAAATCTGAAGTTGACCTTACTTTGTTACTTACATTAAGCAATTTAGCCGGCAAAAGAGTCCAGGATGCTTATAAAAAAGGAGAAGATTTAGATAATCAGTTAAAAATGGACGTATATATGACAACTGCATTGCCAATCAGCGAGGCGAAACAGCCTAATGTTTTAAGGAACTATCGTAAACGATATATGGATAATGCACATATTGTCACATTTCATAACTTTAAAAATCCAATTAGTGTATCGCTGCAATTTAAAAATGTTTTTGTCGGGTTGGAAGGAGAAGTTGCTTTTGCAGCGATTAAAAATTCGCCAAATGCATATCCTGAATTGGCTAATAGCATCATTAATTCTCTTAAAGAAAAGTATCCTAAAGTAGCAGATAAAATTAATAATCAATTCATTAAAAATATTAAAGATGCGATAGGTTTTGACCTTGGTGGTAAAACAAGTGACTGTACAGTAATTACTAATGGAAAGCCAAATATAATGGCTTCGAATTCTATTATGCGAGGATACGATAATGTCCTTCAACGTTCGGTTGATTACTTACAAACTAAGAATTATGGATTTGATAATATTCGTCAATTACAAAAATATCTTAATGAAGATGAAAATCCATTTGCGCCAGGCAGTAAAGAAAAAGTTATTAAAGTGGTAAGTTCAGCAGCAGAGCCTTTTGCTGATGAGATTGTAAGTAATGCTTCTCAAACACTACGGAAGATTGGAACAAGTATTAAGATCGGGTTTGTATTCGGTGGGGCTGCAGTACCAATGAAAACTACTCGGCTTTATGAGAAACTTAACAATAAATTTATGAGTTTCAATGGTGATCAAATAATTCCAATTGTTTGGGTTGATGGACCATATGCTCAGGTATTAAATAGGATGGGCTTAGTTTTAATTTTGAAAGCATTAATGGGTCCTAAAGAATAATATAGATTACAAAATCCTGTTATAATGATATGTATATATAATGAATGGGAGCGAAGCATATGCCGAGAGGAGCAGTTACTAAAGCACGTAATTTACAATTGTATAATGACGGACCAGTAAAAGAATGGATGGATATTCAAAACTCGCTTGGTTCATCTATTGGTCAATCCATTACGTTTATTACTGCATTGTATGGGGAAGTAGATTTACCTTCTACACTCCCTAAAATACGAGCAAATCAACAAATGAAATTTAATAACAATAATTTAAAAAATGGACAAAAAAGCGACAATATCCAAAATGGAAAATTTGAAACCAAGACTAAAACAATTAGAATACCGGACTATAGTGAAGTTAACGCTTGGTTTAAAGCACAGACGGCTCCTAGCGAATCAGTGAACCAATTAATCTTTTTAATTATTGGTATGTTCGGAATTACTGATTTTCCTTGTGCCTTATCTTTTTCACAGGGAGAAATAATTAGCGCTTTAGAACAGTCTTTCTTTAATAATCCGAAAGAGTTAAGCAAACAAGATAGTTTTCAGACTAAAGAAACTAATACGCAGGAAAGTCAAAAATCACAAATGAACGCTGATTTATCCGATTCATCTAATATTGATTTATCAATGATTAGTACAGATTTAGATGATAAATAGTCGAATATTTGAAACTTAAATTTTAATTGTAAAATATAAACTTCATAAACTTGAGTTTATGAAGTTTATATAGTTATAATAGTAATCTTTAGCTGAATGTATTCTGCTATTTTTAATATAAGTGTTAAATGTTACTTATGCTGAAACTTATGAGTTAATAATATAAATTGTTAGAATTTTTTTCAAAATAAAGTAGGGATTGATACAATGAATTTAAATTCTGATTCAATTAAATTAATCAAAAATTGGCTTCTTCAAGTTCCACTAGATGAGTTAAGAAAAAAGATTAATGAATGTGAGAGTCAGTCTGATAAAGAATGGTGGGAACAGATATATAAACTTGCTGTTCAAGAAAGAAAGGAGTGCGAGGATTATAATGGAGAATCAAAAAATTGATGTTGCATACGCATTAAGAATGGAAAGAGACTCAAAGACGTCAGCAGGATTGTATGACTGGTCCCAAGTACAGTTCTCATTTAATAGTAACCATATGGAAGGCTCAACTTTGACGTTAGGACAGACCGAACAAATTTATCACAATCGTGAGTTCATAGCAGATAAGGATCAGCGAATAAGACGCGATGACCAAATTGAGACGGAAAATCACTTTAAACTATTTAATTATATGCTAGATACAATTAATCATCCTTTAACACTAGAATATATTAAAAAATTGCAGGGAATATTAAAGAAGGGGACAAGTGATGAAGAAAACCCCTTAAAGGTTGTTGGAGATTTTAAGCGGATTAATAATATTATTAACAATACTAGATTGGGCGACACTCAAACCTCAAGAGCAGCAGATGTTCCTCGTGATTTAAAAGCACTAATAGAAAGATGGGAACAAACAGATCATCTTAAAATGAAAGATTTTGCTGATTTTCATTATGCGTTTGAAAATATTCACCCATTTAGCGATGGCAATGGTAGAGTTGGTCGGATACTCTTATTTAAAGAACGATGTCGTAATTCCTTAATGCCATTTATTATTAGAGATGAAAATCGTGCTTTTTATATTCGCGGTCTTAAACAGTATAAAAACGATCCAGAATATCTTTTAGGAACGTTTGGCCAGTCACTTGATGAATATACTGATGCAGTACAACAGGTCTATGGTAATGATTTTGAACTTCTTCCTAAGGCTAAGGTAAAATCAAATCAATTCGAACAATCTAATTTAATAAACAAAAAGAATATTCATAAGAGGTAAATTCGTATTAGATAACAATAAAAGAAAGGAGCATAGTTATGGTAGATAATACAGCTTTGGCTCAATTTATTGCCTCATTTGGGAGTTTGAATGGTTATGGAAGTACTGTTGCTCAAACAAAAAGGGCTTTAGATACAGGAAATACTAATGCTTTGGAACAAGATAATGAAGATGTACCAATTTTTAAAGATGCTTTAGCTGGGATTAAAGCAGTGAAAAAAGATGGTTTTACAGTTGATGGAATTATTAATATCAATAAATCTTTTGTATATAGTAAGGAAGAAGATCCGGCTATTCCTGGTCATTTAAGGAATTCAATGTATAATTCAGATGATAATATTGCGATTACAATTGATACAGCTGGAAAAGATCACTATTTTCCTCCAGAAGTAGTTTATAAAGCTGATTTACAAAAGATTATTGACGAATTTAAGCATTCTGCGCAAACTAAACAGGATGCTTGGCTTGTATTTGCAAAGTTAGCAAAATTACAACCTTTTCAAGATGGTAATAAGCGGACAGCGTTAATTGCTGCAAATGCAGCCTATAATGTTTGGGAGAAAGAAAATTATTTAGTTCTGCCTTTTAATGAACTAGATCGTGCTGAATTTACAATTAACTTAATGCGATTTTATGGGGCAACGGATCATAGTGCCGAAAATAAGGCTTTTTCAAAAATGTTAGAGCTTCTTCCTAATGATAATGAGCAAATTTACCATAAACATATTAACGAACCAAAAGCTTTGAATCCGAAAACTGTAAAACTAAAACCTCTTTTTCGAAATGGTCATAAAGAAATGAGGCGATGAATGAATACAAATTTAAAACACTGTAGATAAACTAATCTAAATTGATATATTGGGTTATAATTAAGTAATAATTTAGAGAAACTTTGTGAATTGAACTATTTTCCTATGGGAAAATCATGGGAAAAAATATTCTAGATTTCTCGATATTTCTCATTAAATCTCGGTATTTAGTCAAAAAGCATAACGTCTATAAACATTGATAAATCAAGGAAAGGGTTGATATATATGAGTTTAGATACAGCGATATTTGCCGGCGGGTGTTTCTGGTGCATGGTTCAGCCGTTTGATACTT
>CANOQA010000011.1:0-26736 GCA_947568765.1 uncultured Lactobacillus sp. | reverse complement strand
CTAAGAACGTTAAGGAAGGCGTTTCTGAAGACGAAGCTAACGACATCAAAGCTAAGCTTGAAGAAGTTGGCGCAACTGTTACTGTTAAGTAATAACGTCTTAACTGAACATCCTACTGAAAATGAGGACTCTATTTTACGGAGTCCTCATTTTTGTTTACAATAAAATTATGTTTAAGAAAAATTTTTATAAATGGTTTAAAGCCGCTTTAGCTATTATTTCAATTATTCTGCTTGTGTTAGATTTTGCGGCAATAATTGATATTAATAGTAGGAATAGTAAGTGGTTTTGGCTAAATAACCTTATTTTAATTATTTTGGCAATAGATTACTTTTCTCGGCTCTATCTTGCAAAAAATAAGAAAGTATTTTTTAGAAATAATATTTTTGAGCTGCTAGCAATTATTCCTGTTGGTCTTGCCTTTAGTTGGATGAAACTGGCTCAGTTGGGAGATATTGGTTTATATTTTAGGCTATTACGTTTAATCCGGTTGGCTGGTCTAGTGGGGATGCTAAAAGATATCTTACATACTCATGGTATTTTATATGTAATATACTTTAGTATTGCCTTTTTGATGTTAGGATCAGTTGCAATTTCGATTACTGAGCATGTTTCACTTGATCAAGCATTCTGGTGGGCCGTAACTACTGCAAGTACTGTCGGTTATGGAGATATTTCTAAACACACGATTTCACCGCAATCTTTACTGGGAAAATTAGTGATTTTAGCAATGATTCTGATTGGAGTAGGAGTAATGGGAATCGTTACTAGTTCGCTTACTGCTTATCTGATGAGAAGAAATGAAGGTAAAATCAGTATTAAAGACAAGAATGCTGATTTGACCTTAATTTTAGATAAATTAGACCGGCTAGAAGATCAAAATAAAATGTTGGCTGAGCAAAATCAAAACTTGCAAAAACAAATCCAAGAATTAAAAGAAAATCGTCCTCCTCGGGAGTGGGATAAACTTAAGGAATGGATTGAAAAGAAAAAAGACAAAAATTAAAGCGTAAATTCAAAAATGAATTTACGCTTTTTTACATCTTCAAATAAAAATGTAGAATAATCATGAATAGAAGATAACAACCAGCAATAATAATGATAACCCAACCAGCTGTTAACCAAAATCTTGCCCAGGTTTGTCTATTTGTTGAAAGAACACGACCAAAAACTGCTTGATTGCCTTTTATTCTAAATCCTACCCATAAACAGATAATTCCAATAATAATTGCTAAAATAAATATAGGAATAGAAATCATCATTCTATCTCTTCCTTTCTGTAACATTCTAATTATAAGGCTTTATGGAAAAAAACAAAGCAGAATTGATAAACTATAAATAGAAATTAAAGAAGCGAGAATAATTATGACAAAAAAGAATCAAATGTATTTTGCGGCTAATCCTGATGCCAAGCATGATGAACACTTAGTTGACTATCATATTGATGATATAGATTTAAAATTTACAACTGATGCAGGTGTTTTTTCAAAATTAAGAGTTGATTATGGCTCCGGCGTTTTAATAAAGGCAATGAAAAACGTTGATTTTCCAAAAGATGGAATCTTAGATGTTGGGACTGGTTACGGTCCAGTGGGATTATTTGCGGCTAAGTTTTGGCCTGATCAAGAAGTTGATATGGTAGATGTAAATGAGCGTGCCTTAGACTTAGCTAAAAGAAATGCACAGTTCAATCGAATTGATAATGTAAATATTTATCAGTCAGATATTTATGAACAGGTGGATAAAAAATACGGGCTAATTATTACTAATCCACCAATTCGTGCTGGTAAAAAGGTAGTTGACCAAATTTTAGCTGATGCAAAAGATCATCTAGTAGAAAACGGCGTCTTATTGGTAGTAATTCAGAAGAAACAAGGTGCACCTAGTGCCAAGAAATTAATGACAAAGATATACGGAAATTGTGAGATTCTAGCTCGTGATAAGGGTTACTACATTTTAATGAGTACAAATAATTAAAAAAATAACAATAAAGGTTTATAATGAAACCGGATACAAAGTAGAGAATAATACTTTGAAAGAAGTGAATTCATTATGAAACTGTTTATCAATATTATTTTAGTCTTGATTGTTTTAGCTGGTCTTGGTGGAATGATTTACTTATCGATTGATGGTGATCGTTTCTTAGGCGCAGCTGGGTTAGCGATGCTTTATTTCATTGGATCAATCGGCTATTTTGTTAACTGTTATACGATTAAAAAACGTGGTCGTATTTAAATAGAAAAGGTCAGAGGATCTTTTTTATTTTTACTTGTTATCCTATACATGAATATGTTTTATGATGAATTTATTTAATTGAGCTGGTTAATTTAGCCAGCTTTTTTAGTTATAAAGGGTATTATATTTACAAATACTAGTACTTATAAGTTTAAACATAGGAATAGATGATGATATGAAAATAAGAGAAGCTCTTCGAAAAGAAAGATTGGCTCAACATAAAACACAAGCCGCTTGGATTAAAAATATACCTATGTCTGTTTCTCACTATTCAGAAATAGAAACAGGTTATGCTAAAAATGGAAAAGAAGCAGATATTGATAGTGAAAAATTAATTTTACTTCTTAAATCTAATCATGTAGATATAATAAAATTTTTTGAGTCAGTCAATGGCTCATACAAAATTGATGAACGTGCAAGGATGATAGAGAATATTTCTAATCAATTATCGGTTGCTTTTAATAATAATGATTTAGAAAAAGTCGAGAAAATTACTCATGAATTGGAAAATATACCTACTGTTCCAAAAATTACATATTATCGGGCTGTATTAATCAGGGCTTATTTAAAGGATGAAATGACTTCAATGGATAAAGCAACTCGAGCAAAAATTAATCAATATATTTATCAAAAAGATAATTGGGTTACAGATAACGAGGCATTAACAATTTTTGGTAACTCTATGCCTATTTCTGATCCAGACATTTTGATTGCTAGAATGGGAAAGGTATTACGCTACTATAAAAATTTAGAAAATTGTCCAGCTACTTTTCAGCGGAGAGTATCCACAGTTTGTGTTAATTATTTATACACGGCGCTTTGTATTAGAAAAATTGATAAATATGTGTCA
Source organism: uncultured Lactobacillus sp. (assembly GCA_947568765.1). Lineage (GTDB taxonomy): Bacteria > Bacillota > Bacilli > Lactobacillales > Lactobacillaceae > Lactobacillus. The sequence continues at coordinate 23,651 of CANOQA010000011.1, read as the reverse complement.
GAAACAATGGCTCTTATTCGTACATTGCCTTTTGATGACAGGTTTGGTTTAAAGATTCTTATTACGCAATATTTTGAAGATATGAAAAAGGGAGATAAAAAGTCTATGCAGCAATTAAAAGATGTTCTGAGACATGCAGGTCTAACGAAACTTGCAAATCGATTATAGAATGAAAGTTGATCTAAAAATAATTCGAAATATCGAAATTTAATGGCTAATGACTATGCTTTCTTAGTAATATATAATCAATCTAAAATAATTAATCGATAAGTTTAGTATAAGGAGGGTAAATATGAAGAAATTTAAAATAGGAGTTATTTCACTTCTGACTGTACTGGTAATAGCAATTATTGGAGTTTTGACTGTTCATACGTCTACTACCGATCGTTTAAATCCATTGGTTAGTGAAACAGTTAGTTATGCTAAGGTTCCAAAAAACACTCAGAATTACAAACAAGTAACGATCATTAACCCAAAGGATGGTAAAACTAGAGCTTATAAAATAAAACAAGTGGGTGGTTATGATCCAACTCAGGAATATATTAAGATCCATCATAAGGGCCAATATGTAAAATCAATTTCATACATTACAAAAAATCAGTTTTATAACCAACAATAAAAATTTTTAGCTAGCGGGTCGCTAGCTTTTTTCTTTTTGTTAGAATATAAGCAGAAATTAAAGAGGAAGATATATGTTAACTAAAGAGCAAAAAGAAAAATACATGCACCTAGCCTTTGAACAGGCAAAAAAGGCTGAAGAACAAGGTGAAGTGCCAATTGGTGCAGTTGTTGTGGATAAAGATGGCAATGTGATTGGTGAAGGATATAATAGACGCGAGCTTGATGAAGATGCGACGCAACATGCCGAAATGATTGCGATTAGACAAGCTTGTAAAAAATTAAATTCCTGGCGTCTAGTTGACTGCAGTTTGTTTATTACACTTGAACCCTGTCCCATGTGCAGCGGGGCTATCATTAATTCAAGATTAGCTGAAGTTTATTATGGTGCTTTTGATCCCAAAGCTGGAGCAGCAGGCAGTGTCATTGACTTATTTAAGGTAGAAAAATTTAATCATCATCCTAAAATTTATGGCGGTTTATTTAGGGATCAAGCAGCCCAAATGCTAAAAGATTTTTTCCGTGAAATTAGACGTAAACAAAAGCAAGATAAATAGTGGAAAAATAAATCAAAATACTGTATTATAGTTTGTGGGCAATGTCCGACCTCCAAATTGTGTCAGGACCGGAAGGTAGCAGCACTAAGGTTGCTTGGGCATGTGCCTTTTTTTGAGAATTTAAACAGCTCTTAGCTCGTTTGAGCTAGGAGTTTTTTTGATAAAGGAAGTGCAAAATGGCTTATCAAGCGCTATATCGTAAATGGCGTCCGCGAACTTTTGATGGAGTCGTAGGACAAACAGCGATTACTGATACATTAAAAAATGCAATCAAGCGTGGCAAGATATCACATGCTTTTCTATTCGCAGGACCACGTGGTACTGGTAAAACATCATGTGCTAAAATTTTTGCCAAGGCCTTAAATTGTACTAATCTGCAAGACGGAGAACCATGTAATGAATGTGAAAACTGTCTTGCAGCAGATCAAGGAACAATGAATGATATCATCGAAATCGATGCCGCATCTAACAATGGTGTCGATGAAATTCGAGATATCAGAGATAAAGTAAAATACGCCCCAACACAGGGTAAATATAAAGTCTACATCATCGATGAGGTTCATATGCTTTCGATGGGTGCCTTCAATGCCCTACTTAAGACACTAGAAGAGCCGCCAGAGCATGTGGTCTTTATCTTAGCTACAACAGAGCTTCAAAAGGTTCCAGCAACTATTATTTCTAGAACCCAGCGCTACAACTTCAAGCGGATTGATCAACATGATTTGATCGCTCGCATGACCTATATTCTTGGCCAAGAAAAAATTGACTTTGAAGAAAAGGCCCTTGAAGTAATTGCTCAAGTAGCTGATGGTGGAATGCGTGACAGTTTAAGTATCTTGGATCAGATTTTATCTTATGATCAAGATAAGGTTAAATACGAAGATGCTTTAAGAATAACTGGTTATGCGGCTCAAGAAAAAATTGAACAAGTATTATTAAATTTACTTAATGGCGAAACTTCAGCAGCTCTTGAAATAGTTCATGCACTTTTGCAGGACGGAGCATCAACTAAGAATATTTTAGATGAGTTGATTAGTTTAACTGTTAAAGGGATGCTGGCAATTAAGAGTAATAAGGAAGAAACTTTTTTAACTGAGAATTATGCTTCCGAATTAGCTAAAATTCCAGAAGAAAAATTCTACTCACTCGTACAAGCAGCTAATAATGCCTTAAATGACTTGCGCTACACTAACCAGCAACAAATCCCGCTTGATGTATTTGTAGTTCAAGTAACTCAAGCTCCAGTAAAAGCTGATAATACACCTCAACAAGCTGAAGCAATTTCATCAGATGTTGTTCAAACTCTAAAAAATCAAATTGACACTTTAAGTAAGCAAGTTGCGGAATTGAAAAATAGACCGGTACCTGCTAGAAGTACTACTTCAGACTTTTCAGGCACAATTAAAACTGAAACTAAGTCGCAAATTAAGCGCCTTGCCGATAAAGAAAATAAGCCAGAACAAAAGCCGAAAAGAAGAAAGGCTAGTTCTAATAACCAAGCGGCTCAAGAAAATAACCGCCGGCAGGTATATCATGTGCTTGAAAATGCCACTAAAGAAGACTTAAATACAGTAAAAGATATTTGGCCAGACTTACTGTCTACTCTAAAAGTATCTCAAAGAGCTGTAATGGAAGTTTTAGATCCGGTGGCTGCAAGTCACGAGCAAATTGTTTTAAAATGTAAGTATGAATTATGGTTTGAGCGAGCAAATCAAGACGGAGATCTAATTTCTCAACTTGAAACTGAAATTGCGAAGCTAACAAAGCATAATTATAGTATTGTTTTAGTTGCAGATTCTTCATGGTTGAAAGTACGGCATGATTTTGTGGCAAGTCATAAAGAAGAGTTACTTGCTAAAAAATTTCAAAGACTAGAAAAATCTGAACAAGAAGCAAATGGTAATCAGATAGATCCTCAAGCAAAAAAAGAAGTCATTGATAAGGCTAAAGAATTGTTTGGCGATCTAGCACAGATTAAAGATTAAGGAGAGAAAACTATGGGTAAGAGACCTAATTTTGGTGGTATGGGCATGGGTAACATGCAAGGTTTAATTAAGCAAGCTAAGAAGATGCAACAACAAATGGAAGCTGAACAAGCAAACTTAGCTACTCAAGAATTTGTTGGTAAGGCTGCTGATGACATGGTAGTTGCTACTTTTAGCGGCGACCGTAAACTAAAAGACTTGAAGATTGATAAGGAAGCAATCGATCCCGATGATCCAGATATGCTTCAAGATCTTGTTATCGATGCTGTAAACAAGGGAATCAAGGCAGTAGATGATGCTACTCAAGCATCAATGGGCAAATACACTAAAGGTTTGATGTAAGATGCAATATCCATTACCAATTGCCCGTTTAATTGATAATTACATGAAGCTGCCTGGTATTGGTGAAAAAACAGCAACTCGCTTAGCCTTTTACACAATGGACATGCCAGAACAGGACGTGGAAGACTTTTCTAAGTCATTAATGCAGGTAAAAGAAAATCTTCATTCTTGTTCTATTTGTGGAAATATTACTGAAAGTGATCCATGTGAAATTTGCCGCGATTCAAACCGTGACCGCTCAACGATAATGGTAGTTGAGCAACCAAAAGATGTCATGGCTTTTGAGGAAATGGGCGAATATAATGGCTTGTACCATGTCTTACATGGAGTCTTGTCCCCAATGGATGGAGTAGGCCCAGAAGAAATTAACATTAAAAGTTTAATTACCAGACTTCAAAAACAAGATGAAGTTAAAGAAGTTATTCTTGCCCTAAACTCCAGCCCAGAAGGTGAAGCAACTGCTATGTATCTGGCTAAGCTGATTAAGCCAGCTGGCTTAAAGGTAACGCGTCTTGCTGCTGGTTTAGCCGTAGGTAGCGATATTGAATACGCCAACTCAATTACTTTGAAGCGCGCTGTTCAAGGGAGAACAGATCTATGATTGGAAAAAGGAACAAAGTTAAAAAAGCAGGCGACGAACGATTACTAAGAATTGTTGCTCAACTGCAAAGACAACTTGCTGAACAAAAAGTTTTCGATCAAACGACAATTGATTATTCATTTGATAATCGAGTTTTAAATAAAATTCTCCATGCAAAATTTATTTTTTTGTATGAAGAAGCAAGAAGAAGAAACACTAAATCTAGTAGCTCATCAAGCGTTATTACTAGATAATGTAGTCCACTGCGGTGGACTTTTTTTGTGGAAAAATAAATAATCTTGAAAAAACAAGTCTGTCTTTCTTTTTTCTTTTACAGTACAATGCCAAGTGGGGGTAGACATGAGAGGATATTTAATTACATTTGAAGGCCCAGATGGGGCAGGAAAAACTACAGTTATTAACGAAATAATTAAGCAATTACCGCAAAGTTTACAAGAACGGACTCTTGTCACGCGTGAGCCAGGTGGATCTAAAATTTCAGAAAATATCAGAACAATTATTTTAGACCCAGAAAATAAAGAAATGGACGATCGAACTGAGGCTTTGCTTTATGCAGCCCAAAGAAGTCAGCATGTGAGTGAAGTAATTCGTCCAGCCTTAGCAGCGGGTAAGGTCGTCTTATCAGATAGATTCATTGATAGTTCACTTGCTTACCAAGGTGTAGGTAGAAATCTAGGCATTGAAGAAGTAAAGCAAATTAATGATTTCGGAACTGGCGGACTTGAGCCTGATTTAACCATCTTCTTAGACCTAGATCCAGCTGTTGGTTTAGCTAGAATTGAAAAAGAGCGCGCTGGTCAAGAAGATCGACTTGAACAAGAAAAAATTGACTTCCATAATAAGGTTTATGCTGGTTATCGTGAATTACTTGAACGCTATCCTGATCGAATTAAAAAAGTAGATGCTAATTTGCCGATCAAGGATGTTGCAGCTAATAGTGTTAAAATAATAAGAAAACAATCACCTGATATTTTTATGTAAGGATTTGGTAAGAATGAAACTTGTTTTAGCAATTGTACAGGATAAAGATGCAGATACCTTAGCAAAAGAATTTATTCAAAATGATGTTCGTGCAACTAAATTAGCTACCAGCGGTGGCTTTTTGAGAGCAGGGAATACAACTTTTATCGTGGGTATTGAAGATGACCGTGTAAATGAAGTATTAGAAATCATTAAAAAGAGCTCCCATACTAGAGAACAATATGTCTCGAATATGAACATGGATGCTGCAGGCACTTCCATGCTTGGAAAACCAGTTCAAGTTACTGTTGGCGGAGCGACTGTCTTTGTATTACCAGTTGAGGAATTTAAGCACTTTTAATGATTGATTTAAAAAATATCGGCCAAAAGCAGGCTGATCTTTTAAGGGATGCATATTTAAATAAAAAAGTTGCCCATAGTTACTTGTTTGTCGATCCCATGCAAAAGAAGGGAATAAATACAGCTTACTGGCTGGCCTGCCTTTTTAATTGCTTGGGAGAAGATAAGCCAGACGGAACTTGTAACAATTGCCAGAGAATCTTAGATGGAAATCATCCAGATGTCTTCTTAGTAAAACTAGAAGGTAAGCAGACTCTCTCAATTGATCAGATTCGTCCTTTAAAAGAAGAACTTGCTAAGAGCCCTGTTGAAGGAAATCGCCGCTTTTTTATAATTGAAAATGCGGAAAAATTAACTTTAGCTGCAAGCAACGCCTTGCTTAATTTATTAGAAGAACCAGTAGCGCCAGTCGTTACCATTCTGATCACAAATAATGAAAATCAAATTTTACCAACCGTTAAATCTAGGACCCAGATTCTTAATTTCTCTGATGAAAAGATTGATAGTAAAAGAGCACAATTACTTGAATATGGCTTAACAGATGAAGAAATTGATGATCTAGGCGATACAAGTAAGCTTGAAGAAGAGAGTAAATACTTGTTTCAAGAATTATTAGAACGTAATGATTTAGCCTTGGTGCGTGTGAATCAGATTAGTAGTCTTGCTACTAAGCCAGCGAGTCAAAAGTTTGTTTTTTATCAGCTTAAGACTTTGGCTATGAAGAGCTTAGAAGCTGGTAAAAAGTTAAGGGAAAGTGCATCTTTATTAGAGTTATTAATGACTTGCGATAAGATGCGAGCTAGTAATGTTAGTTTCCACAATACATTAGATTATTTAGTATTGAGTTTTGAACGGTAGGTGTTTTTGAGTGGATCCATTTTCACAATTGTCACAATTACAGCACAATCTTCAGGCAATGACAAAAACTGTTGCCGGTCTGGAAAATGACATGCTTGAAGTATTGAAAGAAAATACAGAATTAAAAGTTGAAAACCAACTATTAAGAGAAAAGATTAGTAAGCTAGATGCAAATAAAGAACCAGCTGAGAATAAGTCGCAAGCTGGTTTGAAGTCACTGAGAAATATTTACGATTCTGGTTACCATATCTGCAATATGTACTATGGTTCTCACCGTGAATCAGGTGAAGATTGCATGTTCTGCTTAGATATTTTAGATAATTTTGTAAATCACGGACAAAAGAGTAGGGGATAAAAATTATGCAAGTGCAGAGTAGTTTTAATGAAAAAGATAAGGGACGTCTGTATCTTGTCCCTACTCCAATTGGAAATTTAGAAGATATTACTTTAAGAGCTAAAAGAATTCTAACTGAAGCTGATTATATCGCAGCTGAAGATACCAGAACTAGTGGGATCTTGCTTGAAAAGATTGGCGTTCATAATAAGATGATTTCTTTTCATAAGTATAATTCTAAAGAACGCGCTCCAGAATTGATTAAGCTGCTTAAGGAAGGAAAGACAATTGCTGAGATCTCTGATGCTGGAATGCCGGTAATCTCAGACCCAGGTTATGTCTTGGTGCAAGAATGTATCAAAAATGATATTCCGGTTGTCTCTCTTCCTGGTCCTTCAGCTTTTGCGACTGCCCTAATTGCTTCTGGCTTTGATGCACAACCCTTTACTTATTATGGTTTTTTACCACGTAAGAGCAGTGAGCAAAAGAAGTACTTTGAAATGATGAACACTTCGCGTGCTACTTCAATCTTTTATGAAGCACCGCATCGCTTGAAGAAGACCTTGAAGACTTTAGCTGAAGTAATTAAGCCAGATCGAAAAATTGCCTTGGCTCGTGAATTAACTAAGATTCATGAAGAATATATCAGAGGATCAATCAGTGAAATTAATGAATACTTCATTGAGAATGATCCACGAGGTGAATTTGTGGTTTTAGTTTCTCCTAATGAAGAGGAAGAAAAGCAACTTTCTTGGGATGAACTAATTAAGCAAGTAGCCGATCAAGTAGCAGCTGGTGAAAGTAAAAAAGATGCGATTAAGTCAGTTGCTAAGGCAAATAAGGTTTCAAAGAATGAACTTTATGACAAATACCATCAAAATTAAGCACGAGGATTAAGATGGAAAAGATTTTTAAAGAAGAGCACCAAGTTAGCTATGGTGATTGTGATGAAACAGGAAAAATTCAACTTCCTCATTTAATTGAGCATTTTATGCAGGTTTCAAATGATCAATTAACTTCAGGTGGTGCTGGGATTCATGATTTACTAAAGCAAAATCTAGGCTGGGTTGTAGTTGAGTATCATCTTGATATTGACCGCTTGCCTGAAGCTGGTGAAAAAATTACTGTTACTACCAATGGTAGTGGATATAATCGCTTTTTTGAATACAGAGATTTTGGTATAATTGATTCTACTAACAAAAAGATAGTGGATGTCAAAAGCCAATGGGTAATTTTAGATTTAAAAAATCGCAAAATTACTGAAGCAGATGATCAAATGATGCAGAAATTTGGGAATCCATACTTGAAACATATGCCGCGCTTTAAGAGATTACGTCCCTTAAAAGAATATCGCTCAAGTAAAAAATATACTGTTAGATATTATGATTTAGATACAAACCATCATTTAACTAATAGTATTTATTTCGATTGGATGATTGATACCTTGCCAAGAGAGTTCTTGAATTCTCATACTGTTAAAAGTATTGATATTTCATTTAAAAAAGAAGTTCAATACGGAGATCAAGCACTAGCAGAAGTAGAGCTTGACCAAGATACATTGACTTCGTATCATTTAATTTCTAATCAGGGTGAGGCGTCTGCCTTGGCTGAAATTAATTGGAAAGAAAATTGAAGGCATGACTTGTTGTTAGTACAGTCGTGCTTTTTTTGAAAGGTAGGGATGCCAATGAAGGCAGGAATAAAGAAATTAGATTTGCAGGGGTTAGTTACCCTGGCACTCTTTGTAGCAATGGATATTGTGCTTGAGAAGATATCTTTTGGCCCATCAACCTTAAAGGTAGGTTTAGGATTTATTGGAAGTGCATTGCTTGCTTATTATTTTGGTCCCTTGTGGGGCGGAATTGGGGCATTAGTTAGTGACTTGTTGCGGTCAGCGACTTTTGGAGTTGAGGGAGGCTTCTTCCCAGGCTTTACGCTGTCAGCAATTGTTGGTGTGGTAATTTACGCCCTCTTCTTATATCAAAAACCAATTAAGTGGTGGCGTATTATTGCTGCAACCTTATTAGTTACCTTAGTGGTTAATGTCTTAATGAATACTTACTGGATTCATCTATTATATGGCTTAGATTTAAGAGCAGCATTTCTACAAAGAATTCTAAAAGAGTTGATCACTCCTTGGATTCAAATTGTCGTTCTTTACGTGATTTTAAATGCTCTTCAACGTGTTAAAATAAGAAGGTAATTTCGATAATAATAAGGATAGAATTTAAATGAAAATATTAAGTATTACTACTGCAATCAATCATTTGAGCGTAGCTTTGAATGATGGAGATAAAATTTTGGAAAAGAACGAAGAAGATCATCGAAATCATAGTGAACATTTAGATCCTTTAATTAATGAATTGTTGAAGGAAAATGATCTTACTTTAAAAGATATTGATCGTTTTGCAGTTGCAGAAGGTCCTGGTTCTTATACTGGTTTAAGAATTGGAATTACTACTGCCAAGATGTTTGCTTCTATTTTAAATAAAGACTTAGTTGGGGTATCAACTTTAGCCGCATTAGCTAATGGTGCAAGTGATGGCTTAATCGTGAGTGAATTAGATGCTCGTAACAAGAACTTCTTTGCTGGCGTTTATCATAAGGCTAACGGCAAGTTAGAGAATCTAGTTCCTGATGGTCACTATCATTTAGATGACTTGATGAATAAGGTGAAAGACCTTGGCTTATCTGAACAAGTTATCTTTGTTGGTAGCCCAATTGAAAGATATCAAGATGAAATTAAGGACTTACTAGGTTCAGACAATTTCACTCAAGATGCTGGCGACAACCAAATTCATGCTGGTGAAATTGGAAAGTTAGCTCTTAATAAAGAAGCAGTAGATCCTGATAAGATGGTGCCAAAATATTTGAGACGTACGCAAGCTGAAATGGACTGGCATAATAAGACTGGAAAGGCATTTGGCCCTGATAGCGACTATGTTGAAGAAGTTTAGTTTATTTTTCCATCCGATAGAAATCGACCTCAGCTTTACGCCCTTTGCATTAAGACTAGATAATGAAACTTATCAGATTATGAAGGCTAGCGATGAGAATATTGCGGACTTGTTAGGTTTAGAGCAAGAAGTGTATTTTGGACGGACGCCTTGGAGTCGATTCTCTTTTAAGAGTGAATTAAAGAAGCATGCTAATTCCTTGTACTTGGTAGTTTATCAAGGCTCAACTTTGGTGGGCTTTGTGGGGATGAGAATGCAGGCTCAAGAAGGTCATATTACCAATATTGCGGTAAAGCCTACCTATCAACGAAGAGGAATTGGTGAATTCTTGCTCAGAACCATGATTGGGATTGCTCAGAAAAATCGCGCAGTTCAGATGACTTTAGAGGTACGCAGCGATAACTATAATGCTCAGAGTTTGTATCGTAAGTTAGGCTTTAAGGATAACTTTATCCGGAAGAACTACTATACTACTGAACAAGCAGATGCGATTAGCATGATTAAAGAATTGACAGATTAAGAATAGGAAGAGATAAAGTGACTAAAAAAGATGTTCGAATTTTAGCATTTGAAAGCTCATGTGATGAAACTTCAACTGCTGTGATTAAAAATGGTCGTGAAATCGAAAGCTTAATTGTAGCTACTCAAATTAAAAGTCACCAACGCTTTGGTGGGGTTGTGCCAGAAGTAGCAAGTCGTCACCATATTGAAGTAATTACGCAGATTACTAAGGAAGCTTTAGATGAAGCAAATGCGACTTGGGCTGATATTGATGCAATTGCGGTCACCTATGGGCCAGGTCTAGTTGGGGCACTTTTGATTGGTGTTAGTGCAGCAAAGGCTGCTTCAATGGCAACTGGAATTCCGTTAATTGGGGTTGACCACATTATGGGCCACATTATGGCAGCGCAATTAAAGGATGAGGTTGAATATCCAGCTCTTGCCTTGCAGGTGTCTGGTGGACATACTGAGATTGTCTTGATGAAGGATCCGATTCACTTTGAAATTGTGGGTGATACGAGGGATGATGCAGCTGGTGAAGCTTATGATAAGATTGGCCGCGTTTTAGGTGTTAATTACCCAGCAGGTAAGACCATTGATGAATGGGCACATAAGGGGAAAGATACCTTCCACTTCCCAAGAGCAATGATGGAAGATGATGATTATGACTTCTCCTTCTCAGGTCTTAAGAGTGCCTTCATTAATACTTGCCACCATGCAGACCAAATTCATGAAGAACTTGATAAGTATGACCTAGCTGCAAGCTTCCAAGCTTCAGTTGTTGATGTGTTAAGTCACAAGACAATTAGAGCAATTAAGGAATATAAGCCGAAGACCTTTATTCTAGGCGGCGGGGTCGCCGCAAACCACGGCTTACGGGATAGATTAGCAGAAGAGATTGAAAAGTTGCCTGCTAATATTAAGCCGAAAGTAATCTTGCCAGACTTGAAGTTTTGCGGAGATAATGCAGCTATGATTGGAGCTGCTGCTTATAACTTGTATCAAGCAGGTAAATTTAGTGATGTGAACTTAAATGCAGATCCATCACTTGAGTTGCCATATGCTGACAGCATGTTGAAGTAAGAGCTAGAAAATAAACGCTAAAGAATAGTTAACAGAATAAGTTATTTTATAAAAAGCCAAATGATGTTGAAGAATAACGTTTTTTCTTCGATGTTGTTTGGTTTTTTTGCTTTGTTCGTAAAACACCTTGACAAAATAAAAAATGGGGGGGGTAAACTAGGCTTGTATTTACCTTTAGATCGAAACCAGTTATTTAATTATATTTGGAGGAGTAAGAATGAAAAGTAAAAATAGTAAGTTAATGTATGTCTCCGCTGCAGTCCTTGCTGCTGGTGCAGTAGCTGGCGTTAATACTCAAAATGCTCATGCGGCTGAAGTTCAAAAGCAAGCTGATAAGAATGCAGCACAAAAGACAATTGATCAAAATCAAAAAGATTTAACTCAAACTCAAGATCAATTAAATAAAGCACAAACAGAGCATGATGATGCTGTTCGTAAAGTTCCAGATGCTCAAGCAAATGTTTTAACTGCAGATTCAAATAATCAATCAGCTCAAAATGTTTTAGCTAACGCTCAAGATCAACTAAAGACTGCTCAAGATGCGCAAGCTAACGCTCAAGCAAATTATGATGCTTCTTATGAAAATAATGTTAAGGCTGCACAAAATAATGTAAATAAAGCTAACGCTGATGTTCAGAGTACTCAAGAACAAATTAATGTCCAAAATACTAAACAAGCAGAAGCTTTAAATAATCAAAAAGGGCAAGAAGACGCATTAAAGACAAATACTGAGACTTTGAACAAGACTAATGACGAAATTAGCAAGACTCAAGGTCAAGTTGAACAAGCACAAAAGACTTATGATGCTGTAAATAAGGATTATCAACCAGTTAAAGCTGAATTAGATAAACAAGCTAAAGAAGCACAAGATGCACAGAAGGCTGCACAAGAAAATGCTAAGGAATTAACTCAAGCACAAAACGAGTTAAAGACTGCACAAGATACTGCAAATAAAGCAGCAGAAACTATTAATAATGCACAAGCAAAATTAAATAGTGATACTGAAGCATTAAATGGCGCAAAGAGTGAATTAAGTTCAAAGCAAAAACAAGCTAGCGACTTAACTAGTCAAAGAGATCAAGTAGCCAAAGATTTGCAAGTTGCACAAAACAAGATGAACACTGCAAAAGCCAAATTAGATGCAGATAAGGATGCTGTAGTCAATACTATGGTTATGCCACAAGTTTATAAAGATACCGTAAAGAGATGGAATGGTAAAGATTTAAGTAAACGATCCGATATGGATCAATACAAAACCGAAATGGCCGCTGCAAGCTGGGTGGGCTGGACACAAAACGAATACAAGCATAATGAAGCTGAAAAGAATCATATGGTTGATTTAAAGCACATGTCAAGAGCTGACCAAATTGAATTAAACAAGTTTGGTATTGATTTAATTAATCAATTAAGAACTCAAATTGGAGTAGATCCATGGACGTTTAACGAATCAGCATTAAATTTCGCAAATGCAATTGCCGATAGATATGTCAAAGATGACTGGGATTCCGATAAAGATGGCCATGATAGTGCGGCGATTAATGAATTAGCACATCGATACGGATTACGTTATACAGTTTCGCGTAAAGATGGTACATATGGTAAGGATAGCCAATATTATGAAAATCTACTGACTGATCGATTTGGCTGGACAGAAATCCCATTTGAACAATCAAAAGCAAATGCTGATAAATTTGGAAATCCATATCATTTAACCGATCAAGAATTAGCATATGATATGAATAACACATATGCGCATTCAAAGGATGATTATAATAATCGATTAGATGATATGGATCATTTGAAGAACCAAGTATACAATGCTGTTAAGCGTTTTGCATTCAATTATAATGAATGGCTGCATGCGTATGGTATTTTGTCACAAGACTTTTTCGATTATAGTGCAAAAGTTAAAAACTATGCAGCAATTAGTTTCAGTGTGAAACCAACAAAAGATCGTTGGGGCTTTGACGATATGGATATCCACGTTATTAATGTTCATGAATCAATGGTTCTTGATCCAAAAGTATTTAATGTGAATGCTAATATTCCATTAACTGACGACAAGAGTGAATTGAAAAAGCAATATACTGATAACTTAGTTTTAGTAAACACGTTAACGCCTAAGAAATCTAACTTAGATAACCAAATTAACAGTTTAACTAACGACATTAAGGGACTTAATACTCGCATTAGTGATTTGACTAAATCAATTAGCGATACTAACAAGACTCTTGCAGACGCAAAGGCAACTAAGGCAGATGCAGACAAGAAGATTGCAGTTCTACCAGGTCGCGTTCAAGAATTGAAGGATAAACAAGCATCCCTTGATAAAGCTCAATCTAAGGCAGAAGCTGATTTAGCTACTTACCAAGCTAAGAATAAAGATCTTCTTGCTCAATTTAACGCTGCTAAATCTAACTTAGATAAGTTAACAGCTAAGTTAAATGATCTTAACAGTGCAAAGAGTAAGGCCGAAAGTGCAGTAGCAGAAAGCAAAGCTAACTTAGACAAGGCAACAAGTGAATTATCAGCTATTTCTTCTCGTTTAGATGAATTGAAAGCTAAGTTATCAACTGCTAAAACTACTAAAGAACAAGCTGACGCTAACTTAGCTAAGGCTAAAGCTGCATATGATGAATATGTAAGCACCCATAAAGATGTAATTGATAACTTGAACAAGGCAAATGCTGAATTAGCAGATAAGACTAAAGCTTATAATGAAGCAAAAGAAGACGCTGCTAAGACTGATAAAGAATACCAAGCTGCTCAAGATGAATTGACTAAGTTAAACAATCATATTGAAGATTTATCAACAGCAATTACTAACTATGAATCTAAGATCAAGCAATTAAATACTACAATCAACAAGCAAAAGGCAGACCAAAAACGTGCTTCCCTTGATGCTCAAATCAACAAGGCTTTAGATAATGTTTCAGCTCCTAAGCATGCTACTACAACTACTAGTGTTCAAGCTGGCACTTCTAGCTCTGTAGCTTCAGAAGCTGCTGTATCTACTACTCAAAGAAGTAAAGTTTTGACTAACACTGTAGTAAAATCAAATAATGCATCTGTTTTAAGTCCTCAAACTAAGAAGTTAGTTGCCCAAGCTAATGCATCTAAGAATTCATTACCACAAACTGGTGCCAACGATAAGCTTAGCGTATTTGCTGCTTTAGCAGGATTGTCTTTAGCATCCCTAGGCCTAGGCTCTTTAGTAGGCGACAAGAAGAGAAAGCGTAACTAAGCCGATGGACAAGAAAGAGGTTCTAAAAAAGCTAGGCTTTAAAGATGAAGCATCATTACAAGCAGTAGATCAGTTAAAGAATTATGAGCTTAACTACGTTGATGACTATTTTGATCTGGTAGAAAAGAATAAAACAGCAGTACAGAATTCTTTGAATCGCTTATCCGATACTCAGCAATTTATGCCAATTTTCTATTACAGTGTTTATGGCCGAGTAATTATAAGTGGTTGGCGTGCACTTTTAAATATTAACTCTAATAGTTCAAATAAGAATGAGACTAAGAGTAAATCAGATTTACGTCATAACCAATCATGGATCAGCGTAAAATCTGATGAGAACAATGTTTCATCTATTGATAGACTAATGCTTGGTAAAAAAGCGACAGTTTTAATAGATGAAAAAGAGCAAGAAGCTGGTTTAAGTAGATTAAAAATTGATCGAGGTCATATCTTAGGCAAGTTTAGCAATTTACTTTCACAAATTGAACAATTCCTAGGGGATGAGCAAAACGTCAATAACGTTGATATTTATCCTCAATTTAAGCGTGCAAATGAAAATGCTAAAAATGATCATGGTCAGTTGTACTTTGAACATTTAATTGGCAAGCATAAAGATACGCCAATTTACTATGAAGCAGAAGCTATCTTCGCTAATTTTGATGACAAGGTTCCTATTGGAACAAGAATTAAAATTGTCAAAATTGAAAAAGAAAATGATAAATATATCGTAGCACCTGATGAGGATGCAATTTCTTTCCACGTCTTCATTCCTAATTGCGATTACGCAGAAGAGGATTCAAAGTCAGTTTTGAAACCCGAAAACACGGTAGATGATTATCGCACCTTCTTTAAAGGAGGTGATTTGAACAGTCTAAAATGGAAATAGGCTGTTAACTCCAAAGAATAAATAAATAACAGTTTGATTTTTTAATTAGGGTGAAAGCTCTAATCAACTTATCTTTTATTTTATTTTTACATAAAATATCGTTTAACATTTTTCATCGAAAACAAGCAACTGAAATGGTTGCTTGTTTTTTGTGTTTAATAACAAAAAAGACCTTATTCTGCCTATAAATAAGGATTATTGTTATAATAATAAGTGAAAGATCAATAATCTTGAGGAGGAAATTTATTATGAAAGATGAAGTTCAAGCTCCACAAGAGGAAACTCCTAACACTTATTGGCGTTGGCTAGTAGAGTCATGGCGCTATCCTCTCGGCCACAACCTAGGGGAAAAGTGGTACGGAGTCGTTACCTTATTAGGTGAAGATATTGTATTATTCATTGGTTTAGCTATTACTAGTAATTATATTGCTAATATGTTTGATATTACGCTGATCCATCATGCATCAGGTTTTACCTTCTGGTCAATCGTAATTCTGTTCTGTGTTCAAATTATTACGATTCTTTGTTCCATGGTTGGTCACTTGTTCGTGTTTGGTAGTACCGGTGGCTTTTGGCAGTATGTCAACAAGGTTGCACAAGTAACTAACTGGAATTTCTGGATTGTAATTTGTGCATTCTTCTTCTTAATCCTAAGCTTAAGTTCAGGCTTGCTCGGATTTGGAGAAGCCTTAGTCTGGATCTTCTATGCACTGTTTTCTTTAGGTTCATTCTTACTGGTTGTTTGTCCTGATCCAGGAACCGAAAAGATGATCCACGATCCATTCTGGGGTGCAGTAATTTACCTAGTAATGATTGTTGTCATCTATGCTATTATTTGGGGCTTAGCCTTCAGCATTATGATCAACTTGTAGAAATATTAAACAAAAAAGATGTCGTTTAATCAACGCGTAGTGCGAAGATTAACGACATCTTTTTTGTTGTGAGGGTTATTTGTCAGTTGTATTTTTAACGTTTGGGAGCATATAACTTCTGAAAATCCATTTGAATTCTTAAGGCCTCGTAGATTGGTTTTCCACCTAAGAGATCTAAAACGAAATAAGCAATAAAAGTTGCCACGAGCATTGGAAAGATCTGTTCAACTGAGCCAACCATTTCTGTTAGCAGGGTTAAAGCAGTAAAGGGTGCTTTTTCAATAGCACCAAAGTAAGCACACATGGAGGTAACAATAATAATGCCATAGCAACGCTTTGGAGCAATTCCGGAGTGAATCATAATCACGGCGAAGATAACACCTAGTAAGGCTCCTAAAACAAGAATTGGCATAAAAATACCACCAGGAACTGAGGCACCATATGAGATCATTGAAAAAATAAAGCGAACAATAAACCAAATAAGTGGCAACAAAGTTAGACTTAGCATCCCAGTTTGGATATTTTTCATAAAGGTTGGTTCAAAAAGACCAGAGATAAAATCGTGAGAACCGCCAAGCAGCTTCGCATTCCAAAGGCCAATTGGAATTACTAAGATTAGCGGAATAATACTGTGGTAGATTTTAGGGATGATAGTAAGTTTTGAATAAATGGGTTTAAGGCTTAAGAGGCAGTATTGGTAGAAATAAGCAAGTAAGCCCAAAAGACCTCCCATTAAGATTACAAACCAATAAGAAGTTAAAGGTAAAGACCTATCTAAGGGAAGATAAAGGCAGGGAGTAGTGCCAAAAAAGCATAATGTCATTAGGTCAGATGTCATTGCAGCAGCTAGAGCAGTTAGGCATTCTTTCGGATCAAAACTAAAGGTTATTTCTTCTACTAAGAAGAAGACCCCAGCTAATGGAGCTGAGAAAGCTGCACTTAAGCCAGCAGCAATCCCGCATCCCTGGAGTCTCTTAAGATCTTCATCATCGGCATGAAAAAGATTCTGACCAAAAGCTTGTCCAACCATAGCGCCCATTTGAATACAAGGACCTTCTCGTCCAAGAAAAAGTCCCGGACAAATTGCTAAAAGCCCCCCAACAAACTTACGCCACAAGATGCTCCACCAATTCATTTTATTTTCATCAAGCATGATGGCTTCAACTTGAGGAACACCTGAACCAGTAATATTGTTGAGGACTGGTTTAATAACTTGAGCAAGAATCAGACAAATTATCACGGTCCCAAGCAGGTAAGGAACAAGATAGATCGGCTTTTGACGCATTAAAGGATAGATAAAAAATAGAAATTTCATTGTGTGGTCAATAATCCATCGGAAAGTCCCAACAATTAGGCCAGTAATTAATCCAATGATAATTCCTTGCAAAAAGATAAAGAAAAAATTTGATGTAAATGGTTTGGCTAAAACTTGTTTGGCCGTTTTAATCATTTTCTGCCAGCTTTCTAAAGGTTGTGATAAGCCTAGTTTACATCAAATTAATAAGCCCAAAATAAAAATAACGATAGCGTTTTACTATCGTTATTTCTGAATATTAATATTTTGTGGTCTATCTTAGTTTTATTACTTATCTCCATCAAAAATAGAAGATTTAACAATAACATAGTCTACTACTCTGATTGCACTTAGATCTTTTCCACCAGCATAAGAAATTGAAGACTGGAGATCTTCTTGCATCTCACGTAAGGTATCTTTAATTGAGCCGCGGTATGGAACTAACATTTGCTTACCTTCGACATTGCGGTAGGCACCTTTTTGAACTTCAGAAGCTGAGCCCCAGTATTGCTTATAACGTTTACCATCAATAGTAATTAAGTTACCAGGGGATTCCTCATGACCAGCAAAAAGTGAGCCAATCATAACCATTGAAGCACCAAAGCGAACAGACTTAGCGATGTCACCATTATGGCGAATTCCGCCGTCAGCAATTAAAGGCTTTCTAGCAGCTTTAGAACACATTCTAAGTGCTGCTAATTGCCAGCCACCAGTACCAAAGCCGGTCTTAAGCTTTGTAATGCAGGCTCTACCAGGTCCCACACCAACCTTAGTTGCGTCAGCTCCGGCATTTTCTAATTCACGAACTGCTTCAGGTGTAGCAATATTACCAGCCGTTAAGAAGGTATCAGGTAATTTTTCCTTAATATACTTGATCATTTTAATTACATAGTCGGAATGACCATGTGCTACATCAATTGTTGTATATTCTGGAATAATGTTTTCCTTAGCAAGATAGTCGATAAAGTCGTATTCGCTATCCTTAATTCCAACTGAAATTGAAGCAAATAGTCCCTTATCATGCATCATCTTAATGAAGTCAGCACGTTTTTCTGGGTAAAAACGGTGCATAACATAATAGTAGCCATTTTCTGCAAGCCAAATGGCTAAATCCTCGTCAATAACACTTTCCATGTTTGCAGGAACAACTGGGATTTTAAATGTTCGACTTCCAAATTTAACTCCTGTATCAGCCTCGCTGCGGCTCTTAATAATACATTTATTAGGTACAAGTTGGATGTCATCATAATCGAAAGCTTCCATACTAAAATAATTACTCATTTAATTTACCTCGTGCTCTTTAAAAACTACATGAGTTAATATACGGGTGAAGTTAGTCAAAGTCAAGAATAAAAATGAATATTTATTTTATCGATTATTAAAAATGTTCGGAAATCAATTGACTATTAAGATATAGATTGTTAAACTAGTCTTCGGTTTTAAGAAAATGATTTTTATGAGGTGAAATCAAATGACAGCAATAGCAGTTGTAGGTAGTCAATGGGGCGACGAAGGAAAGGGTAAAATTACTGATTTCTTAAGTAAAGAAGCAGCAATGGCTGTTCGTTCAAATGGTGGTAATAATGCCGGCCATACAATTGAAATCGGTGATAAGACTTTCAAAATGCGCCTAATTCCATCTGGAATTTTTGCTGCTAAGAAGGGTGCTATAATTGGTAATGGTGTAGTTATCAATCCAGAAGTAATGTTCGGAGAATTAGATAACCTTGAAAAAGAAGGTATCGACATCAGCGGCTTGAAGATTTCTAACCGCGCACACATTATTATGCCTTACCACATTTTACAAGATACTTATCAAGAAGAAGCAAAGGGTGACAAGAAGATCGGAACTACCAAGAATGGTATCGGTCCTTGTTACATGGACAAGGCTTCAAGAACTGGTATCCGTGTTTGCGATTTACTTGAAAGAGATACTTTTGAAGAGAAGTTACGTACTAATTTAGCTGAAAAGAATGCTTTATTCACTAAGGTTTACGGTAAGCCTGAACTTAAATTTGAAGACATCTTTGAAAAGTACCTTGAATACGGTCAAAAGATGAAGAAATACGTTACTGATACTTCAGTAGTTGTAAACGATGCTTTAGATAACGACGAAAAAGTTCTTTTTGAAGGTGCACAAGGAGTAATGCTTGATATTGATGAAGGTACTTATCCATACGTAACTTCTTCAAACACTATTTCAGGTGGAATTGCTTCTGGTATCGGTATGGGCGCTAACCGCTTAGATACTGTTATTGGTGTCTGCAAGGCTTACACTACTCGTGTTGGTGAAGGACCATTCCCAACTGAATTATTAGATGAAGTTGGTGATCGCATTCGTGAAACTGCTCATGAATACGGTACTGTTACTGGTCGTCCACGTCGTGTTGGTTGGTTTGATTCAGTTGCTCTTCGTCACGCTAAGCGTGTTGCTGGTATCAACGCCTTAAGTTTGAACTTATTAGACGTCTTTTCTGGTTTTGACAAGATTAAGATTGCTACTGCTTATGAACTTGATGGTGAAAAGATTGACTACTACCCAGCAAGTTTGAAGGAATTATACAGATGTAAGCCAGTTTACGAAGAACTTCCTGCATGGGAAGAAGATATTACCAATGTAAAGACTTGGGAAGATTTACCAGAAAATGCTAAGAAGTTCTTGAACCGCGTTTCTGAATTAGTAGGTGTTCCTTTAGTTACTGTTTCAGTTGGTCCTGATCGTGAACAAACTATTGTTTTGAAGAATCCTTGGGAAAAATAATTTATGTTAGAACGTTATACTCGTCCAGAAATGGGCAAAATTTGGTCCTTAGAAAATAAATACGCTGCTTGGTTAAAGGTAGAAATCGCTGCAACTAACGCATGGGCAGAACTTGGCGAAGTGCCAGAAGCTGATGCTAAGAAGATTGCAGACAATGCTTCTTTTACTGTTGAGCGTGTTTCAGAACTTGAAGCCATTACCCACCATGATGTGGTTGCTTTTACTAGAACAGTTTCTGAAAGCTTAGGTGAAGAGAAGAAGTGGGTTCACTTCGGTTTAACTTCAACTGATGTTGTTGATACTGCACAAGGTTATATCTTAAAGCAAGCTAATGAGATCATTTTGAAAGACTTAGAGGCTTTAAAAGAAACTATTGCAGACAAGGCTAGAAAATACAAATACACTGTTGAAATGGGCCGTACTCACGGTGTTCAAGCAGAACCAACTACTTTTGGTTTGAAGCTTGCTCGCTGGTATGCTGAGATTAACCGTGATATTGAACGCTTTAAAGCAGCAGCTAAAGATGTAGAATCTGGTAAGATTTCTGGTGCCGTTGGTACTTTTGCAAATGTGCCACCAGCAGTTGAAACTAGCGTTTTAAAGCAGTTAGGTTTAACTCAACAACCTGTAACTAGTCAAGTTTTGCCAAGAGACTTACACGCTTACTATATTGCTACTATTGCTTTAATTGCAACCAGTATTGAGAACTGGGCTACTGAAATTCGTGGACTGCAAAGAAGTGAAATTCACGAAGTTGAAGAACACTTTAGAGCTGGTCAAAAAGGCTCTTCTGCAATGCCTCATAAGCACAATCCAATTGGTTCTGAGAACTTATCCGGTATGGCTAGAGTAATGCGTGGCTACATGGTACCAGCTTATGAAGATGTAGCTTTATGGCATGAGAGAGATATTTCTCATTCAAGTGCTGAACGTGTAATTTTACCTGATGCAACCATTGGAATTGACTACATGTTAAACCGCTTCAACCGCATCTTAACCAACTTGGATGTTTTCCCAGAAACAATGCTCAAGAATATGGATCGCACTTATGGTTTGATCTATTCACAACGTGTGCTTTTGAAGTTAATTGATGAAGCAGGTTTATCTCGTGAAAAGGCCTATGACATGGTGCAAAAGCTTGCTAATAAGTCTTGGCAAGAACAAACTTCATTTAGAAAGTTAATTGAAGACAGTGAAGTTATGGATTACTTGTCTGAAGAAGATCTAGACGATGCTTTTGATTATCACTATCACTTGAAGCATGTTGATGAAATTTTTGAAAAGTGCGGCTTAGATTAAGATAGAAGTAAGAACGTTTTGTTAGATATAATTGTGTCTGACAAGGCGTTTTTTGTTTGGGATAAGGGAAAAGTATGAAGAAAGAAATTTTAAAGAAACTGGAATATTTAAATAAGCTCTATAGAAATGGACATTGGGGAAGTGAACTACCAGAAGATACACGTCCTAAAAAGTTAGATCCTAATTCTGAAGAAAATGCTATCTTCTATACTTTACCAACAGCTCTGGATTATCAAAGAAATTCCAATACCTTATGGAAAAGTGCTACAGCAACTTTTGAAAATAATGAGACTAAGTTTGTATTTAATCCACAAGAAGTAGTAAAGAAAGAGTTTACTGAAGTACAGGAGGCCTTAACTAAATATAATCTGGCTTTGCAAAAAAATAAGCAGACACAAATTTGGATCAAATTATGTCAGACTTTAGTTAATAACTTTAATGGAAGAGTAACTGATTTTTTTGCATATTTTGATAATGACATTCAAAAGATACGGCACTACATGCAGGTTGAAAAGAAAAAAGATTTTCCGTACTTATCAGGTAAAAAATTGTGCAATTATTGGCTATATGTGATGTATCAATATACGAATTTACCTTTGATTAATACTGATAATATTTACATTGCAACTGATCGACATATTATTAGAGCTACACATCGGTTAGGCCTAATTACAGATGAAGAATTAAAGAGTTCGAAAGTACAAGATTATGTAATAGAGGCTTGGATTGATGCTTTAAGCGATACAGAATATGTACCCATTGATTTTCAGGCTGCTCTTTGGCTATGGGCAAGAAGTGGATTCAAGGAAGAATTGGAGTAGAAAAGGATAGCAATTATGAAACAAGAATACTCTGCTGGTGCAATTATCTGGCGTAAAAATAATGAAGAAATCCAATATTTACTAATTCAAAGTCAACCTTATAAACAATTCAAGAGTGCTTGGGCATTTTCTAAGGGACATCTTGAAGCAGGTGAGACAGAACGGGATGCTGCAAAGAGAGAAGTCTTTGAAGAAGTAGGATTAAAGCCTGAATTTGATTTTGATTTTCATGAGAGTTATTCATACAAGGTCACTAGCGAAATTGAAAAGACAGTAACTCTATTTTTAGCAGAATATAAAGCTGGTCAAAAAATAAAGTGTCAAGAAAGTGAGATCAGGTCGACTGAATGGTTAAATTATCACGCTGCTCAGGAAAGAATTAGAGAGCAAAACTTTAAGGAGTTTAGATCTGAAGACTTGTCAGCAATTTTGGCTAAGGCTAATACTTATTTGCTTGAACATGAATAAAAAGTCGTTTTGATTGAACGACTTTTTATTTTTGTTAAAATTAAAATTTTTTATATAGATAAATGAATTTGAATAGAATGTTAATGAATTTGAATATAAATAGAGGCTTAATGATAAGAAATATATAGTACTTATAAAACCAAAACGGAGATGAGAAAAAATGATGATAGATATAGTGCTAATCCTAATAATATTGGGCATTATTTTGTTAATAAGTAAAAAACGGCCACAACGAATTTGGCTCTTGCTAGCAATTATTTTTATGGGATTTAGTATAGCAAATTTTATGTTAGTCTACTTTTCAAAAGATAATTGGGATTTAGCTTTATATGCAATCAGTTTTTATAGTTTGATTTTTGGTTTAATATTTTTAATTATTTTTTTAGTTAAAAGAAGGAGTAAAAAATAATGAAAATAAAAAATTATCTTGTCATTGCAGCTGCTAGTTTAGGATTATCTTTAATTTATTCTAATCAGGTTTAAGCGGATGAAATGCCACCAACTAATCAACAATCAGTAAATAATAATCTATCTCAAACTGATATAAATGAATTAGATAAATATGTTAGTGTAGAAAATAATACATTTGTACTAAATGTTCCTGAAAATTCTAATATTTCTTCTGAAAAAGTACAAATGGCACGACAAGAAATTGAGAGTGTAAACAATAGTATTAAAAATAATAATCTTTTAAAGGAAAAATATATCTTTCTGATATGTAGAAAATTCGTATTCTTCTACATATTTCCATGTTTTGTATAGCAGTAGCATGGAAATTAGAATCATATAATAATACTCATAGAAATAGTAAAATTTATATGGATATTAATTGGGCCTATGTCCCTTCGTT
>CANOQA010000010.1:0-31046 GCA_947568765.1 uncultured Lactobacillus sp. | reverse complement strand
TTGCTAATCCAAATTATAATTCCAATACAGTATTTACTACTAATAATGCTCCTCAATGGTATGTTCGTAACGAGTTGACAACTTACTATGTACCTAAATCATTGACGCAAAAAACTATTAACCGTGTAATTAACTTCACGCCAGTTAACCAACCAGGAACTCCTTCAGTTACCCAAGCTACGACTCAATCAGCAACAATTACTAGACCTGTACGCGTAAATGCTGATGATAGCGGAGTAGTATTTGATGGCTTTGATGGTAGTGGCTGGACTACGGGTGAATGGGACCGCTACAATAATATGCCTGTTTTTGATAATTATACGAAAGTCATTAAACAAATTGTTACTCATCCTGATGGCACAACTACTGAAACAACATTAAATATTCCAGACTGGAAACCTATTCCAGCTCAAACTGTTACTATTGATACGCTTCCTACTGTAATTAATATAACCTATACGGCAACTGGAACAGCAATTTTAGGAGGTACTAATGAGTCAACTTATAATGGTAGTCCGATCACTCTTGATGACCTTAATAATGGTCCTGGTGATGACCCAATCGGTGTTACAGTTACAGGACCTACAGCTAATCCCTATAGCTTACAAGCTGGAGATGTTGAATTCTCATCTGATAATGGTCAAACTTGGTCGATTGCTTTGCCAACTAATGCTGGTACTTATGAGTTACGCTTAACAGCTCAAGGTAAACAAAATATTATAAAAGCATATGGTAATAACAGTATTAAGTGGGAAGAGGATGGTCAGTCAACTATTACTGGTACTGCCACTTATATTATTAATTCGAAGCCAATTACTAATGTTACTGTTTCAGGAGATCAAAGCAAGACTTACGACGGTCAGCAAGCTAGTGTAGATGGTGCTGGTTTAACAATTAGTGGTAATGGAACTATTGCAAATAGCGCATTAACCGCAAGAGGCCTTCCCGCTAGCGACTTTGATTGGTATACCCTTGATGGCACTAAGCTTAACGCTATCCCAACTGATTCTGGCAGCTATGAAGCTAGGTTGAATGCTACTGGTCTTAAAGATTTACAGAAGATTAATTCGAATTATAGTTTTGATGCTGTAAGTGGCACGATCAAGTACACTATCGATAAGGCAAAAGCTATTGCAACTATTGGCGGTAGTTATGAACGAGATTATAATGGTCAACCAATTGATGGTACAAGTATTTATAATAAAATTACTTGGGCAGGAAGAGATACAAGTAATAACAAAGACTTTACTTTAAATCACAGTATTACTGCCAATGACTATGCTTGGTACACCAAGAGTGGCGACCAATATATCAAATTTCAAGGTCAACCAGTGAATGCAGGGGTTTACTATTTGATCTTGAACAATGACTATATCACAACACTTGATAAAGAAAATTCTAACTATGATATTTCAAAAGTTGAAGGAGCATTTGTTTACACAATCAATCAAGCTCAAGCAGGTTCGGTTACCTTTAATGCTAACGTTCAAAAGACATACGATGGATCAGCTGTTTTAAATAATGCTAGCTTTAATACCGCACCATCAATTGTAATTAAAGGTGCAGATGGCAGGCCGCTTGCAGGATTAAACAATTACACTTTTCAATCTGGCGACTTTGAATTTATTGACTCAACAGGTAAAAATGTTTTGGTAACAATCAATAATAATGGTCAAATCTCTGGACCAATTAATGCTGGTACTTATACTATTCGCTTAACCCAAGCTGGTCTTGAGCGAATTGAACAAGCTAACCCTAATATTAACTTTGCTAATGTTAAGCTAGCTGATACTGGCAGTGGTACTTTGACAATTAGTCAATATGCTCCAAATCTTAATTTGAGTGGAAATGGCTCTAAGATATATGATGGTCAGATAGTAACTTCGACTGAATTAATTAAGCAAGATAGAGATAATACAATTACAATTAAATTAACTGTGCCAAAACAAGGTGGTGGAACCACTGAGGTCACCTATGCTTTCAATCCTAACATGGATTACACAGGAGATTATGACTGGTACAGCAATGGCGCTAAAATTAATGCGCCAAAGAATTGCTGGTACTTATGTCATCAAACTCAAAGCTGATCAAGTAAAGACTATTCTTGAAGACTTGGTAAGCCGAGATTCTAACTACAGCTACTTGAAAGGTAACTTGGACTTTAATAATGCACAAATTACCGGACAAGCATCGTACACGATTAACAAAAAGTCCCTTACTGTTTACTTAGACGGAGAATCATCAGCTGTTTACACAGGTAGCGGTGCCGAAATGCCTTTGCAAGACTTAATCAACCACTTAGAAGCTAATGGCCTTGTAAATGGTGAAACTTTAAACACTGATACCTTTGACAAGGCTGACTTCCAATGGTACGTCAAGAATGCTGATGGAACTTATTCTGTCTTCACTGGTAAGGACGCACAAGGTAATACAGTTCAAACGCCAATCAATGTTGGTACTTACTACATTGGTATCTTGCCAGAAACATCAACCAATAGTGGTATTGATACTTTACAGCGTGATAATACTAACTATGATGTAACTATTGACTATAGTAAGTACTATCAATTTGATATTACGCCGGCTAAAGGAACAATTACTCTTAGCGGTGGACAAACTGATACTTATAATGGTCAAGCTCACAACATTACAGGTTACACATTGACAATCAGTGGTGTTGGTTTGCCTAGTGGTCAGACTGTAACACTTAAAGACGGTGATCTTGAATATTATGTTGATGGTCAATGGACAACTAGTGTTCCAAAGAATGCCGGCACTTACCAAGTTCGTTTAAGTGATAGTGCACTCACCGAATTGGAGCGTTCTTACACTAACTTCTCATGGACAAGTGATAATGTAATAAATAACGCTCAGGAATATGTTATTAATCCAACTCAAGTTCAGGTATCGTTTACTGGTGAGCCCAAGCATGTTATTTACAATGGACAAGGTGTTTCGGTTGATTATGGTAGTGACGCTATGAAGGGCTACTTTAACATGACCGGTCTTGTTAATGGCGATAAGCTTATATACCCATCTTTATCCAGTGATCAATTTGAATGGATAAATTCAACTGATAATGTAATGACTACTGTTCCAGTTAATGTGGACACTTACACATTGCGCCTTAAGACCACTAGTGACATGGATAAGCTTAACTCAAACTATAAGTTTGTCTTTGCTAAAGATAGTGCTGGTAACGATATCAACGGTTGGCAATGGATTATTGATAAGGCGACGGCAACAATTACCTTTACTACTGGTAATCAAAATACGCCATGGACTGGTCAGCCAACTGTTCTTAATCCAGATAACTTTGCTGTTACAATTTCAACTAACAATGGTCGAACATTGACTGCTAGTGGATTAGAAGCTAGTGACTTCCAATTCTATGACCAAAGCGGTCAAGCAATTTCTACCCCAACTGCTGTAGGCAATTACATTATTAAGTTAAAGCAAAGTGGCTTGGATAAGATTGAAAAAGATACGGCCAACTATACTTGGATCAATAACGCAAATGGTAGTTATGAAATTACTAAGGCTCAAGTTTCCATCAAGTTAAATGGAGAAAGTTCAATGACTTACAATGGACAAGCAGCTAGTTTCCCAGTTAATAGTGATGGATCAGTAAAGGGCATTACAGTTACATTAAGCAACGGTAAAACTTACGCTCTTAAGCCAGGTGACTTAGCCTTTGTTAATGGCAACGGTGAATTCATTGATGCACCGGTAAATGCTGGTGATTATAAGGTAACTTTGTCACAAGTAGGTTTAAATAATATAAATAAGATTGATGGAGAAAATTACCAATACACACTCGATGAGAATGACAAGACTGCTAACTTCACTATTGAGAAAGCAGATGCGACAATTGTTCTTAATGGTACCGGTACGCATGTTTACAACGGTCAAGCCTCTTCAACTAATGAAGGTAGTTACACTATTCAATTACCAGGTCAGACTGCTTCAACAAATGTAAATGCAGCTAACTTAGCCTTTGTTGATGGTGCTCCAACTGATGCGGGAACTTACTCTATCGCGTTAAGTGATGCTTATAAGAAGCAATTACAAGATATTTGTGGCAATAACTACAACTTAACGTTTACTAATGGAAGCTTTACAGTTACCCCCAAGACAGTTAATTTGATTTTGAATGGTTATTCATCTCAAATATATAATGGTCAACCAGCCAAAGTATCGAATATTTCAAACTTAACCTTAACTTGGGGTGACCATACTACAACTACTGCTCCTGGTGATGTTAAATTCACTTTATCAGCTGATGACTTAGAAGTAGTTAATAAGAATGGTCAAACACCAACAGCAGCTAATTCTGCCAGTCAAGAAAATAATCCATATTATGTTCAACTGAAGAATTCAATTTTGAATCAATTGAATGATCAAAATAAGAATTATAAGTTTGTAATCGGCGACACTTATGCTCGTTACACGATCTATGCTAAGGAATCTAATGTTACCTTTACTGGTAAGCAGTTTGCCAACTATGGCTCAAATCCAATGCCAGCAATTGATCCAAGTAATTACAGTTTAACTTGGACTGATATAGATGGTCACAGTCATAATATTGAAATAACTGCGGATGATTTGACTGTTGAAGTGCCAAGTGGTGTTCCAACTGATAAGAACGGCTTACCATTAAATGCCGGTCAATATGTAGTTAAGGTAAAACAAAGTGTGATTGATAACTTTAATGCTCAACATCCTGACTACAAGTTATCAAACGATCCAAACACTAACGCTTGGTATGTTGTAAAACATCGTCAAGTTTCATTTACTATCAATGGGACACCAAGTTCTACTTATAATGGTCAGGCAGTTTGGCTCAAAGATGGAAATTACTCAATTAGCTTTGGCCCGGTTTCTGGTAACCAAAATAGTGGTGTTCTTGGTGGTGATCAAAATGCATTCGATAGTATTAAGTGGGATGCAAGTGACTTTGAATTTGTTAATGGCGCACCAACTACTGCTGGGACTTATCAAGTGTGCCTTAGTTCTGCAGGACTGAAGAAACTTCAAGAGTTTGCAAATGGAGCTACAGGTAGCAACTATGATTTCAGCTCTGATGTTACAGTTGATAATGGCAAATTTACTGCCAGTTCAGTGACCGCTAACTACACTGTAAACAAGAATGAGTTGACAGTATCTTTGACTAATAAAGATGGTAAGGTTCCTAGTTCCGTTATCGGTAAGTATGGCTTAAGTGCGGGCAATTATATATTGACAATCACACCTACTGAAACTATTTATGGTACAGATGGTAAACCACTAACTTTAACTTATAATTTGAAAGATACTGATTTAGCTTACAAGAATGGTACACCATCTAATATTGGTACGTATGATGTTCAATTGACTGCTACAGCTATTAGTGACTTGGAACAAAAATTTGGTACAGAAAATTACACTTATAAGTTATCTCCAAGTGCTACCCATGAAATCACTAAGGGTACTGGTATGATTACCTTATCTGGTGGTCAAACTGAGACTTACACTGGACAACCAGCAGTCTTAAAACATGACAAGTACTTTGTCACAGTAACAACAAATATTTATAGTGATAGTTCATACTTGAATGCTGGGGACATGCAATTCCTAGTCTTCTATACCAAAAATGCAGATGGAAGCTACACTCAATTAGCAAATAAGCCAACTGATGTCGGTACTTATTATGTTGGATTGAATGACGATATGGTTAAGTTGATTAAAGATGCAACTGGTAATAATGGTGATAATTATAATTGGAGCCAAAATTATGCCACTTATGTAATTACCGCTGCTAAGGGTACTGCGAGTGGTTCGTTTACTAACAGTAGCACATACAACGCACAACCAATTGGCAAACAGGATATTACAGTTAATGTCGATTATCCAGGTGCTAAGAGCGATACTTACACTTTGCAAGAGGGTGACTATGAGTATGTAAATGAAGCAGGTTCTGTAGTTGTTGATCCTACTGATGCAGGAACTTATACTATTCGTTTAACAACTGCTGGTGAAAATCACATCAAGCAACTTGGTAACCTAATAGACGCTCAAGGAAATATCACGAAGGAAAATGTAAATTGGACTGTTAACGTTGTAGGTTCATACACCATCAATGCGGTTCGGATGACAGTTACTGTCAATGGTACTCAAGATGAAACTTACAATGGTAATGTTAAGACGATCAATATTGGTGGACCTAATGGCGTTAACGTAACAATAAGCGCAGACGGTTTGACTGTACCAACTATTCCAACAACAGGTGTCAATGCGTTAACAGCTGATGATTTTACTATTAAGGATGCTCAAGGTCAGGTGGTAACTGATCCAACTAATGCTGGAGCTTACAAGGTTTATTTAAATAGCAAGGGGCTTGAAAAACTTGGTAAATTGTCAACAAACTTTATTGTTCCAGAAAGTTTGGAACAATCAGCTAGTTTAATTATTGCACGTCAAGATGTCAATATTACTGAAGGTTCAGCTGGTAAGACATTTGATGCACAATCAGCTGCATTGACAGAAAAACAGTTTGCTCAATATAAGAAAGCAATTACTGATGCTGGTTATAGTGTAGATGGCTTGACTGTTGAGGGTATCGACTGGTGGTTCGATGATACTGTAGACTACGGTACACAGGGGAATCAAACTAACCCAATTAAAGATATTGGTACTTATAACTTAAGATTAAATGCTAAGGGCCAAAAAGAACTTGATAATGTCAACCCTAACTACAAACTTAAAGTCGGTGACTTCCAGTACGCGATTTATCCAGAAGTAGTTCATATTGAAGTCGACGGTACTCAGAATGCTAATTGGGATAACCAAGGCGTAGCAATTGATCCAACTAAATTTGTACCTAAGTTTGTTGTTTACGGTGGTAAAAATGGGGATCAATTAATTACTAATCCTGTTCGTGATGATGGTCAGCCTTTGACTCTACCAGCAGGTGTTCAGTTAGTTCCTAGCGATTATGAATTTGTTAATGATAATGGTAATGTCATTACATCATTTAAGCGTCAAGATGGCACTACTTCAACTAATCCATTTAAGGTTGGAACTTACCATGTTCGCTTAACTGAAAATGGCTGGAAGAAGCTAGCAACACAATCAACTGATAACGTGAAGTATCAATACGACAATAGTACCGGTACGCTTAATATCAGCCAAATTACACCTGAAATTAAACTTAATGGTGCAAATTGGAAAACTTATGATGGTCAACCAGTAAGTTTTGATGAACTAGTTTCTAAAGATCCAACTACCAATCAACTAGTGATTTATGTTGGTGTATCTGCTGATGGGTATACCATTAACTTACCTTTGGATTCTGGCACTTATGATTGGAACAGTAATGGTCAATTATTGAAGGTTGCGCCAAGCCAAGTGGGTACTTACACCATTACTTTGAATAAAGATAAAGTAATCGCGTACTTAAATAATTGGATGGCTAATAACTCTGATTATCAGGGTGCAATGAAGATTTTAGCTGACAAAATTGGGGGTAGTGCTTTATTTGAAATTAAGGCACGCAGTATTGCTAAACTTGAGGCAGATCCTGCTAGTGGTAGTCAAACTTATACTGGACAGGCTGTGCAAATTGACTTGTCTGACATAGTTGGTAGTCTTAAGGCAACAGACAGTGATGGTAAAGTTTGGAAGCTTAATACTGATACCTTGACTTTGGATGATTACACTATTACCAATTCAAATGGTAATGCAGTTACAGGTTTCCCAGTCAATGTTGGTACTTATACATTTAAGATAAATGAAAAGGGAATTGCTACTTTAGCTTCTGCTAACCCTAACTTCATAATTCCTAATGAAATCAATGGCTACAGTTACACTTATACAATTAATCCGGCTGAAGCAAGTGGAAAGCTAGCTGGTACTAACTCTGGAGTTTATACTGGAAAGCCAATCACGACTGCTCAAGTCAATAGTAATGGTCAAATTGTGGTAACTGTAGACTATCCAGGTGTTGCTATTAGTAATAATACTTATATGCTTAAAGCTGGCGACTATACTTGGAGTACAGGAAATGGTTCTGCTCCAACTGATGCTGGTAAGTACACAATTGCTTTGACTAAGGATGGTATTGCAAATATTGAAAACTATATCCGTAGTTTAGCTGGTACAGGACAAGACAATAAATCAAATGTAGTATTTGCTGAGAACGCTATTACCGGTTCAGCTATTTTTGAAATCGTTCCTAAGTCAATTACTGATGTTACGATCTCTGGCAAGGATCAAGAAAAGACTTACGATGGTCAAGGCGCTAGCTTAAATGTTGGTGACTTAACAATTAACGGTAATGATCTGGTTACTGATAACCCATTATCAATGAAGGACATTACTGCTAGTGACTTTGATTGGTATGATGCTAAGGGCAATAAGCTTGATGCTGTTCCAACCGATGCTGGTACTTATGAAGCTCGGTTGAAGGAATCTGCTTTACAAACTCTGCAAAAGGATAATCCTAACTACAGCTTTGATGCAGCTCGTGGCACGATTAAGTACACGATTGATCAAAAATCAGCTACTGATACTTTAGGTGGAAATGGCGATAAGGCTTACAATGGCCAAGGAACTTCAGTTAGTGATGTTCTTAACTCAATTACTTGGACGCCAAGTGGCTTAGTTGACGGACAAAGCTTAGATCTTTCTAATTTGACTAACGATGACTTCGCCTGGTACACCAAGAATGCAGATGATACTTATACTGAAATGGTTGGCTTACCAACTGACGCTGGAACTTACTACTTGAAGCTTAAGGATAGTTCAATTGCTAAGATTAAAGCAGCTAACCCTAACTACAGTTTTGCTAATGGAGCAATTAGTGGTGAGTACACTTATGTCATTAACCAATCAAATGCTTTGATCACTTTACTAGGTACTAGTTCTCAAACTGTTACTTGGACTGGTGATCCAGCAACGATTGCTCCCGCTAAATTTATTCCAGAAATCACTACTGATAATCCAAATGAAAAGACAATTGCGTTGCCAAGTGATTTGCAATTAACGGCAAGTGATTATGAATTCTTACAAGATGGAAAAGTGATTTCTGCACCAAGTGAAGTTGGAACTTACCAAATCCGCTTAACCCAAGCAGGTTGGCAAAAAGTTCAAAATGCTATTACTGGAAATGCCAACTATAAGTGGACTTATCAAGGCGAAGGTAATTACCATATCGAAAAGGCAAGCGCAACCATTACTCTTGACGGTTCAGGTTCAACCATTTACACAGGTAACCAAGTAGTAATTCCAACTACTGATGGCGTTGTTAACGGCATTAGTGTGAAATTATCAAATGGTCAAACTTATGACTTGAAGTCTGAAGATCTTGAATTTGTAGATGACCAAGGTAATCAAATTACTGCCCCAACTAATGCAGGCAGTTACAAGGTAAGATTAACTGATGCAGCCTTAAATCAAATTAAAAAGCTTGAAAGTAATAATTATAACTATACTTACAATAATGATGCAGTAGACTTTACCATTGAAAAAGCTAGCGCTGATGTAACTACTTCAGGTTCATATGATGTAGTTTACAACGGTCAAACTCCTGAAATTAATGTTGTTAAGATTACTAATAGCATTGCTACTAACAATGGTGTAAATCTGACTACTCCAACTTTATCTGCTGATGACTATGAATGGGTTGATAAAGATGGAAAAGTGATTGCTAACCCAGTAAATGTTGGTACTTACTACTTGAAGCTTAAAGATTCTAGTCAAGGTAAAATTGCTGCTAATAACAATTACACTTGGCAGTTTGCTGGTTTAGCTAGTGTCACAATTAGTAAGGCAAATGCAACTATTAGTCTTAATGGTAATCAAGAAACTTCTTATACAGGAAGTGTCGTAGCAGCAGATCCTGATAAATTTGAAGTTAAACTTTCTAATGGTCAAACTTACCAATTGACTGACAAAGATATTCAAGTTATCGGTAATCCAATAAATGTTGGTACTTACAAAGTTGAGTTAAGCCAAGCTGGAATTGATGCAATCAAAGCAGCTGATAGTAATTACAACTACAGTTATGATGGCAGTCAGGGAGTGCTAGTAATTGTTCCAGCTAAGGCTAGTGCAACTCTAAGTGGTTCTCAAACTACTCAAGACTTAGAACTTGATCCTCATAACTACTCAGTTGTTTTAACGTTAAACGGACAGCAACAAACTATTACTGGGTTAACAGCAAGTGATTTTGTCTTCAGTAAAGCCGGTCAGCCTGTTCAATTAACTGAAGCCGGAACTTATGGCGTTGAGCTTAGTGGGGATGCAATTAATAAGATTCGTCAAGAAAATCCAAATTACAATATTGACTTCCGTTCAACAGCGACATTTACTTTGGAAAATAGTAGCCAAACTATTAACTATGTGGATGCTGATAATAATGTAATTAGTTCAGCTGATATTAGCGGTTACATTAAGGAAACTAAACTACCATTTACTCCTGAAATTCCAGTAGGTTGGGTAGCAAGTGATCCAAGCGATATACCAACTGAAATTACCATTAATAATGGAACTACTATAATTAAGATTAAGCATGGAACAACCAATGTTGATCATAATAATCCAGTTCCGGATGGTGAGAAGACTGTAACCGGTGCAGTAATTGATGGTGCCCATGCAAGTGATTTGAACCAAACGGTTACTAGAACCATTAACGTAACTAACCCAGATGGAACTAAGAGTACAGAGGTTCAAACTGCTCAGCTTTACCGTGACGCAAGTTATGATAATGTGACTGGTGCAGTAACTTATGGAGAATGGTCAACTGGAAGCTGGGAAGAATTTAGTCCAGCAGAAATCAAAGGCTACACTGCAAGTAAAAAAATAGTTCCAGCTGTCGAAGTTAAAGACGGTCAAAAGAATGTCACAGTTGATATTACTTACACAGCTAATGAACAAAGTGGAATAATTTCTTACCAAGACGAAGCTGGTAATGAGATTAGCACTACTTCACTTAGCGGCAAGACTGGTGAAACAGTAACAGTTAACCCAGAAATTCCAGCAGGATGGAAATTAGTTCCAGGCCAAGAAATTCCACAGACTGTCACTGCGACAGCAGAAGGAATTCCAACTGTAGTAATTAAGATTGAACATGGAATAACTAAGGTTGATCATAATAATCCAGTTCCGGATGGCGCAAAGACTGTAACAGAAAAAGTAATTAATGGTGCTCATGTAAGTGACTTGAACCAAACAATTACAAGAACAATTAATGTAACTAACCCAGATGGAACTAAGAGTACAGAAGTTCAAACCGCTAAAATTTATCGTGACGCAAGTTACGATAATGTGACTGGCGCAGTAACTTATGGAGAATGGTCAACTGGAAGTTGGAAAGAATTTAGTCCAGCAGAAATCAAAGGCTACAGTGCAAGTGAAAAAGTAGTTCCAGCTGTCGAAGTTAAAGACGGTCAAAAGGATGAGACTATCAATATTACTTACACAGCTAATGAACAAAGTGGAATAATTTCTTACCAAGACAAAGCAGGTAACGAAATTAGCACTACTCTACTTAGCGGCAAGACTGGTGAAACAGTGACAATTAACCCAGAAATTCCAGCAGGATGGCAAGTAGTTCCAGGTCAAGAAATTCCAAAGACTGTTACTGCTACAGGAGAAGGAATTCCAACTGTAGTAATTAAGATTGAACATGGAATAACCAAGGTTGAACATACTAGTCCAGTACCAACGGGTGAGAAGACTGTAACAGGTGAAGTAATTAATGGTGCTCACGCAAATGACTTGAACCAAACAATTACAAGAACCATTAATGTAACTAACCCAGATGGAACTAAGAGTACAGAAGTTCAAACCGCTAAAATTTATCGTGACGCAAGTTACGATAATGTGACTGGCGCAGTAACTTATGGAGAATGGTCAACTGGAAGTTGGAAAGAATTTAGTCCAGCAGAAATCAAAGGCTACACTCCAACTGAATCCGCTGTTCCAGCAGTTGAAGTTAAAGACGGTCAAAAGAATGTCACAGTTGATATTACTTACACAGCTAATGAACAAAGTGGAATAATTTCTTACCAAGACAAAGCAGGTAACGAAATTAGCACTACTCTACTTAGCGGCAAGACTGGTGAAACAGTGACAATTAACCCAGAAATTCCAGCAGGATGGCAAGTAGTTCCAGGTCAAGAAATTCCAAAGACTGTTACTGCTACAGGAGAAGGAATTCCAACTGTAGTAATTAAGATTGAACATAGATTAACTAATGTTGATCATAATAATCCGGTTCCTGATGGCGAGAAGACTGTAACAGGAAAAGTAATTGATGGTGCCCATGCAAATGACTTGAACCAAACAATTACTAGAACCATTAACGTAACTAACCCAGATGGAACTAAGAGTACAGAAGTTCAAACCGCTAAGATTTATCGTAATGCAAGTTACGATAATGTGACTGGTGAAGTAACATATGGAGAGTGGTCAACTGGAAGCTGGGAAGAATTTAGTCCAGCTGAGATCAAAGGTTACAGTGCAAGTGAAAAAGTAGTTCCAGCTGTCGAAGTTAAAGACGGTCAAAAGGATGAGACTATCAATATTACTTACACAGCTAATGAACAAAGTGGAATAATTTCTTACCAAGACAAAGCTGGTAATGAGATTAGCACTACTCCACTTAGCGGTAAGACTGGTGAAACAGTAACAGTTAACCCAGAAATTCCAGCAGGCTGGCAATTAGTTCCAGGTCAAGAAATTCCAAAGACTGTTACTGCTACAGCAGAAGGAATTCCAACTGTAGTAATTAAGGTTGAGAATTCAACTATTATTGTTACTTCGGAAACACCTGAAAAAGATATTCCAAATGGAAAAGTACCTGGCAATCCAAGTAAGAACTACCCTGAAATGGAAAAACTTGAAGTGGCTCCAACTCGTACTATCATCCTTATAAAACCAGATGGTAGCAGAGAAAACATTATCCAAAAGGTAATCTTTACTAGATCTGCTACATTCAATGAAGTAACAGGCGAAATAACCTATAGTGCATGGAAATTAAGTAATTCTGATGATCATGAAGCTCTCTGGGAAGCTTATGAACCAATGAGTATTTCAGGATACACGATTATGAATGTAAACCAAGAAAAGGTTACGCCGGATACACCTAATACTCAGCTAGAAGTTACTTATATTCCGATTAATCGTCCTGCAGTAACTGCAACTCAAACAATTCATTTTGTTGATGAAAAAGATAAATTAGTTGAGAGTAAAATCTACACTGGAAAATTCGGTGAGGTTATTTCTGTTAACCTATCGGTTCCTAAGGGTTACAGTTTAAGGAATGGCCAATCATTACCAACACAAATTACCATTGAAAATGGTATGATAACCATTAATCTAAAATCAGAAAGTAAGCATCCTATTCCTAACTCTGAGAATAAACAGAAACCTTCTGTAACACCAAATACTCCTAATGCTCATACTGATAAAAATAATTTATCTTCAAAAGATAATAAAGTTGTTAAGTCTCATGGAGAAAAATTAATAAATACTAACCATGTTGACCACGTTGTTATTAATCAAAAAGCCACAAGAAAGGGCACAAAGGCTTCATCACAAACTTATGGTGAAAAGCACTTTGAAAGCAGACATATGCTTCCACAAACTGGGGCACATTCTGAAAATCCAATTTTTACAGCTTTAGGTATGTTAGCAGTAGGCTTAGGTTTATTCGGTTTAAGTGATCGGAGAAAGAAAAAGGATAAATAGTAATACTTGGTTACTGAAAAATTAAAGGTAAAAGAGTAACGAAAGAAGCAAGCTAAGTTAGCTTGCTTCTTTTTTATTATTTAACATATAGATAATAACTTTTGTTTATGAAAGCGCTATACTTAAAATGAAAGAATAGTTATATAAGTTTAAGTAGATTTCGAGGTTATAGCATATGAAAAAAGTTCTGGCAATTAATTCTGGAAGTTCGTCTTTCAAATATAAGTTATTTTCTTTTCCTAATGAGAAAGTAATTGCTTCGGGAATGGCCGATAGAGTAGGAAAAGAAAATGCTGTCTTTAAAATTAAGTTGAGTAATGGTCAAGAATATATAAAAAATCTGCCTATTCATAACCAAGAAGAGGCAGTTAAATTATTAATTGAAGATTTAAAAAAATTTCACGTAGTTGAAGATTTGCGAGAAATTAGTGGTGTTGGTCATAGAGTAGTAAATGGAGGAGAAATTTTCAAAGAATCAGTCCATGTTAAAGAAAAGGAATTACAAGAAATATTTGATCTTGGAGAACTGGCACCGTTGCATAATATTCCAGAAGCAAATGGTATTAAGGCATTTATGAGAATTATCCCTAATGTACCTCAAGTAGCAGTTTTTGATACTTCATATCATCAAACTTTAGATCAGATTCACTATCTTTACTCCATTCCTTATGAGTATTATCAAAAATATGGTATTAGAAAGTATGGTGCGCACGGAATTTCAATTTCTTATGTGGCACAACGTGCGGCAAAAATGCTTAATAAGAATCCTAACTTAGTCAATTTAATTGTTTGTCATTTAGGATCTGGGGCTTCTGTTACCGCAGTAAAAAATGGAAAATCTTATGATACTTCAATGGGAATTAGTCCACTTACTGGGGTAACAATGGGAACTAGAAGTGGTGACTTTGACCCAGCTGCCTTACAACGTTTAATGCATAAAACTGGAATGAATATCGATGAAGCTGTTAAAGTTTTGAACTATGAATCAGGATTATTGGGAATTTCAGGTATATCTTCAGATATGAGAGATTTAATTGAGAGCAAAGATAAACGTGCAAAGCTAGCTCGAAAGATATTTATTAATCGTGTAGTTAAGTATGTTGGTGCATATGCAGCTGAATTAAATGGTGTTGATGCAATTATATTTACTGCTGGAATTGGAGAACATGATCCTGGCATTAGAGCCGGAGTGATGGCATCATTAAAATATTTAGGACTAGATCCTGATTTTAAAGCTAATCGGACAGATGGAGAAAAGTTTATTTCTAAACCTAATTCAAAAGTAAAAGCAATGATTGTTCCTACTAACGAAGAATTAATGATTGCTCGTGAGGTAGTGCGAGTTTTGCAATAAAAAAAGATTAAGTAGGATTAGACAAAGGTCTAACTACTTAATCTTTTAAGAAGTAGTAGTATTTTCTTGTTTTGTAGGTAGGGAACTAAATTTTATATCTTGTTGATTGAACTCTTTGATATAAGCGCTCAGATAAGCATTTTTTACCTGGCTTTGACTGTTAGCCACTACTTGAAAATGAATCTGGTAAGTAATACTTGAACCGGTTTGATTGATAATGCCAATAATTTGTGGTCCCTTTTTAATTTGATTTTTAAATTTATCTTTGAGTGCTGCATTTACTGTGTTAATTGCATGGTTAACAGTTGTAAGATCGTTATCAACAGATAAATTCAAATTAATGTTCATACTCCATCCAGAATGTGAACCATGAGTTAAATTTTCTACAATAGTAATATTGCGATTGGGAATATAGATAACTGCCCCATTGGTAGTTTTAAGACGAGTATTACGTAAAGTAAAAGAAAGAACAGTTCCAGTATAGGTTCCAATCTTGACAGTATCACCAATGTTATATTCGCCCTCACTGAGAATATTTATTCCCGTTATTACGTCACTTACTAGGCCTTGTGCTCCCATTCCTAAAGCAAGAGAAACAAGTCCCACACTAGCGATAAGAGTGCCAACTGGAATACCTAGAAGTGTTAAAAGACTGTATAAATAAAACAAAAGAATTATATATTGAAAAAGAGCAACACCAAGTTGAGCTAAGGTTCTTTTTCGACCAGTCATGTGTTCTTGAAACTTTGGATTTTTCAGTAAGTAGCGAGTTAATAAGCGTTTACCTATACGCCAAATCAAGAAAAAGATTCCAGTTGTAATTAGAATTTGAGTACCACGACTTAAGAGTGTATGAAGTACACTATTCCAATCAATTAGAGAATCAACATTACTATTTTTTTTAGTTGTAGATGTTCCTTTTAAAATCGTTGACCAGTTCAAAACATCATCTCCTTAGTAATTTCTTTAGATAGTATATCAAAAAGTAAGGTACTATTTCATTGCTTGAGGGGAGGAATAATGCTAGACTTTTTATGAGAGGAATAATTAATGGAGGATAGATTATGTCAATTTCATATGGTGCATTAGCTGGCTTGATTGCAGCAGTTGCCTTTTTAATCTTAGTCTTATTTACTTTGCCTTTAATTGTTAGAGCAACTAAGACAATGAAGAAAGTTGACTCAACTATGGATAGCGTTAATATAGCAGTTGATGACTTATCTAAGCAGACTGCAGTATTGATGAAACAAAGTGAAGATTTATTAGAAAAAAGTAATGCTCTTCTAGCCGATGTAAATGGTAAAGTAACTGAATTAGAACCAGTTGTAAAAGCAGCTGCAGATTTAGGTGAAAGCGTGTCAGATATTAATTCTTCATCAAGAAGAATGATTGAGCGTTTCTCTGGTATGGGTATTAGAGGAGCTGGAATTGGCATCTTTTCATCTCTAGTTAGTCGAATGTTCGCAAGACGTAAGCGTCGTCGTGGGGAAGACTAATATTTATTAAAGGAGAACAATTATGCGTAAATTAGGTGGATTTTTATTAGGTAGTGTTGTTGGTTTAGGCGTTGGCTTGATTGCTGGCTCATTATTATTACCAGAAGATGCAACTGATGATGTAAAGAAAAAGCTAGCTGAAAACGAAAAGTTACAAGACTTAAAAGAAAAATATGACAAGGGAACTGAAGCAATTAAGAATCAATTAGCTTCATTCCCTAAGTCAGTTGAAGACGATTCAGAATTGAAAGATTTTGATGATATCGTAATTGATGATACTAACAAAGATCTTGGTGAAGATGAAAAATCTGACAAAGAAGCTGTTAGTGATCTAAATAACGCTGAAAAAAATTAATTAATATTAAAGAATCAAGTTTTCACTTGGTTCTTTTTTTGTATAAAAAAACTGGTGATAGAGATAAACTATCACCAGTTAATTTAGTATAAATTAGTCTTTAACGGGAATGTATTTCAATTCTTTACTTGTTTTAGTAAAAGTCTCAAAACCATTCTTTGTTACAACACCACAGTCTTCGATTCTAACACCAGCTACGTTAGGGATATAAATACCTGGCTCAATTGAGAAACACATGCCTTCTTCAAGAACAACATCATTTCCTTCCATAATTTGTGGAAATTCATGAACGTTCATCCCGATACCATGACCAAGACGGTGGATGAAGTATTCACCATAGCCTGCTTTAGTTATGATATCTCTAGCAACAGCATCAAGTTCGCTAGCTGTAATACCAGGCTTTGCGGCTTCAATCGCTGCTTGTTGGGCTTCACGGTCAACTTCGTAGATTTCTTTTTCTTTAGCAGTTGGTTCTCCGTAAGCAACAGTTCTACTTGAGTCAGAAGCATAGCCATTATGCATTGTTCCAAGGTCAAAAAGAACTAATTCATTTGGTTCAATTTTGTTCATGGTTGGACCAAGATGAGGGTTAGCAGCATTTTTACCAGCTTGAACGATTGTTTCAAAACTAGTGTGCATTACACCTTTTTGAAGTTTTAACTGGTAATCAATTTGACCAGCAACGTAGCGTTCAGTTACACCATTTTTAAGGGCATTAAAGCCAATTTGAAAAGCAAAGTCTGCTTCTGCACCAGCAGCCTTTAATTGTTCAACTTCCTCTGGTGTTTTACGTAAGCGTGCTTCAGCAACAAATGGGGATACATTATTTGTAAATGAAGAATCAGGAAAGGCGATTCTTAATGCTTCTAAGCGATCAACTGAAAGATGGGCTTTTTCAATGGCAATATTATTTGGAGTACCAATACGCTGATTTACCAAGTCAGCGATTTTTGACCATGGATTTTCGTGATCTAGGTAGCCATAAACATCTCCATCCCAAGCCGAATTTTTAGCTTCTTCAACATTTAACTCAGGTGCAAAAATAAAGGCTGGCTTATCTTTAAAAGCAAGTAAAGCAAAAATTCTTTCATGAGGATCCATGCTGTAGCCAGTAAAGTAATTAATACTAATTGGATCAGAGATGTAGGCAACATCATTATTGGTTGAAAT
Source organism: uncultured Lactobacillus sp. (assembly GCA_947568765.1). Taxonomy (GTDB): domain Bacteria; phylum Bacillota; class Bacilli; order Lactobacillales; family Lactobacillaceae; genus Lactobacillus. The sequence goes on along the minus strand of CANOQA010000010.1, from coordinate 12,940 downwards.
TAACCAATTTTGTAACTTATCTAAGTTCATAATTTTAACTCCTTTTTTAACATATACTGGGAGTATACCATATAATATAGTAAAATAATTAGTTTTTAGTCGTAAACGGTTGCAATGTCTTGATATTCTTGATAAGTTATAAAAGAGTGTTTTTACAGGAGTGTGAGAAATTTATGCAAAAACAAGAAGTAACTATTTATGATGTTGCTCGTGAAGCAAAAGTTTCTATGGCTACTGTTTCAAGAGTAGTAAATGGAAATAATAATGTACGTAAAGAAACACGTGAAAAGGTATTAGCTGTCATTGATCGTTTGCATTACCAACCTAATGCTGTAGCCCAAGGATTAGCCTCAAAGAGAACTACAACAGTTGGTTTGATTGTTCCCGATTTAACGAATATGCATTTTGCAGAATTATCTAAAGGAATTGACGATATTGCTACTATGTATAAGTACAATATTTTACTTTCTAGTGTCGGTAATACTTTGTTAAATGAAGATCAAGTAATTCAAAACTTACTTAATAAGCAAGTTGATGGTGTAATTTACATGTCAAACTTGATGAGTGAAAGTGCACAAGAGATTTTTAAGCGCACTAATACACCAGTTGTGTTGGCAGGTACTGCTGATGCAAATCAAAATTTTCCTAGTGTAACAATTGATTATAAGGCAGCTGAAAAAGAAGCTTTAGGCTTATTATTAAAGAATGGTAAGAAAAACCTTGCTTTAGTTGTTGGCGATGGAAAAGCTTATGTTAATAAGGACAATCGCTTTGTAGCTTATAAAGATTTTATGGAAGAACATAATTTAGATAATGTTCATATCTATGAGGATGCTAGAACTTACGAAGATGGCTATGAATTATTTGAACAAATTAAAGCAGATAAAGTAGATGGAATTATTGCTACTCGTGATGTAACTGCAGCAGGTATTATTAATGCAGCAGTTGAGGCGGGCGTATCCATTCCAGATGACTTAGAAATTATCTCTGCAGCTTCAACTAATGTGGCTAAAATTGTTCGTCCACAATTAACCACTGTTCAACAACCGCTTTATGATATCGGTGCTGTTGCAATGAGAATGTTAACTAAATTAATGAGTGACGAAGAACTAGATGAAGCTCATGTTATCTTGCCATATACTTTAAAGCAATCTCGTTCTACTAAATAAAGTATAGTTATACCAAAAATCCTCTTAGGTTAAATTTAACCTAAGAGGATTTTTTAATATGAAAATTTCTAATTATGGAGCAGTAGGAGCATTATCTGCTGCCGCATCACCTGCAGTAGCTTCTGTGCTAGCAGATCCGCTAGTAGGAGCACTTTCACTTGGACTAATATTTGAATTTACTTCATTAGCTTCATTAGCGTTACTACTTTCTGATCTGTTATTTTGAGATGAAGAAGGAGACTCACGCGTAGAAGTGGTACTTCTCGTAGTTGAGGAAGAATTATTGTTTCCACCTTGTCCTGTACTCCTAGCTTGTTCATCATTGGCTCCTACATTCCGATTAGTTGAGGAAGAAGAATTATTATTAGATTCACGATAAACTTCATGGTTTTTGCCATAATAATTTTTTGCATTTTCTGAAGTTGATCCATCAGCTACAGCGAAGAGACTATTAATATTCTTTTTCTTAGAAATCGTCTTACCAGTGTAGATTAAGACTTTACCATAGTCATTATTTTTACCTTCTAAGTAATCATAAAAGAGGTTGTAGTCTTTGGTTGAGCCACCAATACCAAATCTAGCAGTTGCATTTGGTGCTGGTGAAAGACTTAATGCAGTAGTTTTTTTGCCACTAAGATCAATATTATCGCCATCGTAGCTTACTGTTCCAGGTAATGTTCCTGTTCTTGCTAAGACACTATTTTTATAAACAGAGCTTGGACGGCTAGGCGCGTCATTTAATTTAAAGATCGATGGATCTTCCTTATATAATGCATTAGCAATATTGGCCCATAGATTTAAATTAGTCTCACTAGAATTAGAATCTAAGTTGTATGAATGACCGTAGAAGTTATCATAGCCCATCCAACTAGAAATTGTAATTCCAGGAGTAGATCCATTAAACCAAATATCGCGATAATCATTACTGGTTCCAGTTTTACCAATTAGATTCTTGTAGTCGAACTTCAGGCTACCAGTTAAGCTTGAGGCTGTTCCTTTAGTTACTACTTGGTGTAGCATCTTCTGCATAATGTAGGAAGTGCCTGCAGAGAAGACTTTCTGTGGATTTTGTTTGTGCTTATAGATTACTCGACCGGATGGATCTTGAATTTCTTCAATATAGTATGGATCGGCACGTTTACCATTGTTATAGAAGTTAGAAAAGGCACTAGCATTATCGGCTACTGAAAAACCGTAATCAGTACCACCAAGAGCTAATCCTAAGTTTTCAAATTCGCTCTTACTTAAATTTAAGCCTAATTTCTTCATATCTTGACGCAGATTGATATTTTTATCGTTAACTAACTTACTGTATAAATTTACAGCAGGAAGGTTATAAGACTTACTTAAAGCTTCCTGAGCTGAAATAAATCTGTTTTCAACAGTTGAGTTATAGTCAGTTGGAATATAGTTACCAAATCTGGTAGGGAAGTCAGCAATTGCAGTTTGGCTTGAAATAAGCTTATGCTCTATAGCTGGGCCATAAACTAAATATGGCTTAATTGAAGAACCAGGAGAGCGGTAAGTATCAAAGGCATGGTTAATTTGAGAATTTTTAAAGTCAACCCCACCGCTAAATGCTAAGACCTTACCGGTAGCATTATCAATTACGACACTACCGTTTTCCACGTGTTCGGTGGTATTAACCCACTTGTTAGTAGAAGAATCAAAATCACGAGAAGTTCGGTCTTGACCATACCTATTTTGCTTAACAACCTGTTGCATGGTCTGGTATAGTGTCTTTCTAATTGTAGTTTTAATGTGATAGCCTTTTTGATGAAGAAGCTCAGTTGCGCTAGTTAGGTATTGATTATAACGGTTTGTATCTTGTTTAACGTCAGATACTTTTAAACCATCTTGTTCAATCAAGTTTTCGGCTAAAAGACTAGCACTCTTATTCATTACTAGATTGTATAAGTAACCGCTTTGTTTCTTTTGCTTCGGTGCTTTTTCAGGAGCAAGGAAGTCAGCGCGCAAATCATATTTTTTAGCTGCAAGATAAGCTTTTTTACTAATGTCGCCATTTCTGTACATACGGAATAAAACAATGTCTTTTCTCCGCATTGCTAAGTCAAGATCACTTTTAACTTTTCCATTTAAGCGATATGGAGTATATACAGACGGACTTTGAGGCAGACCAGCAATAAAAGCAGCTTGCGGTAAATTAAGTTCAGAAATTGATTTATCAAATATACCTTCAGCAGCAGTTTTAATGCCGACAATATTTTCTCCGCGATTATTTTTACCATAAGGAGCAGCATTTAAATATGCACGGAGAATGTCTTCTTTAGAAAAATGTTTTTCGATCTTATGAGCATAAAACATTTCAGTAACTTTTCTTCTCCAGGTTGTTTGGCTAGTTAAGAATTGCATCTTAACCAACTGCTGAGTTAAAGTTGACCCACCGGTCTGCACACCAACACCTGTTAATTCAGAAAGGACAGCTCTAACTAAGGACTTAGGTAAAACACCCTTATGAATATAAAAGTTTTCATCCTCAGTGGCTGTTACAGCATTCTTAACGAGGGGAGTTAATTCACTTTCACTTGCTTTTTTAGTAACTGTATCTGGTCGAACAGTAGCAATTTTTTTATTACCAGCATAATAGAGTGTAGCTGAATTTTGAGCATGATTTATTTGATGATTTAATTCGCTAATAGTTGGGATAGGTTGGTTACGAACAATACCAAGTGCATAACCGCCGCCAAAACCAATTAGTAAAAATAAACCGAAAAATGCAATTAAGATAAAATAATGAAAAACACGGCGCAAAGTTAAATAGACGATACCACTGTAAAATTTCCACTGGCTTTCGTCTGATTCGCTTTGCAGTGTTTTAACTTCTGGCCCCGCAGTTAGGAACTTTCTGATTTTCTCTTTTAAATTTTTCACAGATCAGGATCCTTTGTTAATTACTTTTCACCTATTATAGCAAAAAAAGGACTAGCATTGATGCAGTCCTTCTTTACGAATTTATTAATATTTTTGGTTTACTTAGTTAATTCATAAATTGCTTCGGCGTAAATAGCAATTGAATTAATTAAATCATCAACTTTCATATATTCATTTGGTTGGTGCATAACAAGTGGGGCACCTTCTGGTTGAGCACCAAAAGCTACACCATGTTTGAATAGCCGGCCGTATGTACCACCACCAATGATAACCTCATGTCCCTTCTTACCAGTTTGTTTTTCATAAACAGAAAGAAGTGTCTTAACAATTGGATCATCGCCAGGAACATAGTGTGGAGCTTCAGCAGAGCCTTCAACTCTAGCATCTAAAATATCACCAAACTTTTCGTTGATATTTTTCACCATTTCTTCTGGTTCAATACCTTGAGGGTAGCGAACATTGTTTAAGAGGTATGCATTTTGACCTTCAAAATTAAACATACTTGGTGAACTGGTTAAATCACCCATTAAATCATCATGGTGGAAAATGCCTAATTTCTTACCATTGAAGTCTTTATGTTCAACAGTTGCTAGGAAGTGTAAGAAGTTCTTTGCTTGGCCATCAAAGTTAAGACTATCAAGGAAGAGGGCAAGGTAAGTAGCAGCATTTCTACCAGTTTCAGGAGCTGATGCATGAGCGCCATGACCAGTTAATGTTAATGCAAGGCGACCACTAAGCATTTCAGCCTTACCTTCAAGTTTGTGTTCTTTAAGGAAAAGATCAAATTTTTCTTTAATGCCGTCAATATCGCCTTCAAGTTGGGCATGAGCGGTTTGAGGGATGACGTTAGTAGCGATTCCAGATTGGAATGTCCAAAGCTTAACGTCACCTTGGCTTGGGTCAAATTTGAAGTCAAGTTTTAGAGTAACAATTCCTTGTTCACCGTTGATAATTGGAAATTCAGCATCAGGTGAGAAGGCAACATCAGGAGCTGGTTGATGCTTGAGGTAGTAATCAATTCCTACCCAATTAGTTTCTTCATTAGTTCCAAGGACAAAATCAATCTTCTTTTTAGGCTTAAATCCATGTTCCTTTAAGATAAGCATTCCATAATAAGCAGCTAAAGAAGGTCCTTTATCATCAGCACTACCACGACCATAGATTTTTCCATCTTTAATAGTCATCTTAAATGGATCAGTCTTCCAGCCTTCGCCAGCAGGAACAACATCCATATGTCCAATAATACCTACACGTTTGTCACCAGAACCCATATTGATTCGACCTGCATAGTTATCAAAATTTTCAGTGTCGAAACCATCGCGTTTAGCAAAAGATAAAAACTTCTTCATTGCTTTAACTGGGCCAGGACCAACTGGGTATTCTTTACTGGTATTGTTTAAATCTTCAGAAGAATCAATTGCGATTAATTCTTTTAAATCATTTAAAATAGCATCCTTTTTTTCTTGAGCTAATTTTTTGTAATCTAGTTCTTCCATAAATGTACTCCTTTAATTTTTATCTCTGATTAAATATTACAGCATTTACGTCAGAATAAGTCGACCAAAAGTTTTTAATCGGGACTTTTTCTACTGGTAAATAAGGAAATAGTGCAACGTTGGTTTGACGATAAGCTGGATCAAGCTTTCGATAATTCTTATAGGCAAAAGTGTTCTTATTGAATAGACCATAATATAAGATCTTAGAAGACTTTACCCAGCCATAGTCAGTAAGAAGCCATAAATCATTGACTCCGCCACTTACACCTAATATTTTATAGCGTTTATTAGGCATGAGTTGGGCTTTTTTACCAGACTGCCTATCAGGTTTATTATAAGTGAAAATCGGATTTTGGGTAGGATTAATAATACTTAAATTCCAATATGGCAAAATCCATTCAGGCTGCAAATCTAAGCTAACTAGATCTGCAGGAACAAATTCCTTATCACCAATTTGATAAAAAGTTTGTCCCGATGCAATAACAGCTGAAGAAACATGGACAGGTTGTAAGAAACTAATTTGCTTTGAAGTTTTCACATTTAGATATGGGTTTACGCTAACTCCAGTCGGAGTACGACCAAAGTAAATACCATCTTTATTAACAGTATATTTTTTAGTACCACTCTTGGCCAATTTGTATTTATAGCCTCTTGCAGGAAAGTTCGTTACAACTCCATCTACATCATTGTTAATTAACCAGTTCCATAATTTAGGTGATTCATTCATTTCGGCCCAAACAAATACTTTTTGATGTAGAGCATGAAGCTGACCGATAAGTTTAGGATTTTGAGTGACTAAATCAGATGAAATGTTAATTCCATTTACATAGCTTAATACATCAAAATTAATTCTTTGCAGAGAGCCAACAATAAAAATTCTAGGTACATCAGGTAATAATTGACTCATAGTCTTTAGACTAGGGGCAGAAAAGCTATGGATCATGACCCGATCTTGCATATGATATTTTTTGATACTGCTAGCAAGAAGCTCCTCCATATTTTTAGGGCTATTATGTTTAGTCTTTTTCGTTTCAAGAAGGAACTTAGTATTAGGTTTATCTTTATAATAATCAAATAATTGATCTAGCGAAATGATTGACTCACCGTTAGCTTGTTTTAAGGTATTTAAATAGGAAAAATTATTTTGTGATACAATAACCGGTGATCCAACAACTCGGCTTAAGTCGCGGTCATGAGAAACGACTAAGACGTTATCTTTTGAAACATGAAGATCAAGTTCAACATAATCTGCACCATCTGCGAAAGCTGAGTTGTCACTTTGAATTGTTTCTTCTGGATATTTGCTGGGGTTGCCTCGGTGTCCGATAACCAGAAATCCAGATTCAAAAATAAAAATTAAACTAAAAAAAAGGGCTAAAAAGTAAAGCCGGCTTGTTTTCATGTGTACACCTCTATTCTTTTTAACAATAGCATGGATGTATACTTTTTTCTATAATTAATATAGTAGTTAAAATCATTTTAAGAAAGTAGATGCTGAAATATGGCTTATGAGCAACTAGACTTGATTGAAGAAGTTACTCGCAATGACGGATCGAAATATTATGAAATTTCAAATATCGATCAAAACGGAATTGCTGAACTAGCTGTAGACCGTGGATTAATTAAAAAAGTTCGAATCCTGCAGTTGAATTTAGCTCGAACTAAATCACTACAACTATATGAAGAATATATTAATAAAACTTACCAATTAGAGACCTTAACTAATGAGAAGGATTGGAAAGACCCACAATGGGTAGAGTGGGAAAAACCTAAAGGAAAAGTATTAGATGCCTATAACACAGTATTAAAAGCCAATCATATTGGTTAGAAGAGGAAAAGTATGGAAAAATTACGTATTGTTCATACTAATGACCTACATTCACATTTTGAACAATTTCCTAAAATAAAAAGATACTTGCATCAAGCTCAAAATGATAAGAGCGTTGATCAAACATTTACTTTTGATGCTGGTGATTTTATGGATCGATCACATCCTTTGTCTGACGCAACAGAAGGACAGGCTAACATTAAATTAATGAATGAATTTAATTATGATGCAATTACCATTGGAAATAATGAAGGTATTTCAAATTCTCATGCAGTTTTAGAAAAATTATTTGATCACGCTAATTTTCCCGTTGTATTAGCTAACCTACGTGAGGAAGATGAGAGTATGCCAAAGTGGTGTACTCCCTATAAAATATTTGAAACCAAAAAGAAGACTAGAATTGCAGTTGTTGGTTTAACAGCTGCATATCCAATGACATATGGTCCCAATCATTGGCATGTGAAGTTGATTTCTGATACTTTAGATAAATTACTGCCGAAGATAAAGGGTCAATATGATATGTTAATTATTGTTAGTCATATTGGTTTAAGGGTGGATCGATATATAGCCCATCATTATCCTGAAGTAGACTTGATTGTTGGCGGACATAGTCATGACTATTTAGCAAAAGGTGAAAAAGTAAACAATACTTGGATTACTCAGACAGGAAAATGGGGTCAACATATTGGTGACATTAGTGTTGAATTAAATGATGAGCATCAAGTATTATCAATTAAACCAAACACTGTCACTACCGCTGACTTACCAAGTTTAGATTCCGATCAAAAGCAAATTGTAAATTGGCATCAAAAAGGTGAGCAGATGCTTAAAGCACGAAAAATTGCTTATTTACCAGATAAATTTGATCATGACAAGATGGCAGCAATTCAAGTTTCACTTGATGCAATTAGTGAATTTGCTGGAACTGATGTTGCTGTCTTGAATAGTGGTTTATTTTTAAAACCATTTCATCAGGGAGTTTTAACGGAAGCCGACTTACAAGCTGCTTTGCCTCATCCAATGCATGTGGTACAAACTAAGCTGCTTGGAAGTGATGTTTGGCGCATGGTAATGGAGATGGAAAAAAATCGTCATTTTCTAAGTAAATTTGCACTTAAGGGAATGAGTTTTAGAGGTAAGATTTTTGGAGATCTTGTATATAAGGGAATACAAGTTGATCATGCAAGTAGAACGGTTTACATTAATGGAAAAGAAATTGATCCTGAAAAAGAATATACACTTGCATTGCTTGATCACTATGTTTTGATTCCGTTTTTCCCTACAATTTCAATTATGGGTAAAAATAAATTTTTATTCCCCAATTATCTAAGAACCGTAATAGGAAACTATTTAAAAAAGAAATACCCAATAAATAAAGAGAAAGAAAAATAATGGAGTATAAAGAAGCAGATAAAGACCAGCCGCTATATCATCCTTTAGCTCATGTCATTATTAATGAAGATATTGTAATGATTAACGGGCGAGCGTATGAAATTATAGCTAATGTAAAAGATGCTCTAGACATTGAAATGCTTAAGGAGAAGTATGACCCTTATTTAGATCAATATGATTATTTAGTAGGGGATGTATCAAGTGAGCATTTGAGATTAAAGGGCTTTTATGATGAGAATGATCGCGTTGCAATTGATAAAAAAGCTAATGCAATTGTGGATTATTTAGAAGAATACTGTAATCCTGGTAGTGCATATTTTATTTTGCGCTTAGCTCAAGAAAACCAAATTAAAAAAATTGCTTTTGGTAGGCAAAATAAGAGAAAGAGCACAAACAATAACCGCTACCGTGCAAAGCGCCCTTACTTTAAAGAAAGACGCGTTCATAAAACAAAGATTGGCAGTCATAAGACAGCAGTAAAATTTCAACGTGGAAATCATAAAAATAAAAGCTTTGTAATTAAGAAGAGAAAGGGATAATTGTGGAACATAAAGACTATAAATGTTACTTAATTGATTTAGATGGAACTATTTACCGTGGCAGCGATACGATTGAAAGTGGTGTGAGATTTATACATCGTCTCCAAGAAAAAAATATTCCACACTTATTTTTAACTAATAATTCAACTCGTACACCACAAATGGTAGTTGATAAGCTTAGAGGACATGGCGTCAATACTGATATTTACCATGTTTATACGCCAGTTTTAGCTACAGAGTCTTATTTACTTTCTCAAAATCCAGATGCAACTAAAATACCAATTTATATTATTGGTCAAATTGGCTTAGTACAAGGTTTATTAAAAAATGAACGTTTTTACTATGATGATCGAAATCCAAAATATGTGGTTGTAGGGATGGATACAGATTTAACCTACCACAAAATTCGTGTAGCAACTCGAGCAATTAGAAATGGTGCAACGTTTATTGGAACAAATGCAGATAAAAATTTACCTTCTGGAGATGAGCTACTACCTGGAAATGGCGCTCTTTGCACGATGATTGAAGTAGCAACGGGGGTTAAGCCAACTTACATCGGAAAGCCTTCACCGATTATTGTAGCGAGTGCATTGAAAATGTTGAATGCACAAGGACAAGATGCAATTTTAGTTGGAGATAACTACGATACCGATATTATGGCGGGGATTAACTGCAATATTGATTCACTCTTAACGTTGACAGGCGTAACAAATAAGGAGCAGTTAAAAGAAAAAGATAAGAAGCCGACATATATTGTAGAGAATCTAGATGAATGGAAACTATGAAAAGAAAACCGATAATTGCAGTTGTTTACAATTTAATGATGGCCCTTGCTACCGCGACTTTAGGAGCAGTTGTTTTGAGCTGGCCCTTACTAGCAATTTTTGTAAAGGCTCAAAAGACTGATTTAATAGTAAGAAAGTCACTGGGAACAATAATGAAAAACTATACTCAACTTTTGGATTATTTGTTGCTCCCCTTTAAAAATAAATTGCAAATGTCTGATTTCCCTACTTCTCCGAGTGCAGCACGCCATTTTTATGAGTGTAAATTATTGTTTGAATTAGCAATAATTGTCTTTATTGTTGGATTAATTATTCTTATCTTTTTAAAAATGAGAAAGAGAATGAATTATATCTACATTTCGAAAACTACAGCCTTAATCTTTATGATTTTACCTGTAATTATTTTGCCTTTTGCTTTAATGAATTTTGATGAATTTTTCATTTCTTTTCATCACTTATTATTTAACAATAGTGACTGGCTTTTTGATCCTACTACCGATCCTATTATTAATGTACTAACAGAGGAATTCTTTGCAGGATGCTTTGCAACTGGTGGGATAATTTATGAATTATATTTTTCATGTTTTATTTTGACAAAAAAATAAAGGAGCTTTAACCAAGCTCCTTTTTTAATACTAATTTTTTCTTTATCCAAATGATCAATACTGGTACCACTGAGATTAAGATGATTGCCAGGACAATTAATGAGAAGTGCTCTTGAACAACTGGAATATTTCCAAAGAAGAATCCTAGAGCAGCAAATAAAGTTACCCAGAGAAAACCACCGAGAAAGTTATAACGGATGAAAGTACCATAATGCATCTTACTTGCGCCAGATACAAATGGAACAAAAGTACGAATAAACGGAATGAATCGTCCGATTACAATAGTAATTCCGCCATGCCTGTCGAAGAAATTTTCGGCAGCTTTTCGTTTATCTTGATTAATCAACTTATTAAACCAACTGTGCTTAGCACCTTCAGCTTGTGACCAACGACCGATTTCATAATTAATTGTATCGCCTAAAACAGCAGCTGCAAGAAAAACTAAATAGCAAATCCAAAAGTGAAGATTGTATTTTGGTGTTGCTGCCATTGCACAAGCTGCAAATATAAGTGAGTCTCCTGGTAAAAATGGAAAGATAACTAAACCTGTTTCAATAAAAACAATTGCAAACAGAATTAAGTATGTCCAATTTCCAAACATATTCACAATTGTGACTAGGTGGTCATCAATATGAAGAATAAAATCAATAAGTCCCATAAATAACTATATATTCCTTTCAAAAATTAGATACTCGTAGAATGAAAAGTCATTGTTTTTTCTGGAAATAGGTCTTGCATAATGCTGCTAATTGCAATTTGAGCCTCGCCAAAACCTAGGGCAATCATTGGTACCCGGCCTGGGTAAGTAATAGCATCACCAATTGCGTAAACATGAGGCAAATTTGTTTGCATTGTTTGAGAAACAGAAATTAAATTATTTTCTAATTCAATGCCCCACTTACGTAATTGACGATTATCACTTTTGAAACCATATGCAACTAGAATTTCATCAACGTCTTTAGTAATAAAATCGTGACTTGCACCAACTCTGTGCAAAACTAATTCTATTCTATTATTGTTTAAGTGAAGTTCTTTTGGAAGGTAAGGAGTTAAAAGTTCAACATTTTTTAAACTTTTAAGTTGACTAACAGAACTTTCAAGTCCGCGAAATTCATTTCTCCGGTGTACTACATATACATCAGATGTTTTACTTAATTCCAGTGCCCAATCAAGCGCAGAGTCGCCACCACCAAGAATGGCGACTTTTTTATTAGAAAAGATTTCGGGATGTTGCATGGAATAGTGAATATGGGCTTGGAGCTCTGGAGTAGTAGATAAAGGTAGAGTTTTTGGCTTAAATGCTCCTAAACCTGTAGCAATAAGAAGACTTTTCACTTGATAATCATCATCAATGATAATATCTTCTCCTGTTGAGAAAGAGATTTTTTTTACTTTATGTGAGAGGGTTAATTTAGTATTCTCGGTTTGTTCAAATAATCGAGAAACTAATTCTTTCCCTTTAATAGAAGAAAAAGCTGGTATATCCTTAATATCTTTTTGTGGATAAAGCATATTAATTTGGCCACCAACTTCATCTAACGCGTCGAAGGTAATAGTTTTTAATCCATGTAAATTAGCAAAAGAAGCAGCAAATAGACCAACCGGCCCAGCGCCAATAATAGCTAAATCATATTTTTCCATTGTAATAAGCAATCCTCCATAAGAATTAATCTAGAAGTCATGTCTTTAGCGTTAATTAAAAAGACAGTTATAATTAATATTAGTAAGGGATGAGATAGTATGCAAGTTAAAATTGGTGATATAGTTCATGGAAAAATTAGTGGTATACAACAATACGGAATTTTTGTAAGACTGGACAGTCAGATAGAAGGATTAATTCATATTTCTGAGATTCATGGTGGCTATGTAAAAGATATAGGAAGAGAATACCAAGTTGGAGAAACTATAAAGATACAAGTTATTGATATAGATCCATATTCTAATCAAATTAGCCTATCTCGACGAGCGGTACTTCCAGAAGTCGAAGAAGCGAGAAAAAAGAGAGTTCATTTTTGGACCTCAAAAAGAGCTAAAAAGGGGTTTATGCCATTAAAAGAAGTTTTGAATAAGCAAATTCAAGAAGCTAAAATTAGATATTCAAAAAAGGATTAAAATAAAGTGTTAAGCAGTAGTACTTAACACTTTATTTTTTATATCCGAATTTTAAGACTTAAATCTCAATTAAAATAAGAATGAAAAATGATAAATCTGAACAATTAAATTATTAATTAAAT
>CANOQA010000009.1:0-38969 GCA_947568765.1 uncultured Lactobacillus sp. | reverse complement strand
ATCCACATCTAGATAAAAATAAGCCTTATCCGTTAGCTGGAATCTTGGTAATAGATTTTACCCATGTCTTATCCGGTCCAACTTGTAGTAGAATGCTCGCCGATGCTGGAGCTCGCGTTATCCATGTTGAAAGAAAAACTGGCGATGATACACGTCACATGGGACCTTATCTTGCTGACGGTTCTAGTGAATACTTTAGAATTTGCAATACTGGTAAAGAATCGATTGCCTTAGATTTAAAGAACGCCCAAGATCATGCTTTGGCAGAAAAGATGATTGCTAAAGCTGATGTAGTAGTTGAGAATTTCCGTCCTGGCGTAATGACTCGTTTAGGTTTTGATCCTGAAGAAATGGTCAAAAAGTATCCTAAATTGATTTTTGCTTCAATTTCAGACTTTGGACAATACGGTCCTTTTGAAGCAGGTGAGACAGAACGGGATGCTGCAAGGAGGGAAGTCTTTGAAGAAGTAGGATTAAAGCCTAAATTTGATTTTGATTTTCAGGAGAGTTATTCATACAAGGTCACTAGCGAAATTGAAAAAACAGTAACTCTATTTTTAGCAAAATATAAAGCTGATCAAAAAATAAAACGTCAAGAAAGTGAAATTAGGTCGACTGACTGGTTAAATTATCAAGCTGCTCAAGAAAGAATTAGTAAGCAAAACTTTAAGGAATTTAGATCTGAAGACTTGTCAGCAATTTTGGCTAAGGCTAATGATTATTTGGTAAATCGTGAGGGACAGAAGGAAACACAAGTTTTGAAAAATTAGATAGAAACTTAGGATTGGTTTTAAACCAGAGATATAGAGGCATTAACAACCAAAAGTAACTAATTAACACGAGTCAAATGAATCATCTAGGTAAAGAATTCAGTTTTCTGAATTCTTTTTTTGTTATAAAATTAACAAAAAATAAATAAAAGCAAATAAGGAGATGAGATTATGAAAATTGGACAGGCGTTAAAAGAAGAACGTCAAAAATTAGGCTTAACTCAGGAACAGATGATAAAGGGCATTATTAACAAGGGTCATTATTCAAAAATAGAGCGTGGATTAGAAAATATTTCAATTGATACTTTATTTAGAATTATTTTGAAACACCATATTGATATCAGTGATTTTTTTAATAAAGTTAAGTATGATTACTATACGTCTGAAGATAAAAAAGCTGAAGAATTGAAGCAAAAGATGTTGCATGCTTTTAATAACAATCAAAGGGAAAAAGTAGGAATTTATTTAAATGAAATCCTAGATTTAAAAGAGCATCAACTTTTTAAATATCGAACAATAATTGCTATTGCTTCTTTAGAAAATAGCTTATCTGACTTAAGTTTAGCCTTTAAAAATAAAATAGTTACTAGATTTTCAGAACATGAAAATTGGGTGGAAAATATCGGTGCATTACAATTATTTTCTGATTGTATGAAAATATTTTCTTTAGAGCAAGTGGACTATTTTCTTGGTCAATTATTAAAACATTATCAAAAGAATTCTTGTTCTGAAAGTATGAGGGAAAGAGTAGCAATTATTTGTAATAATTATCTTTGCTATTGCTATAAGCAAAAATTAGACGGAGATAATATTGAAGCTGCATTAGATTATTTAGCGAGCTTAGAAACGACTACTCATTTTTTGCTTTATCGAATTTGTCATGAGTTGTATTTTAATTTATTTAGTGGAAATACAGAAGAAGCAGTTCAAATAAAAAAATTGCTGATGAAATGTGGATATCAAGAATGTATGGAATATTGGCAAATTTAGTTGTGTATAGCACAACATAATGAATAAAAACTGAAAAAAGCTGTGATAATTATAAACAACAAATGATAAAAATAAATTTATTATTTGTGTAAATATTTCTAGATAGGAAAAGTGAGCTATGAAAAATAAAAAACTATTTGTGGCTACTTTTGTAGCATTATTGCTTTTCGTTGGTGGAGGAGCATGGTTTTATCATAATCAGACCACGGTTCCTGAGGAATGGGTTGGTCAAAGCCTAATGACTTTAGAAAAAGAAGATAACAGGTTAAGTAATTCTTTTTATTTAATGTTTGATAAAAATACTGCTTATATTGCCACACGCTTAGGTGGCAATGAAGAGAGCAAGTCATCAAAATTAAGTAAAGATATTTTAAATGCCTTTTCGAAGAATGGAAATACTCGACCACAAGCTGGTGAATGGGTGAAATTAGGACGGGTTAAAACTGAGCGATTGAAAGATGGCTATAAAATTAAAACAAGGAAAGTAACCTTTGATTTAAAAAAGGCTTCCAATGGAGCATATCAAAGTCAAGATGGTACTTATTGGCAATTTGTCCCTAAAAAGGTGGTGGAAAATAAACAATAAAAATGGACATTAGCGATATTAATATTAACCGTATACAAAAATATGCCTGATTAGACCAAGATAGATCTAATTAGGCATATTTTTTATGTTTAATTATTGTTTCCAGCTAGCATCAAATTTTTGCTTGGCAGTCTGAATAGCTGGATTAATATTTTTCTTCTTTTTAGCATCAGCTAAGATTGCTTGCATACTTGCTTGAACTTGGTCATAAGCAGGTGTGGCATTCTTAGTTACTGGTAAGAAGTACAAGTCTTTAGTAGTCTCAGCCAAGATTGCTGGTACTTTACTTGTATTAAGTGACTTGTAAGCTTGTGAGTTTAGGACTTGCGTATTAACTGGCATATAGCCGGTAGTTTTAGTCCAGTAGAATTGTTCTTTCTTACTGGTCAAGAATTTTAGATACTTGAAGGCAGCTGACTTTTGTCTAGCGCTAGCATGGTTAAACATATAAATATCAGTTCCTTGTTGCGCATTAACCTTGCTTGGACGAGGGGCAATGCCAAATTGATATTCTTTCTTCAAGCCTTGTTTTAGATATGCTTCATTAGCAGTTGAACCGATAAACATTGCTACCTTACCAGAATTAAATGGGGTAGACATATATTTTTCAGTACCAGCTTGCATGAAGTAGCCCTTACGAACCCCATCAGCGTAGTAGTCAATTACTTCTTTTGAATCTTTACCAGAAAAGTTAATCTTCTTAGTAAAGTTGATGCCTTTTTCCTTCATCCCCAACATATAGTAATTGTTTAAAGCATCAAAACCAGCCCCAGTTACTTGATGGTCACTCTTTTGATAGATCTTTTCAGAAGCAGACTTAAGCTCGCCCATTGTTTGCGGAACTTTGAGATTATATTGATCTAGTAAAGTCTTATTATAGAAAAGTACTTCAACTGACTTATTGAATGGGACTCCGTATTGAGTATTGTTAATTTTTGCGCCCTTCCAAAGTGCTTGCTTAATATTACTTTTAGCATAGGAGCCCCAGCCAAGGTCATCATTTTTAACATAAGGAGTGAGGTCAACTAGCATTTTTTGCTTAGCGGCATTATACAACCATCCTGGATAAGCCTGGGTGATAGTCGGCAAATTATCAGGTGATTGCATTGTTGAGGAAAGCTTAGACTGAAGATCCGCATAATTACCGCCTTGGCTTTCAAGCTTGATCTTGATTTTTGGATTTTCTTTTTCAAAGTCCGCAGTCATCTTCTTGAGGGCTTTTTCAGAAGAACCGGTTAATGAATACCAAAAAGTTACCGTAGTATTCTTGGTAATCTTAGTCGGAATTTTGCTACTAGACTCCTTAGTTTGAGTCTTAGAGCATCCAACTGCTAAAAGTGCCGTTCCAATTGCGGCAAGAGTTAACATCTTTTTTCTAAATTTCATTTTTCTTCTCCCGTCAATTCATTTTGACAGGTACTATTTTAACATGAATTTAAAATTAGCCGAAAATTTTTAAAATAATAAAAAACCATCCCTCATCGGATGGTCAAAAATTATTCAAATTCATCTAGTGCTTCTAAAGCATTTTCCCAGTCAGTATTTGCTTGATCTAGTTGCTCTTGAACAGCAGATAATTTTTCTTGAAGCGGACCGAGTTTTTCAAATGAAGCCGCAATATCAGGGCTGGCCATCTCAGTTTGAATTTCTTGTTCTTCATTTTCTAATTTTTCAATTCTAGCTTCTGCATCACTAACAGCGCGTTCTAACTTACGTTTTTGTGAATCACGAGCCTTTTGCTCTTGATAGGAAAGTTTACCCTGATTTTGATTAGCACTAGTAGTACTTTCAGTTTGTTCAGCTTTTGCTTCTTGAACAGCAGCAGCTTGTTTAGCTTTTTCATCTAAGTAGTAAGAATAATTACCATTGTAGATCTTAGCGTGACCATCGCGAACTGAAATAATCTTATTAGCTAACTCGTTAATAAAGTAACGGTCGTGAGAAACAAAGAGTAGGGTACCGTCATAATTATCTAAAGCTTGTTCAAGCACTTCTTTTGCTTCAATATCTAAGTGGTTAGTTGGCTCGTCCATTAGCAAGAAGTTGTCTTTTTCAAGAGACAAAACAGTTAAGGTTAAACGAGCTTTTTGTCCACCAGATAATTGGCCAACTGTCTTATCAATATCTTCAGCAGTAAATAAGAAGGAAGCTAAGATTGAGCGAACTTCTTTTTCTGGCATTGTCTTATGACGATCCCAAATTGTATCAAGAACTGTCTTTGAAGGATCAAGGCTTTGAAGTTCTTGGTCGTAGTAACCAATATCTAAGCTAGCACCATATTTAATTGAACCATCCTTAGGTTCAAGCTTTTTCATAATTGTTTTAAGCAGGGTAGACTTACCAATTCCATTTGGTCCGATAATCGCAACACGGTCATTTTTATTAACTTGAAAATCAATGTCAGAAACCATTGTTTTATCTGGATAACCGATAGTTAAGTCTTTGGCAATTAAGACTTCTTTTCCTGAAGGACGGTCACTAGTAAAGTTAATACGAACTTTTTGCTTATGCTTAGGTGGCTTAATTCGCTCCATCTTATTTAAAGCCTTACGTCTACTTTGAGCACGTTTAGTAGTCGAAGCACGAACTAAGTTCTTTTGAATGAACTCTTCTTCTTTTTTGATTTTTTCTTGTTGCTTCTCATAAGCAGCTTCTTGCTGGTTATTCATCAATTCACGTTCTTTAACGTATTGGCTATAGTTACCCTTAAAAGTAGTTAGTTTTCCAAAGTTTAATTCAAAGATTTGGTTAGCTAAGTGATCTAAGAAGTATTGGTCGTGAGAAACAGTGATAATTGCGCCTTGATAGTTCTTCAAAAATGCTTCTAACCAATCTAAAGTATCTAAGTCAAGATAGTTAGTAGGTTCGTCTAGCAAGAGAACTGGTGGCTTTTGCAACAGTAATTTCACAAAAGCAAGGCGTGTTTTTTCACCACCAGAAAGAGTTCCAATGACTTTCTGCCAGGTATTTTCTTTAAAATTGAAACCATTAAGAATACTCTTAATTTCAGCTTGATAAGTAAAGCCGCCTTCTTGTTCAAAGTCGTATGCAAGCTGGTCATAGCGCTTGAGCAGGTCTTCATCTTCAGGATGTTCAGCAATTTGTTCCTGCATTTTAGTGATGCGCTTATTCTTTTCAATTAAATTATCAAAGACAGTAAGCATTTCATCCCAGATAGTCTTATCTTCATCTAGGGCATTTTCCTGGGCGATATAGCCAACTTTTAATCCCTTATTAATGGTAAATTGGCCACTAGTTGGTTCTTGCTGGCCAGTCATAATCTTTAATAAGGTAGTTTTTCCAGCTCCGTTAGGACCAACCAGACCGATTCTGGCATTATCAGGAACAGAAAAAGAAATGTTACTGAAAATAGTATTGCCTCCAAAACGTTGTTCGAGGTCTTGAGCTTGTGCAATAATCATAATAATTTTCTCCTAGAGCTTATTTTAACATAGCAAATGTTTTAAATTTTATGAAAATATTATCTTTGTGAAAATTGTTTCTTGATTTATCCTTGAAGAATGCCTATTATTAGTTTGATTAGTAAATATTTCACATTTTTATTTTATGAAAGAAAGAGGCCTCTCATGGATGAAATTAAGATTCCTAAGGCTACCGCTAGACGCTTGCCACTTTATTACCGCTATTTGATTTTTTTGAATGATGAAGGAAAAGAAAAAGTATCTTCAACTGAACTTGCTGAAGCTGTTCAGGTAGATAGTGCTTCAATTCGTCGAGACTTTTCTTATTTTGGTGCTTTAGGTAAGCGTGGATACGGTTATGACGTTAAGAACTTACTTAATTTCTTTAAAAAGATTTTAAATCAAGATACCTTAACCAATGTTGCCTTGGTTGGTGTTGGTAACATGGGTCATGCGCTTTTAAATTATAACTTTAAGCGTACTAATAATATCAGAATTAGTGCCGCTTTTGACATTAATCCTGAAATTACTGGGACAATTATGTCAGGTGTGCCCGTTTATGACATGAGTGAGATGAAGAAGCAATTGCGTGAACAACAGATCACCATTGCTATTCTCTGTGTTCCCCAAACTGCCGCCCAAAAGACAGCTAATGAAATGTTTGATGCTGGAATTAAGGGAATTATGAACTTCACGCCGCTTCGTTTATCTGCTCCATCTAGTGTTCGGGTTCAAAATGTTGACTTAGCAACTGAACTGCAAACTTTAATTTACTTTTTGGACTCAGATAAAGATAAGAACAAAAAATAATTTACTATAATATAGTCCTTTTACACAAGTTTATAGAAGCTTGTGTATTTTTTATACGCTTTCATTTGTAATTAAAGAGAAAATAATTTTAAGATAGATGAGCGTAGAAAAATTAATGAGATAGAAATCAGGTAGATAAAATGATTAAAAAACTTGCAGTATATTGTGGTGCACGGGCTGGAAATCGTCCTGAATACATTAAGGCTGCCTATAATTTTGGTAAGAAAATGGCCGACCACCAAATTGAATTAGTTTATGGTGGCGGAAAGTTCGGCTTAATGCGGGTAGTTGCAGACGGTGTTTTAGAAAATGGTGGTATCGTCCACGGCATTATTACTGAAGAATTAAAAGATCGCGGAGCTTCTTATGATAAAGTACAGGATTTCCGTGTGGTTCCCAATATGGATAAGCGAAAAGATACCATGATGAATCTAGCAGATGGAATGGTAGCTTTACCTGGTAGTATTGGAACTTTAGAAGAAATAAGTCAGGCTATTTCCTGGACTGCGATTGGGGACAATGCTAAGCCCGTAGCTTTTTATAATTATGAAGGTTTCTATGATTATTTAGATAAACTCCTTAAGCGGATGAATCAAGATGATTTTTTAGAGAATATCTATTTAGACGCAATTTATTTTGAAACTGATTTTGATAAAATTCTACAGTTTATGGAAGACTATCAAGCACCTGCTTATCGCATGTATTAATAAAAGATCGACTAAGGCAGAGAAAAAGTATGAAATTAAGACTGTTTTAGGCGCTCAAGTAGAAGATATTATTGAAAAAGATGTACCAGATTGCATTTTAATTGGACCGCAAATTAAATACATGGAAGAGCAACTTAAGGCGGATGCAAATAAGCACGATATACCCTTAGAAGCAATTGGGATGCAAGATTATGGCACAATGAATGGTAAAAATGTAATTTCCCAAGCCGAGCGATTACTAGGATAAAAACTGGTAGAAGTATGAAACAAAATCCCTCTCTTGATTCATACTTCTTTTTTTGACCACTTGGAACTATAAAATGACCACTTGGTTAATTTCACTAGATTTTAATCTTACATTTATGTTTAATATAATTATCGAAAATGAAACAAGGAAGTGAGAATTGTGAAAGTTAAGCTTGAACTTGATCCAGATCAGAAGGAAACAGAAATAACCATTCATGCTGGTCAGTTAACACCTGAAATAGAAAGAATTTATCAACAACTTCAAATGGATTCAGATCATCCTGACCAAATTGAAGGAATGATGGACAATACTTCCTACTATTTAAGTATTAATGATATTTTGTTTTTTGAAACAGATGCTAAGCAAGTAATGGCGCATACGACTAGGAATGCATATTTTGTTAAATATAAATTGTATGAATTAGAAAACTTATTAGGTGGGCAGTTCATGCGAATATCAAAATCGACAATTTTAAATTTAGATCAGATTTATGCTATTACAAAATCGATCTCTAATTGTCAGATTAAATTTCATGATTCATATAAGACAGTCTATGTTTCTAGACGATATTATCGAGATTTAAATGATAGATTAAAAGAGAGAAGGGCATTATCATGAGAAAGGCCAGTTTTGGAAGGATTCTTTGGGGCTTAGGCCTGCTTGCAGCAGCAGCGTTTTTAGTTTTAGACCAGTTGCATTTAATTCCAGTAGAGTTAGGATTCTGGACAATTTTTTGGACTGTAGTATTTGCGGCAACATTAATTACTTCCTTAATTAATAGAAGTTTAGGTGGAACAATTTTTTCAATTGCATTTTTATTAATTATCTATGCAAAGCCTCTTCACATTGAAAGTATTGTTCCTTGGACAGTGCTTTTAGCAGCATTTTTAGTTTGGGGGGGTTTAAGATTAATCTTCAAAAAAAGTTGGAAGCCAACTGTAATTATTAATGGTGAAAAAGTCAGTACTAATTGGTCTGACTTAAAGGCACCTCATAAATTTAAGGCTGAACATGTATTTTCTGATACAACAAGTTCAGATAATGGTGACAATATTGTAATTAGCGAAAAAATGTCTTCTACTTCACGTTATGTTCATTCACAGCATTTAGAGACAGTAACGATAAATGTTTCAATGGGAGACGTTAATGTCTATCTTGATTCAGCAAAACCAGCTGGGGATGAAGTGATTGCTAATGTAAATATGTCAATGGGAGATTTAACCTTCTATATTCCAACGTCTTGGCGAGTAGACAATCAATTAAATCAAGGTTTTAATGATATTACTATTGATGGTGATCAACCAGCAGAGGGACCAACTTTAGTGCTTCAAGGCCGCGCTAATATGGGAGATATTACTGTTAAGAGAGTTTAAAATATCCTTGTTTCAATTTGAAGAAAAAATAAAAAAGAAGTAAACTATTTATAGCAAAAAAAGAGAGCTACTGCCAATAGCTCTCTCAAAGCACAAGCCGCTAAAATGCGGTGGCAAATATTGATGCAAACAAAAAAGTCGCTACCAACTCAGCCAAAAGTTATTGAGCGGCTTTTTCATTTGCTCTATTTTCTCTTCCACAAATCGTGGATAGACTTTATCAGTCTTTTTACAGCTTGCGCCAACTTGTTTGTATCGTTTACTAGTTTTATTAAAGCTAGGAATTGAACTTATAAAGGTAATGCTGTAAACTATTTATAGCAAAAAAAGAGAGCTACTGCCAATAGCTCTCTCAAAGCACAAGCCGCTAAAATGCGGTGGCAAATATTGATGCAAACAAAAAAGTCGCTACCAACTCAGCCAAAAGTTATTGAGCGGCTTTTTCATTTGCTCTATTTTCTCTTCCACAAATCGTGGATAGACTTTATCAGTCTTTTTACAGCTTGCGCCAACTTGTCTGCATCGTTTACTAGTTTTATTAAAGCTAGAACAATACAGTCTAAGAGACCAATAAAGGTAAGGACAGCACCAAAAAAGGCTGTCATAAAGCAAAGTGTACCTCCCTTCAGTAAGACTCTGAACCATAGTTATTACACCATTGGCATCATCTCCTCAAACGAAAGTACCACCGCATATTTAACTTTTTGTGCGTGTTTAATTTTATCAAAAAATTACCAAAATTAATCTACATTTATGAGTAAATTAGCACTTTTTAGCACTCTGATGATAAAAGTGCTAATTTTTGTGTCTAAATACTTGCTTTTCTTTTATAAACAATGTACTATCGTAATTGTAAGTTAGCACTTATAATATATGAGTGCTAAGTAATATAATTATAGATTTAAATTATGTACAGGAGGGACTAACGTGTTACAACCAATCGGTGATCGCGTGATCGTTAAAGTAAAAGACGAAGAAGAAGAAAAAGTTGGAGGCATTGTCCTGGCTTCTAACGCTAAAGAAAAGCCTCAAATGGGCGAAATTATTGCCGTAGGAAATGGTAAACGCAACGTAAATGGCGACTTAATTCCTATGTCAGTTGCAAAAGGTGAAACTGTATTCTTTGATAAATACTCTGGCACTAACTTGAAGTACGAAGGCGAAAAGTACTTAGTTCTTCGTGAAAGCGACTTATTAGCTGTCGTTAAGTAATAAAATTTGAAATAAAAGGTGGCATATAATATGGCTAAAGAGATTAAATTTTCTGAAAATGCAAGACACTCATTATTAAAAGGTGTTGATAAATTAGCAGATACTGTTAAGACAACTTTAGGCCCTAAGGGTAGAAATGTTGTTTTGGAAAAAAGTTATGGTGCTCCTGACATTACTAACGATGGTGTTACTATCGCCAAGAGTATTGAATTAGAAAACCATTTTGAAAACATGGGTGCAAAGCTTGTTTCTGAAGCTGCACAAAAGACTAACGACATTGCTGGTGACGGTACTACTACTGCTACTGTTTTAACTCAAGCAATCGTTCGTGAAGGTATGAAGAACGTTACTGCTGGTGCAAACCCTGTTGGTATTCGTCGCGGTATTGAAACTGCTACTAAGGCAGCTGTTGACGAATTACACAAGATTAGCCACAAGGTAAGTACTAAGGACGAAATTGCTCAAGTTGCTTCTGTTTCATCAGCTTCAACTGAAGTTGGTAACTTAATCGCTGACGCAATGGAAAAAGTTGGTCACGATGGTGTTATTACTATTGAAGAATCAAAGGGTATTGATACTGAACTTTCAGTAGTTGAAGGTATGCAATTCGATCGTGGTTACTTATCACAATACATGGTAACTGACAATGACAAGATGGAAGCAGACTTAGACAACCCTTACATTTTGATTACTGACAAGAAGATTTCTAACATTCAAGATATCTTGCCATTATTACAAGAAATCGTTCAACAAGGTAAGAGTTTATTAATCATTGCTGATGATGTTGATGGTGAAGCTCTTCCAACTCTTGTTTTGAACAAGATCCGTGGTACTTTCAACGTTGTTGCTGTTAAGGCTCCTGGCTTTGGTGACCGTCGTAAGGCAATGCTTGAAGATATCGCTATCTTAACTGGTGGTACTGTAATTTCTTCAGACTTAGGTCTTGAATTAAAGGACACTAAGATTGATCAATTAGGTAAGGCTGGCAAGGTTACTGTAACCAAGGATTCAACTACTATTGTTGAAGGTGCTGGTTCTAAGGAAGCTATTGCAGAACGTGTAGATCAAATCAAGAAGCAAATTGCTGACACTACTTCAGACTTTGACCGTGAAAAGTTACAAGAACGTCTTGCTAAGCTTGCTGGTGGTGTTGCTGTCATCAAAGTTGGTGCTGCTACTGAAACTGAATTAAAGGAAAGAAAGTACAGAATCGAAGACGCTTTGAACGCAACCCGTGCCGCTGTTGAAGAAGGTTACGTTGCTGGTGGTGGTACTGCATTAGTTGATGTTATGAAGTCCATCCAAGGTACTGTTAAGGGTGACAGCGAAGATGCAGAAACTGGTGTTAAGATTGTTATGAAAGCTTTAGGCGCTCCTGTACGTCAAATTGCTGAAAACGCTGGTAAAGATGGTGCTGTTATCTTAGACCACTTAGAACATGAAGACCCAGAAGTTGGTTACAATGCTGCAACTAACAAGTGGGAAAACATGGTTAAGGCTGGTATTATCGACCCAACTAAGGTAACTCGTTCAGCACTTCAAAATGCTGCTTCAATTGCTGCCTTGTTATTAACTACTGAAGCTGTTGTTGCTGACGCTCCAGAAGATGACAAGAACCAAGCTCCTGCAGCTCCAAACCCAGGTATGGGTATGGGAATGTAATTTAGAAACTAATTACATTTACTAATTTAATAGATTGATAAAACACTCCATGATTTTTGATGATCATGGAGTGTTTTTGTGTAGTAGAGTATAATATTTTAATAAAAAATTAAATTATAATTTTTTATTAAGAAAGAAGATGACAGTGATAACCATTGGCGAAGCTTTAAAAGAAGCTAGAAAAAATCTAGGATTATCTCAAACCGAGATGGCATATCCTATTCTAACGAAATCTTATTATTCTAAAATTGAACGAGGAATCCACGAGATTAATGCCAGGGATTTAATTAAGATTTTAGAAATGCATGATGTTAATATTAGTGAATTTCTAGTAAAATGCGAGGTTAAGGATAATAGAATTGATAAAGAATATTGGGGAGAGCAGTTAAGCCAGGCCTACTATGATCAAGACTTGAATAAGGTTAAAGAACTAGAATTAGAAATACCAAATATTAAAACAGATAACTATACTAAAGATCTTTTAAAATCAATGATTATTCTGAATAAGGCAAATTTACAGGGGAGTATAGATACCTTACCTGATGAAATAAAAAAACATGTTAAATCTCTAATTTTCAAAGCAGAAAATTGGAATAAAGAAAATCTCAGTTTATTCTCAATTAGTCTTCCTTTATGGTCAGATCAAGAAATGAAACCAATAGTAACAGCTCTTTTGAAAAAATATATTAATATTGAAAACTTTCCACGAGAGATGCAAATTTTAGTCTCTTCAATAATGGTTAATTATCTGTCCCTATTGATTAGATCATCATCACAAAATTTAGACTTAGTAGAAGATATATTCATTTTATTAGACAATTTACCAGTAAAACCATTAAATTGCTTTGGAAAAATAATGAGAAATTTTTATCGAGCATATTTTCAAGGCGATGAGGAAAAAATACAGGATATCCTAGATTTTTTTACTAATAATGATATGAATAAAATTTCTGAAATTTTAAAGGTGTCAATTTAGACACTTTTTATTTTGTAGTAAAGATGTGAGTAAAATGATAAATATAAAAAATAATTGCCTGGAAATATAATCATTTTCATAATCAGATTTATATGGATTTGAATTAGAACATGACATATAGTTTTCCGATTCTACAATAATGGAATGAGTTACGTATGAATAATCAATTTCAATTTTATCTTATAATACTATCAATAATCGTAAGTTTTATTCTCTATTATATTATTCGACCAAGAATTCCAATTTTATACGAAGCGTTAGTATGTACGTATGTGACTTTATTTTGTCTGTATTTAGTAATACAAGGGGAATACATACTATTAATCGGTGTAGTTATTTTTACTGTATTGTCTATTTACTATTGGAAAAAATATTATACTAAAAAAAGTAACTAATTCTTTAAATAGGAAATTCTATATTAATTAACACATTATTAATAAAAAAATGGATTTATATAGTATAATCTAATAAAAATATTAAATAAGGAGGATCAAATTATGCCGACAGTAGTATTAAATGCTCATCAAAATTTACAAGACAATAAATAAATAGGTGAGCGGAGAATAATTACAATTCATTTTGTTGAATCCGTTCATCAAGGAGGACAAAATGAATCACGTTAAAAAATTAAATCAGTACTTCAAAGAATTAGCTAGAACTTATCATTTATTCTTTAAATCAGCACCTCTAATTGCGACTTTGGTTTTATTATTAGCGCCGTTGCAAGCGGTAGTTCCGTTAATTGCCGTAGCAGCTGGACAAAAGGTAATTGATCAAGTTACTAATCATTCACCCTCTATGGAAATGATCATTGTATGGATTGTAGCGACTGCGTTTCAACAGTTTTTACCATCTTTATCAACAATGGTGCAGGGAATTTTAACTGATAAATTAACAGGTTTCATTAACATTAGTTTGATGAAAAAATCTGAAGACTTACAGTCAATTAGGATTTTTGACGACAGTAAATACTTTGATGATTTACAAATGCTTCGAGATGATGCAAGCTGGCGTCCAGTTAATTTAATTGTTTTTGGAGTATCAGTTTTGCAGTCGTTTCTAACGTTAGCTTTTATGTTAGTGTACTTGGCTCGTTATAATTGGTGGCTGGCGCTTTTATTATTAGTTGTAATGGTGCCGCAAAGTATTTCTTATTACCGTATTCAGCAACAATCATTTGAGACAATGGTTGAAAGAAGCAAAAATGCGAGATACTTACATTACTATAGCAGTTTGTTGTTAGACCGCAGGGATGCTAAAGAAGTTCGACTTTTTAATATGTTTCCTAAAATTATTGAAAAGTATACGACTTTATTTGAACAGACTAAAAGGGATGTAAATCAAATTCGTAAAAAGCAACTCGCTGTTAGTTCATTATTTGTTCTTCTAACTGTTGGAGTGTTTGGTTATGGCTTTTATTGGTTTACTAACTCGGTAAGAACTGGTGCTCTAGAAGTTGGCGTTTTGTTAATGTTTGTTTCTGTAATTGGCTATATTTCCACAAGTATGGCACGCGTGGTGGAAGATAGCAGTCTGCTCTATGATTCTTTACTGTGGATTGAAAAGTACTTTAATTTTCTTGAATATCACGATGATTTTGAAAATGGAAAGCAAGAATTTCCAGATGAGTTTAAGAAGATTGAAGTTAAGGATCTTTCATTTACATACCCATTTTCTGATGATGAAGTTTTACACAATGTTAGTTTTTCAGTAAATAGTGGTGAAAAGATCGCAATTGTTGGTGAAAATGGATCAGGAAAATCTACTTTAGTAAAGTTGTTAATGCGATTTTATGACCCGACTACTGGAGCTATTTCGATTGATGATGATAATTTAAAAGATTTTAATATTTTTGACTTACATAAAAATTTATCAGCTACTTTTCAAGATTTTTCTCGTTTTAAGTTAACGCTTAAAGAAAACGTGATTACGGGATATTCATTTAACAAAGAGCGAGTAAATAATGTTTTGAAAGCAGCAGGCTTAGAGAATTTGCTGGTAAATGATCATCTACAACTAGGCACGATTCTAGCTAAAGATTTTGAAAATGGAACTGACTTATCTGGTGGTCAATGGCAGAAGATTGCTTTAGCACGAGACTTATACGCAAATGGTAAAATTGAATTTTTAGATGAACCGACAGCAGCGTTAGATGCTAAGAGTGAAGCAGAAATTTATGAACGATTTTTAAGAGAAAACAACCAAAAGACGATCTTTTTTGTTACGCATAGACTGTCTGCAGTTAAGTTTGCTGATAAAGTACTCTTTCTTGATAGTGGAAAAGTTAGTGGCTTTGATACTCATGCTAATTTATTGAATAAAAATGCAAAATATCAAGAAATGTATAACTTACAGAAAAATGCATATATTTAATGTTAGAAAAATTCTTCATGCAATTAGGCATGGAGAATTTTTTTGCGCCTCAAGAGTTAACATTTTTAAGTGATTTTTACGTTATAATAGAACATAGGTTTTTGGAAGAAAGGATATTTGGTAACGAATGGCAAAAAAAGATACGACACCAATGATGAAGCAATATTACGAAATTAAGGAACAATATCCCGATGCGTTTTTGTTTTATCGTGTGGGTGATTTCTATGAATTATTTGAAGATGATGCAATCAAAGGTGCACAAATTCTAGAATTAACTCTAACTCATCGTTCAAATAAAACTAAAAATCCAATTCCAATGGCAGGCGTGCCTCATCTAGCTGTGGATACTTACGTCAATACTTTAGTAGAAAAGGGATATAAAGTAGCGCTTTGTGAACAACTGGAAGACCCCAAAAAAGCTAAAGGGATGGTTAAGCGCGGAATTATTCAATTAATTACGCCAGGTACCATGATGCAAGAGCGGCCAGATCAAGCAAAAGACAGCAACTATTTAACTTCTGTTATTTCTACAAATTCTGGCTTTGGTTTAGCCTACAGTGACTTATCCACTGGGGAAACTTTTTCCACCCATCTGGCTGATTTTGAAGGAGTAGCAAACGAATTATTGTCACTTCAAACACGAGAAGTTGTATATAACGGCCACTTAACTGACTTAAATAAGGATTTTTTGAAGAAGGCTAACATTACTGTTTCTGAACCTGTTGAAGTTGAAGGTGAACATGCAGAAATTTCTTACGTAGCTCAAAATTTAACTGATGACGCTGAAATTAAAGCTACTAAGCAATTAGTTGCATATCTTCTTTCAACCCAAAAGCGTAGTTTAGCCCACCTGCAAGTTGCTCAAAGCTACGAACCAACGCAATACTTGCAGATGTCTCACACGGTTCAAACTAATTTAGAGTTAATTAAGTCAGCTAAAACATCTAAGAAGATGGGTTCTTTATTTTGGCTTTTAGATAAGACTAGTACTGCCATGGGTGGACGTTTGTTAAAGTCCTGGATTGAACGACCACTTCTTTCAGTTACAGAAATTACACGTCGTCAAGAAATGGTTCAAGCCCTTCTTGATGATTACTTTACCCGTGAAAAAGTTATCGACAGCTTAAAGGGTGTGTATGACTTAGAAAGATTAACAGGTCGAATTGCTTTTGGTTCAGTTAATGCACGTGAAATGCTTCAATTAGCGCATTCTTTAGGTGCAATTCCTGAAATTTTGAATGCACTGCTTGAAACAAGTAATCCACATCTGCAAAACTATGCTAAACAAATTGACCCACTAAAAGGAATTCATGACCTAATCGTCAACACCATTGTGGATAATCCGCCACTTCCAACGACTGAAGGTGGATTAATTAGAGAGGGCGTTTCAGAACAATTAGACCGCTACCGGGATGCCATGAATAATGGTAAGAAGTGGCTATCTGAAATGGAAAGTCATGAACGTGAAGTAACTGGAATTAATAATCTAAAAGTTGGTTATAACAAAGTCTTTGGCTACTATATTGAAGTTACAAATTCGAATAAGAGTAAGGTGCCAACTGATCGCTACACTAGAAAGCAGACCCTAACTAATGCAGAACGTTATATTACGCCTGATTTAAAGGAACATGAAGCTTTAATTTTAGAAGCTGAAGCAAAATCAACTGGTCTAGAATATGATTTATTTGTAAAGCTGAGAGAAGATGTTAAAAAGTACATCCCTGCCTTGCAAAAATTAGCTAAACAAATCGCAAGTTTAGATGTTTTAACTAATTTTGCGACAGTTAGTGAACAAAATAATTATGTTCGTCCTAACTTTGTGACTGATAAGCAAGAAATCAATGTAGTCAATGGACGCCACCCAGTTGTTGAACAAGTTATGACTGCAGGTAGCTACATTCCAAATGACGTGAAGATGGATCAAGATACTAATATTTTCTTGATTACGGGACCAAATATGTCTGGTAAATCAACCTATATGCGTCAGATGGCTTTAATAGCAATCATGGCGCAGATTGGTTCTTTTGTTCCAGCCGATAGTGCAACCTTACCAATTTTTGACCAAATTTTTACTCGGATTGGTGCAGCAGATGATTTGATTTCTGGCCAGAGTACTTTTATGGTAGAAATGAGCGAAGCAAACGACGCTTTGCAACATGCAACTAAGCGATCGCTAGTTTTGTTTGATGAAATTGGCCGAGGTACAGCTACTTATGACGGAATGGCACTTGCTGGTGCAATTGTTAAATACCTTCATGACAAAGTTGGCGCAAAGGCCTTGTTTGCTACACACTACCATGAATTAACCGATTTAGATCAAACGCTCAAGCATTTGAAGAATATTCATGTAGGAGCAACAGAAGAAAATGGAAAGTTAATTTTCTTACACAAGATTCTTCCAGGACCTGCCGATCAATCTTATGGTATTCATGTTGCGCAATTAGCAGGTTTACCACACAAGGTTTTGCGTGAAGCAACAACAATGCTTAAGCGGTTAGAAAAGCAAGGCGCTAGTGAATTGCAACCAGCTAGTGAACAACTTGATCTCTTTGTTCCTGAAGAAGCGAGTGCACCAGCAATTTCAGATGATGAAAAAGATGTATTAGATGAGATTCAAAATGTGTATCTTGCTGACAAGACACCTCTCCAAGTTATGGAATTAGTGGCTCAGTGGCAGCAGGAATTGAAAGATAAGGACTGAGAATCATGAGTAAAATTCATGAACTGTCACCTGAACTAACTAATCAGATTGCAGCTGGTGAAGTTATTGAAAGACCGGCGAGTGTTGTAAAAGAACTATGTGAAAATTCTCTTGATGCAGGAAGCAAGCGAATTAGAATTGACTTTATTGACGCTGGTTTAAAGCAAATTACAGTTCAAGATAATGGTAGCGGAATTGCTAAAGATCAAATTGATTTAGCCTTTACTCGTCACGCAACTAGTAAGATTGCGACTGAACGAGACCTATTTAATATTTCTACTTTAGGATTTCGCGGAGAAGCTTTAGCCTCAATTGCAGCTGTTTCTCATGTAGAAGTAACGACAAGTAATGATAATTTAGGTGGCGTACGGGCAATTTTTTCAGGTAGTGAAAAGAAGCTTCAAGAAGATGCAGCTTCGCCTAAAGGAACCAAAATTACAGTTAGCGACTTATTCTTTAATACGCCAGCTCGTTTAAAATATTTGCGCTCTGAAAGAACTGAAATTTTAAAGATTGTTGATATTGTTAACCGTTTAGCTTTAGGACATCCAGACGTTTCGTTTACCTTAACTAACAATGGCAAAGTCTTGTTGAAGACTAATGGACGCAATGATTTAAGGCAAGACATAGCTAATATTTATGGTCGTCTGCTTGCTGAAAAGATGAACATCCTTAAGGGAGATAGTCCGGACTTTAAGATTAGTGGCCTAATTTCTGATCCTAATACTACTCGGTCAAACCGTAACTTTATTTCCTTATTATTAAATGGACGCTATATCAAAAACTACCGGTTAACCCAAGCAATTATGGCTGGCTATGGCAATAAATTAAGACCGCGTCGTTATCCGATTGCAGTAGTAAAGATTGAGCTTGACCCTCTTTTAGTTGATGTCAATGTTCACCCAACTAAGCAAGAAGTGCGTTTGTCAAAGGAACAAGAGTTAGAGCGTCTGTTAACTACTAGTATTTCTGAAGCTTTAGAACAAAATAATCAGATTGATTCAGGGTTAAATAATTTATTAGCGCCTAAAAAATCAACTAATATTGATCAATTGAAATTCAACTTAAATAAAGATGTAGTTAATACTGCTCGTCCTGTTGAATTTACTCCGCAAGTTGAAGCTGACCAAAGCGCTGAAGTGCATGAAACTGCTGCTAATTTTGTTAGCTTAGACCAGGTGCGTAATGATGATAAATATGTGATTACGTCAACGTGGGATGACAACGTAAATCAACAAGTACAATTGAGTCCTTTTGATGAAGAAAAGGATATGCAAGGAAAAGATGATAGTATTATCTCATCTGGAGATGAAATTTTAGCTAATAATCTACCTGAATTGACTTATATGGGACAAAATAAGTCTTACTTGATTGCTCACCATGAGGAAGATCTGTATTTAATTGATCAGGTTAACGCATATCGTCGTTTAGCTTATGATCAAATTCTTCAAGATTTAAATAGTGAAAATATTTCTCAGCAAGGTCTTCTTAGTCCCTTAATTTTGGACTTTAGCAATGTTGATTATTTGAAATTAAAAGAAAATCTAGAAAATCTTCAAGAATTTGGCTTATTTTTAGAAGATTTTGGTCAAAATAGCCTGATCTTGAGAACATATCCTATGTGGCTTCAGCCCGATGTTGAAAAAAATGTCCGGATGATTTTGGACTTATATTTAAATCAAACTGAGCATGATATTTCTAAGCTTAAAGCGCAAATTGCTGGCGAAATAACTATGCGTCAAAGTGCTAGAAGAAGAATGCTCAATCCAGTTGAAGCACAAGAGTTGTTAAAAGAATTAAGAAATAGTAGTGATCCTTATCAAGATTTTGAAGGAAAAATAATTATTATCCAGTTAAGCGAAAATGATCTTAACAAGATGTTTAAAAAAGATGAGTAGGTAAAATGTTTGAATATCTCAAGGGAATAGTAACAAAAATTGATCCAGCTTATATCGTTCTAGATGTAAACGGAGTTGGCTATAAGATTCTTTGTCCCACTCCTTATAGTTATGATGAAAATCAACCTGCAACAATTTACGTTGAGCAAGTTGTAAGAGATACCGGAATTACTTTGTATGGTTTTTTGTCTTTAGAAGATAAAGAATTATTTTTAAAATTATTAAGTGTTTCAGGAATTGGACCTAAGTCTGCTGTGGCAATTATGGCTGCTGAAGATACTGATTCTTTGGCTAGTGCAATTCAAAATGGTGAAGTAAAATACCTGACTCGTTTCCCGGGAGTAGGAAAAAAGACTGCTTCCCAGATTGTCTTAGACTTGAAGGGAAAACTAGGCGACTATGTAAAAAAATCAACTGCTGCTGCCGATCTTACTCCAAGTCTGCAAGATGCTTTACTTGCCTTAGTAGCACTTGGTTATACCCAAAAAGAAGTTGATCGAATTACGCCAAAATTAGCAAAATTACCTGAAAACACTGCTGATAGTTATGTTAAGGAAGCATTGGCTTTACTACTTAAGAAATAAAATTTAGAAATTAATTGATGATAGGGAAGTGAAAGATGTGAACGAGGAAGAACGAATTATAGGAGCAGAAAGTAGTGAAGAAGATGAAACAATCGAATTATCGCTGCGTCCGCAACTACTTGCTCAATATATTGGACAAGATAAAGTTAAGAGCGAGATGAAAATATACATTAAAGCAGCAAAACAACGTGATGAAGCTTTAGATCATGTTCTTTTGTATGGACCTCCTGGATTAGGTAAGACTACTTTGGCTTTTGTAATTGCTAATGAAATGGGGGTTCATTTAAAGAGTACATCCGGACCAGCAATTGAAAAGGCTGGAGACTTAGTAGCGCTGCTTTCAGAATTGAATCCGGGGGATGTTCTATTCATTGATGAGATCCACCGTTTAGCAAAACCCGTGGAAGAAGTTCTCTATTCAGCAATGGAAGATTTTTATATCGACATTGTTGTTGGAGAAGGTCAAACAACACATGCAGTCCATGTACCGCTACCACCTTTTACCTTAATTGGAGCAACCACTAGAGCAGGTCAACTGTCTGCTCCGCTAAGAGATCGTTTTGGAATTATTGAACACATGCAGTACTATTCTGTTGAAGATTTAGAAAAAATAATTCAAAGATCTAGTGTAGTCTTTAATACAAAGATTGATCCTGAAGCAGCAATTGAATTAGCACGTCGCTCTCGAGGAACGCCTCGTGTTGCTAACCGCTTGCTTAAACGTGTTCGTGATTTTGCTGAAGTAAAGGGTGAAGAAGCTATTTCGTTAGTAACAACTAAGCACTCACTTCATTTATTAGAAGTTGACGATGAAGGACTAGACCAGACGGACCGGAAGCTTTTAAGAATGATGATTGAAAATTATGGCGGAGGTCCAGTTGGGATTAAGACAATTGCAGCTAATGTAGGGGAAGATACAGATACAATTGAAGAAGTATATGAACCGTACTTACTGCAAAAAGGTTTTATTACTCGAACTCCTCGAGGCAGAAGCGTTACACAAAAAGCTTATCTGCAATTAGGTTATCCACCAAAAGATGAAAAGTAAGTTTTTAGTTAAGCTAAAAATACGGTATAATTATTACTTGAAAGTTAATTAATAAAAACAATGAGGTGTAATACTTTGAATACATTTTTCTTAGCACAAAGTGCTGCCGGTATGAATAATATTTTTATGATCATTGCAATGATTGCAATTTTTGTTTTCTTCTATTTCTCAATGATCAAGCCACAAAAAAAGCAACAACAAGAACGTATGAAGATGATGTCTGAACTTAAGAAGGGCGACCAAGTAATTATGGTTGATGGTCTTCATGGTAAAGTTGATTCAATTAATGATAGTGATAAGACTGTCGTTATTGATGCGGACGGAATCTTTTTAACATTTGAAAGAATGGCTATTCGTCGTGTTCTTCCAACTGCTGCAGCTCCTGCACAAGACGTTAAGTCTAATGAAGCTAAAGAAGAAAAAGTTGAAACTGAAGAAAAGACTGTTGAAAAAGACAGTAAGCCAGAAGAAAAAGCTACTGATACAACTGAAAATACTAATTCAGAAGATAAATAAAAAACGTCCGCAAGGACGTTTTTTATTTTTTTATTGTCATGACTAGTATTGTAAAATAGAATTGGTAAAGTTAATTTTTATTAAGTAGGTAGTTAGAATGAAAAATATTCCAGTTGTTATGATTATTTTTGGTGGCTCCGGAGATTTAGCTCATAGAAAGCTTTATCCAGCCTTATTTAATTTGTACCAAAAAGGTTTAATTCATGATCATTTTGCTGTAATTGGTACAGCTAGAAGACCTTGGAGCCACGAATATTTGCAAGAACAAGTAGTTGAAGCTGTTAAAGAAAGCTGTGACAACTTTGATGAAAAAGAAGCAAAAGAATTCGCTTCACATTTTTATTACCAGTCTCACGATGTAACTGATATTGGCCACTACATTGCCTTAAAGGAATTAGCAGCTAAACTTGATGAAAAATATCAAGCAGAAGGAAATCGAATTTTCTACATGGCTATGGCACCAAGATTTTTTGGTACAATTGCTACTCACATTAATGATCAAAAATTGCTTGGTAGCGGCTTTAACCGTTTAGTAATTGAAAAGCCATTTGGTCATGATTTAGCTTCAGCAGAAAAGTTAAACCGAGAAATTGGTGAAAGTTTTGATGAAGAATCGGTATATCGAATTGATCACTATCTTGGAAAAGAAATGGTTCAAAATATTATGCCTCTAAGAATGACTAATCCAATTGTTAAGAATATCTGGAATAATGACTATATCGCAAATATGCAAGTAACTTTAGCAGAAAGTCTAGGAGTAGGAACCCGTGGTGGTTACTACGAAACATCTGGTGCTTTACGTGATATGGTTCAAAACCATATTTTTCAAATTATTACACTTTTAGCTATGCCTGAGCCTAAAGGACTTGATTCAGACCATATTCACCAAGCTAAACAAGAATTATTAGATAGTCTAGTAATTCCAACTCCAGAAATGGTTAAAAAGCATTTCTCACGAGGACAATATTTAGCTGATGATAATGAAGTAGAGTATTTAAAAGCAGATCAAGTTGCACCAGATTCTAAAGTAGAAACATTTGTAGCTGGTGAAGTTAAATTCAAAAAGGGCCCAGTAGCTGATGTGCCAATTTACTTTAGAACTGGTAAGAAAATGAAAGATAAGGTTTCTCGCATTGATATTGTTCTTCACCATATGAATAATTTATACGGTAGTGCACATTCAAATAATATCTCAATTATTATTGATCCGATTAGCGAAATCTACTTCACAATTAATGGAAAGAAGATTACAGCTGAAGGTTTAAGAAGAGAAAACCTTAGCTATAAGTTTTCTAAGGAAGAAATGGAGCAAGTTCCAGATGGCTACGAACGATTGCTTCATGATGTGTTTGTAGCAGATAGAACTAACTTTACTCATTGGTCAGAATTGAAACAATATTGGAAGTTCGTTGATGCAGTTGAAGATGCTTGGCAAGATGAAAATAAAGATGTTAAGCAGCTTGAACAATATCCAAGTGGTAAGTTCGGTACGGAATCAAGTAATCATATTTTTGAAAAAGATAGCGAGCACTGGATTTACCGTTAATGGATTTACTGCCTAAAAACAATACGAGTCGTAAGATTATTCATATTGATATGGATGCCTTCTATGCTTCAGTAGAAATGCGGGATAATCCATCAATTAGAAATAAAGCCGTCTTAATTGGTGGAGATCCGAAGAAAAATAAGGGTCATGGGGTTGTAGCGACAGCGAATTATATTGCCCGGCGTTATGGAGCTCATTCAGCGATGCCGACGGCTAAGGCGGTAAGATTAATACCAGCAGAGAAGTTGGTAATTATTCAACCAAATTTTGAAAAATATCGTGCTGTATCAGCTGAAATTCATCAATTGATACATAAGATAACTGATCGGGTAGAATCTGTTGCGTTAGATGAAGCATATTTAGATGTTACTGAAAATAAGCTTAATTTAACCGATCCAGTTCGTATTGCTGCTTTACTTCAGGAACGAATCTATCAAAGAATTGGTTTGACTAGTTCATTTGGTGTCTCTTATAACAAGTTTTTAGCTAAGATGGGCTCAGAATATGCCAAGCCTTTTGGGAGAACTGTAATTAAACCAGAAGGTGCTCGCGATTTTTTAGCAAAACAACCAATAAAGAACTTCCCGGGTATTGGACCAAAGACCCAAGAAAAACTGGCAGAGATGGAGGTTTATACCGGAGCTGATCTAAGAAAAATTCCAACCGATATTTTAATTAAAAAATTTAATCGAATGGGTTATCTTATGGCTCAGCATGCTCATGGTATTGACTTAAGAGATGTAGTGACTGATTCGGAAAGAAATCGAAAATCAATTGGGATTGAACGTACTTTTAATCAAAATTTATTTGATGAAAATACTGCCTTAACAAAATTGCGGTCATATAGTAGAGAACTTGAAAAAAGTTTAAAGGAGCGCCACTTTCTTGCAAATTGTGTTGTCTTAAAAGTACGCGATGCTAATTTTAAGACAATTACTAAAAGAAGGAAGCTAAAGCAGGGCACTAATGATAAAATTGTTATCTACGATACTGGGCGTGCTTTGTTTGCGACAGAAAAAAGCATGCTTTCAACTGGAATCCGACTTTTAGGCCTTACGGTCACTGATTTTGAAGAGCATCCCGTTGAGAATATATCGCTAGAAATTTTTGATAATGAGTAATGATAAAATAAAAAGAAAAATTTAGGAGAAAAATTAATGGCAACTTTTGATGAAATTTATGAAAAGATAAAAGAATATCCAACAATTATTTTGCACCGTCACACTAGTCCAGACCCAGATGCAATTGGTTCTCAAGCCGGTTTGGCTAGATCTTTGAGACTAGCTTTCCCTGATAAAAAGATCCTTTGTGCTGGTGAAAATGATGAAGGTGACTTAATTTGGATTAACAAGATGGATGAGGTTAAGCCAGAAGACTACAAGGGTGCTTTAGTTATTACAACCGATACTGCAAACACTCCTCGTATTTCTAACAAAAATTATGACAAAGGTGATCTTTTAATTAAGATTGACCACCACCCAGATGTAGATCCATACGCAGATATGAGCTATGTTGATCCAGATGCACCAGCTGCTTCTGAAATTATTTTTGATTTCTTAAAAGCAGAAAACTTACCAATTACTAAGGAAGTTGCAGCAGCTTTATATGCAGGTATTGTAGGTGATACCGGAAGATTTATGTATCCTGAAACTTCAGCTCATACTTTTGATGTTGCAGCTGAATTAACTAAAACTGGAATTAATATTACGGATATTGCTAGAGAAATTGCGGATGTTACTTTTGATGAAGCAAAATTACAAGCTTTAGCAATGGATAAGATGGAGATTGATCCAGTTGGGGCTGCTTATACAATTTTGATGCAAGATGATTTGAAGAAGATGGGGTTAACTGACGATCAAGCAAATGTTGCTGTTTCAACTCCTGGTCGAATTAAAGATGTTTTAGCTTGGAATGTATTTGTAGAAAAGCCAGATGGAACTTTCCGCGTTCATTATCGTTCAAAGGGACCTGTTATTAACCATTTAGCTGAACAGCACGATGGTGGAGGTCATGCCCTAGCATCTGGAGCTAATGCAAAAGACATGGATGAAGTAAAACAAGTCTTTAATGAAGTAGTAGAAGTAACAAAGAAGTATAAAGAAGAACATGGCACAAACAAGTAGTATATTTCAAAATGAAAAAATCCGGCCAGAACTACAAGCCGGATTAGAAAAAATTAA
The DNA here is from genome assembly GCA_947568765.1 of uncultured Lactobacillus sp. Taxonomy (GTDB): domain Bacteria; phylum Bacillota; class Bacilli; order Lactobacillales; family Lactobacillaceae; genus Lactobacillus. The sequence goes on along the minus strand of CANOQA010000009.1, from coordinate 13,368 downwards.
TTTTAAGAAACCGACTAAAGTACAGTCTTCGGTTATTCCGGCACTTTTAAATAAAAAGAATGTTGTAGTGCAAGCTGCAACGGGATCAGGAAAGACTCATGCTTATTTAATTCCAATTTTGAATATGATTGATGAGAGCGCACCTGTAACACAAGCAATTGTTACTGCACCGAGTCGTGAATTGGCTAATCAATTGTATAAAGTTGCGCGTCAGTTAAGGGATGCTAGTGGTTTAAATATTTCAATTGAATATTTAGGCGGTGGAAATGACCGTAATCGCCAAATTGAAAAGGCTGAAAGCAGAGCCCCACAATTAATTATTGCAACCCCTGGTCGTTTACATGATTTTGCATCAAAAAAATTTATTAACTTGGAGAATGTAAAGGCCTTTATTATTGATGAAGCTGACATGACTTTAGACATGGGCTTTTTAGGTCAAATGGATGAAATTATGTCTAAGTTGGACAAAAAAGCAGTCTTAGGTGCATTTTCAGCTACAATCCCAGTTAAGCTCGAAAACTTTTTAAGAAAGTACATGTCAAAGCCAGAATTTATCGTTATTGACAATCCGGCAATTATTGCGCCAACGATTCAAAATGATTTAATTGACGTAGGTTCAAGAGACAAGAAATCAATTTTGTATAAGTTATTAACAATGGGACAGCCATATTTAGCCCTTGTTTTTGCTAATACGAAAAAGACTGTTGATGAATTAACGGACTACCTTGAAGAACAAGGCCTTAAAGTAGCAAAAATTCATGGTGGAATTATTGAACGCGAACGAAAGAGAATTATTCGTCAAGTTAGAGAGGGACAATATCAATACGTTGTAGCTAGTGACTTAGCTGCTCGTGGAATTGATGTACCCGGTGTTAGCTTAGTTGTTAACTATGAAATTCCAAAAGATTTAGAATTTGTAATTCACCGAATTGGACGAACAGGCAGAAACGGGCTTGAAGGACATGCCATTACCTTAATCTATGATGATGAAATGAGTCAGATTGAGGACTTAGAAAAATTGGGTATTCATTTTGACTTTAAAGATCTTAGAAATGGTGAATTAGTTGAAAGAACTCACTATCACAGAAGAGATAATCGTCAAACGCGTAACCATAAACTTGATAACCGCATGATCGGTATGGTTAAGAAAACCAAGAAAAAAGTAAAGCCAGGCTACAAGAAGAAGATTAAACAGGCCATTCAAAAAGATCGTCAGCAAAAACGTAAGCTTGAAGAACGTCATCAAATTCGAAAAGCAAAGCGTAAACGTAAGCGTGAACGTGAGCAAGCACGTAGTAATTTTGACAACTAGAAAATTTGTAGTAAAATAAAGCACGTTTAGGACATATTATTAAAGTATTTTCTTCAAAGAGAGGACTGCTTGGTGAGAAGGTCTAGAAAATATTTAGTAATGCTACCTAAGATAATTAGAGAAATAAATATTTAAAGAGGTAACAAACACTGTTGCAATCAAGGTGGTACCGCGCTGGGAGCGTCCTTGTTTTATGCAATAGTGTTTTTTATATTTGTAGGAGAACTTTTTATGAAACAATTGACTAGTTCACAAGTACGTCAAATGTTCTTGGACTTTTTTAAAGAGCATGGCCATATGGTTATGCAAAGTGCATCATTAATTCCACAAGATGATCCAACCTTGTTATGGATTAACTCTGGTGTTGCTACAATGAAGAAATACTTTGATGGTTCTGTTGTGCCTAAGAATCACCGAATTACTTCTTCTCAAAAATCAATTAGAACTAACGATATTGAGAATGTTGGTAAAACCGCTCGTCACCAAACTTTCTTTGAAATGCTTGGCAACTTCTCAGTTGGGGATTACTTTAAAAAAGAAGTTATTCCTTGGGCTTGGGAATTTTTAACTAGTCCAAAATGGTTAGGTCTTGATCCAGATAAGCTTTACGTAACTGTTTACCCTAAGGATACTGAAACATACCACATGTGGCACGATGTTGTTGGTTTACCTGAAGACCATATTGTTAAGCTAGAAGATAACTTCTGGGATATTGGTGAAGGTCCATGTGGTCCTGACTCAGAAATTTTCTACGATCGTGGTCAAGAAAATAACGATGTGGCTGAAGATGATCCAGAAAACTTCCCAGGTGGAGAAAACGCTCGCTATCTTGAAATTTGGAACATCGTATTTTCACAATTTAACCACTTGCCAAATGGTAAATATGTTGACCAACCACATAAAAACATTGATACCGGTATGGGATTAGAACGTGTAGTATCAATTATTCAAGATGCTCCAACTAACTTCGAAACAGACTTATTTATGCCAATCATTAAGGAAACTGAAAAATTAAGTGATGGCAAGAAGTATGCTGCAAATAAAGAAGATGATGTTGCATTCAAGATTATTGCTGACCATGTTCGTGCAGTAAGTTTTGCAATTGCTGATGGTGCACTTCCTTCAAACTCAGGACGTGGATATGTTTTACGTCGTTTAATTAGACGTGCTGACTTAAACGGTCAACGTTTAGGTATTAAAGGTGCATTCTTGTACAAATTAGTACCTGTAGTTGGCGAAATTATGAAGAGCCACTATCCAGAAGTTGTTGACCAACAAGCATTTATTCAAAAAGTAATTAAGAATGAAGAAGAAAGATTCCAAGTAACTCTTTCATCTGGTCTAAACTTACTTGATAATATCATTGCTGAAGCTAAGAAGAGCGATGATAAGACTATTTCTGGTAAAGATGCCTTCAAATTATTCGATACTTACGGCTTCCCATATGAATTAACTTTTGAAGCTGCTCAAGATGCAGGTCTTAAGATTGATAAAAAGGGCTTTGATGAAGAAATGAAAGCTCAAAAGGAACGTGCTCGTAAAGCTCGTGGTAACTTGCAATCAATGGGTTCACAAGATGTTACTTTGATGAATATCAAAGATAAGAGTGAATTTGAATATGGTACTTTAGAAGAAAAGCATGCCAAATTGATTGATATTGTTGTTGATGACAAGTTAGTTGATAAGGCAGATGGTGAACATGCAACTTTAATCTTTGATAAAACTCCATTTTATGCAGAGCGTGGTGGACAAGTTGCTGATCACGGTGAAATTTTGAACCAAAATGGTGAATTAGTTGCTCGTGTAACTGATGTACAACATGCACCAAATGATCAAAACTTGCACTTTGTAGATGTTATTTTGCCACTTGAAAAGGGACAAGAGTATGTCTTGAAAGTTGATCAAAAACGTCGTCGTGGCTTAAAGCATAACCATACTGCTACTCACTTATTGCATGCAGCTTTACGTGAAGTTTTAGGTACTCATACTCACCAAGCTGGCTCTTTAGTTGAACCAGATTACTTACGTTTTGACTTTACAAGCTTAGAGCCAATGACTAAGAAAGAAATTGCTAGTGTTGAAAAGTTAGTTAACGAAAAGATTTGGGAAGAAATTCCAGTCAAGACCACTGTTACTGACCCAGATACTGGTTTAAAGATGGGCGCTTTAGCATTATTTGGTGAAAAATATGGTGACACAGTTCGTGTTGTTCAAATCGATGACTTCTCCACTGAATTTTGTGGTGGTACACACTGTGAAAATACTGATCAAATCGGAATGCTTAAGATTGTTTCTGAGTCTGCTGTTGGTGCTGGTACTCGTAGAATTATTGCTGTCACTGGTCCAGAAGCTTACAAGTATGTAACAGACCGTGACGAAATCTTGAAAGAAGTTCAAGATGAAGTTAAGGCAACTAAGGCTGAAGATGTAGTTAATAAGATTTCTTCTATCGAAGATGATTTACGTGCAAGCCAAAAAGAAGCTGAACAATTAAAGGCTCAAATTAATAAGGCAAAAGCTGGCGATCTATTTAATGACATTAAGCAAGTTAAAGATTTAACGGTAATTGCTGCGCAAGCTGATGTTGAAGGTATGAATGATTTGCGTGAACTTGCTGACAACTGGAAGAGCAGCAATAAATCTGATGTTTTAGTCTTAGCTGCTGAAGTGAATGGTAAAGCTAATATGGTAATTAGCTTAGATGGTAAGGCTATTAAGGCAGGACTTAAGGCTGGCGATTTGATTAAAACTGCTGCTCCAATCTTTGGTGGTGGCGGTGGTGGCCGTCCAAATATGGCACAAGCCGGTGGTAAGAATCCAGCAGGATTAAAAGATGCTATCGCTAAAGTGTTACAAGAAGTTGAAGAAAAACAAAATTAATTGAGTTCGTTCGATATTTCAAGTAAAATTAAGAAGAATAGGAGGAATTTTATTATGAGTTCGCTAGATAAAACAATGCATTTTGACTTTAACCAAAATAAGGGTAAGAATGTATACGATACTCTACAAGACGTATACAATGCACTTGAGGAAAAGGGCTATAGCCCAATTAATCAAATTGTTGGTTACTTACTTTCAGGCGACCCTGCATATATTCCTCGGCATAATGATGCACGTAATTTGATCTTGAAACATGAACGTGATGAAATTATTGAGGAATTGGTTAAGAGTTATTTAGGTAAAAATAAATAATGCGATTACTTGGACTTGATGTTGGCTCTAAGACTGTCGGTGTTGCAATCAGTGACCCTTTGGGAATTACCGCTCAAGAGCTTGAAACAATTAAGATTGACGAAAGCAAGTTTAGCTTTGGTATGCGTCAAATCAGAAAAATTGTACGTAAATATGATGTTGAAGGCTTTGTTTTAGGTTTACCTAAAAACATGGATGGTAGTAGTGGACATTCCGTAGAAAGAAGTAAACAGTATGGTGAGCGCTTAAAAGAAAAGTTTGACCTACCTGTTTATTACGTAGATGAACGTCTTACAACAGTGCAAGCTGATCGAATTTTAGTCGAAGAAGCTGGCGTCCATGATCGTGTTGAACGAAAAAAAGTTATTGACCAAATGGCTGCTGTTTTAATCTTGCAAAACTATTTAGAAGCAACCAGAAAGGATAATTAAAATGAGTGAAAAAATTAACGCTAACCAAGATAATGATCGTCAAATTACTTTAGTTGACGAACAAGGTAATGAAGAATTATTTGAAATCTTATTTACTTTTACATCTGAAGATTATGGTAAATCTTACGTTTTGCTATATCCAGCAGCTGTTAGTGACGATGATGATGTTGAAGTACAAGCTTTCAGCTATGATGCAGATGCAGATGGCGATGTAACTAGTTCTGACTTACATGAAATCACAGATGATGATGAGTGGAACATGGTACAAGGAGTTTTAAATACATTTTTGTCAGACGATCGCTTAAGCGGCGAATAATCTTCAAAAAAGACTGGCGATTGAAGCTAGTCTTTTTTGCTTAATCAAGGATGAGCAATGATTTCTTTTTTCATTTTATTAATTTTTATCTATTGTTGTTATGTAGGCTATCGGCGTGGTGTAGTATATGAAGGCTTAGCAGCTGGTGGATATGTAATCGGGCTAATTTTAGCCACTTTATTGTATAAACCATTTAGTAACTTTTTAAATTTGTGGGTTCCATATCCATCCGCAAATGATCGAAGCAGCTTTGCTTTCTTTGATAAAACTACGGGATTAACCTTAGATAAATCATTTTATGCAGCAATTGCTTTTTCAATTATTCTGTTGATTGTTTGTTGCTTATGGCGTTTTGTGATGCTAGGGTTTAATCAATTAAGATATGTTACGGTAAACTCTAACCTAAATCTCTGGGGAAGTTTAATTATTTCTTTTATTGTGACACAGATTAGTGTTTATTTGCTTTTGTTTATTTTAGCCACAATTCCTAACGATGGTTTGCAAAATATGCTGGGGCATTCTATTTTAGCAAGTGGTATCTTGCATTTTTCTCCTGGAATTTCTCAATTTTTTATAAATTTATTCATTACAACAATATAAAAATGGTCCCAACTCTGGGGCCTTTTTGCTAGGTGGAATATATGAACTCTAAAATTATTGAAAAATTAGAATATAATCGCATAATTAAACAATTAAGTGACTTGGCTATTACAGCACCTGCAAAAGAGCAGGCTTTAACGTTAATGCCAAGTAGTAATTTTGATGAAGTAAAAAAATCAATTGATCAAACTAGGGTCCTTTCTAATATTTTACGAGTTAAAGGACCAATGCCGATAACTGACTTTAAAGATGTTAGAGCTAGCTTGAAGCGTTTGAAGGTCAAGGCAAATTTAAATGGTGAAGAATTAGGTAATATTTTTCTAATTCTTAGCTTAGCTAAAGATGTTTCTCAGTTTACTGCTGACTTAGAAGAGCGTGAAATTGATACCCGACCGATTGAAAAAACTCTTAAAAATTTAGTAATTCCAGAAGACTTATTTAAGAAGTTGAATCAGGCAATTGAATATGACGGAACTGTTAAGGATACAGCTTCTTCTAAGTTAATGCAGCTGCGACATGATATTCAAAGCAATGAAACTGATATTAAAAATCACATGAATGATTATATCAGTGGAAAGCATACACAATATTTGTCAGAAAATATCGTAACCATTAGAGATGGTCGCTATGTATTACCTGTAAAACAAGAATATAAGAATAAATTCGGTGGAGTTGTTCATGATCAAAGTGCTAGTGGACAGACTTTATTTGTTGAGCCACAAGCAGTTTTAGTTCTTAATAACCGACAGCAAAATTTAATGGCTCAAGAGCGTCAGGAAATCCACCGTATCTTAATTGAATTGTCAGAACTTGCTGGTATGTATCAAAAAGAAATAAAAAATAATGCGGATGCATTAACACAATTAGACTTTTTAAGTGCTAAAAGCAAATTAGCTAAAGCAATGAAAGCTACAGAACCAGTATTAAATCAAGATCATGTCATTAAGTTGAGAAAGGCTCGACACCCATTAATTGATCCTAAAAAAGTTGTTCCTAATAATATTGAATTAGGAACTAGCTTTGATACCATGCTGATTACGGGACCTAACACAGGTGGTAAGACAATCACGCTGAAGACTTTAGGGCTGCTCCAATTGATGGCTCAAGCGGGATTATTTATCACAGCTGAAGAAGGCAGTCAATTAACTGTTTTTAATGAAATTTACGCCGATATTGGGGATGAGCAATCTATTGAACAGTCATTAAGTACTTTCTCATCACATATGGACCAAATTATAAAAATAATGAAAGATGTAACTGAGGATGATTTGGTTTTAATTGATGAATTGGGAGCCGGAACTGATCCTGAAGAGGGAGCTAGTCTAGCGATCGCTATTTTAGATGATTTACGGGGAGCACAAGCTAAAATTGCGATTACTACACACTATCCGGAATTAAAGCTTTATGGCTATAATCGTGCAAGAACTACGAATGCCTCAATGGAATTTGACTTAAAGAAACTTGCTCCAACGTATCGTTTGAGAATTGGTATCCCTGGACAAAGTAATGCATTTGCCATTGCACATCAATTAGGGATGAATGAAGTTGTAGTCGACAAGGCTAGAAGTTTGATGAATGACGAAGATAGTGATATTAATAAGATGATTGAACGATTGACGGAGCAGACTAAGGCTGCTGAGCAACTTCATGAAACTTTAAAGCAAAATGTTGACCAAAGTATCACTCTTAAGCGGCAACTCCAGAATGGTCTTGACTGGTATAATCAACAAGTACAAAAGCAACTTGAAAAAGCTCAAGAAAAAGCTGATGAAATGCTTGCTAAAAAGCGTCAAAAAGCTGATAAGATCATCAATGATCTTGAAGAACAAAGAAGAGCTGGGGGTCAAGTTAGAACCAATAAAGTTATTGAAGCTAAAGGTGCTTTAAATAAACTTGAGCGTGAAAATCAAAACTTGGCCCAGAACAAGGTCTTGCAACGTGAAAAGCGGCGTCATGATGTAAGTGTTGGTGATACTGTGAAAGTTCTATCTTATGGACAGCAAGGTGTAATTACGAAAAAACTTGCTGATCATGAATTTGAAGTTCAAATTGGCATTTTGAAAGTTAAAGTCACTGATCGGGATATTGAAAAGATTAGTACACAAGCTGCTCCTAAGAAGGCAGAAAGAGCTGTTCGCTCGAGTCGTGGTCTTCGTTCTACGCGTGCAAGTAGTGAGCTTGATTTAAGGGGACAGCGCTATGAAGAAGCTCTAACTAACTTAGATCGCTACATCGATTCTTCCCTCTTAGCTGGTTTAAATACCGTCACAATTATCCATGGAATTGGAACTGGGGCAATTAGAAATGGTGTTCAACAATACTTGAAGAGAAACAGACACGTAAAGAGCTATAGTTATGCGCCTGCTAACCAAGGTGGAACTGGAGCGACAATCGTTCATTTACAGTAAGCAATATACTTGCAAAAAGTAAGTAATTCTACTAAACTATACTTATAATTTAAAGAATTTATTTGTGAGGTAATAACAATGGTTGATGAAATTACAGATGCAACTTTTGAAGAAGAAACTAGCGAAGGCGTTGTTTTAATTGATTTTTGGGCAACTTGGTGTGGTCCATGTAAGATGCAATCACCAGTTATTGACCAACTTTCTGAAGAAATGGATGATGTAAAATTCACCAAAATGGATGTTGATCAAAACCAAGAAACTGCTCGTAACTTAGGAATTATGGCAATCCCAACTTTATTAATTAAGAAAGATGGTAAGATTGTTGACCGTTTAACTGGTTATACTCCTAAGGAAAAACTTGAACAAATTTTAGATCAATATACTGACTAATATAAATAATAAAAAACGGGAAAGCCTCTGTATTGAGACTTTCCCGTTTTTTATTATTGCTATTCTTTTACTTGGTTAATAGTTAGTCAGATTGCGCAGTGATTTGAACTACGTGCTTTTTAGTAACAGTAGCTGAAGCTTCAGTTGGAGTACCATTTTGGCGCTCTAAACATTCCGCAATAATTCCACTTTCAAGTGAAAATTCATCACTTTGGCTATCCAGTCTATCAGTTACGACCTGGCCGGATAATTCAAAAACTGCGGTATGTTTGCGATCTTTAAGTACTTTTAAAGTTCCAAATTGAGCCATATCAAAAAATTCGATTAAATCATCGATATCTGATAAATCATATTTACGACTAACATGTTTTCCGGCCCAGTAAAGAATTTCTTTGTCTTCGCTACCTAAAATGGTAGGTAAGATAAAATCACGATATAATGAATTTAAAAAATAAAGATGTTCGTTTGTATGTTCCATGCTTTCATTTCCTTTTGTCTTCTATATCATTTTAACTTAAAATAGGTGGAGTAGAAAAGAGAATTTAATCATCATTTATTTAAAGGAGTTTTTTTAATGGATAATCGACCAATTGGAGTTTTAGATTCAGGATTAGGCGGCTTAACCGTTTTAAAAAAAGTAATTGAAAAAATGCCTAATGAGTCAACAATTTTTATTGGCGACCAGGCTAATATGCCGTATGGGGATCGCTCAAGAGAAGAGATTATTTCTCTAACTCGCGATAGTGTAAACTTCTTATTAAGTAAAGATGTAAAAATTATTATTTTTGGTTGTAACACAGCAACCGCTGTAGCAATGGCAACTATTCAGAAAGAAATACCACTACAGATAATTGGTGTTGTTCAATCTGGTGCTTTAGCTGCAGCAAGAACTACAGAAACTAAAAATGTAGCTGTAATTGGTACTAAGGCTACTGTGGCTAGTCATTCTTATTTAAAAGAAATTCAGTATCGTGATCCAGAAATTAAGGTCAGTGAATTTGCTCAGCCTAAATTGGCCCCACTAGCTGAAGAAGATCCCGATGAAGATACTAAGAGTGCAGTTGTTAGCGAAAGTTTAACTCCATTGAAAAATGCTGATTATGATACCTTAGTTTTAGGCTGCACACATTATCCTTTATTGAGAGAAGAAATTGTGGCTGTGGTGGGTCAAGATAAAAAAATTGTAGATCCAGCTGATCAAGTGGCACAATATACATATAATGTTTTGCGACGTGATGATTTATTTGCTGAGAGTACTGCTCCGGTAAAACATGACTACTATACAACTGGAGAAGCAAAGAAGTTTACTGAAATTACCCGTCAATGGATGAATGATGACACGATAGTTGGTCATCATGTAGATGCTGAGGATTAAAAATGGATACTTTATTATTTGCAACTAACAATAAAAATAAGGCTAGAGAAGTTGAAGAGGCCTTAAAGAAAATAAATTTTCCCATTCATGTAATTACTAATCAGGACCTAACTGATCCTCCCCATGTTCTAGAAACTGGGACAACATTTTTAGCTAATGCAAAATTAAAAGCTCATAAAATGGCGGAGTTCAGTAATTTACCAACTCTTGCTGATGATTCAGGTTTATCAGTTGATAAATTAAACGGAGCTCCTGGAGTTCATTCTGCTCGCTACGGAGGCGAAGCTCATAATGATGCCTTAAATAATGCAAAATTATTGGCTGAACTAGGCGGTGTTCCCCGAGAGAAAAGACAAGCTACCTTTCATACAACTATGGTAGTTTCGTGGCCAGGTAGATTTGATGATGATTTAGTAACGCAAGGGGAAATTAGAGGCGAAATTTTGACTTATCCGCGAGGGGATGGAGATTTTGGCTATGATCCACTTTTCTTTGTTCCTGATAAGGGAAAGACATTTGCTGAAATGACAGTAGATGAAAAAAATGCTATTTCTCACCGTGGCCAAGCGTTAAGAAAATTACTTGCTGAGTTACCGACTTGGTGGAAAAAAATGGAAAATGAATAATTAAGAGTGACTTAAAAGACTTAGTTCTGATATTTTATCGGAATTAAGTCTTTTTTATATAAATACATGTTTTATTATATATAATATGGTATTAGGCCTTTTTTAGCGTTAAAATACCTTTGATAAAGGGAAGTTTTTAAGGAGATTGAGGCCACATGTTATTCAATAAACGTGACTTAGATACAAAACAAAGATTTAGTATAAGAAAGTTAACTATTGGAACTTGTTCTGTTCTTTTATCAACTTTATTTTTAGGAATAGGTACTAATGAAGTAGTTCATGCAGATACTTTACCTAATAATGTTCAAGAACAGAATGCACAAACTAATAAAAATGATGCTCAAAAAGATGAAGTAATTGATGCTAATCAAGTTCAAGAGTCTAAGACAGAGGGATCTAAGCAAGCTCAAAAAGGTATTACAGATTCAGAAAAGACTGCAGATAAGAATGCAGTCCAAAAGTCTGATGAAATTAAGAAGGATGATGTAGAGAATACTACAGTTCCTACTCAAAATAGTAATCAACAGAGTACAACTGCCAAGTCTGCAGAAACTCCTTCTATTGTTCAAAAAACTGAAACTTCAAAGCCTGATTCTTCTATTTCTCAAACTAAAAGTGAAACAGATTCTTTAAATCAAAAAAATAATACTAATTCTGCTGTGCAGAATACTACTACACTTAATGTAAGTAATCTTGCTGTCAAGGCTAATGTTAATGCTCTTCAAGACAATAAGACTGTAGCAGCAACAGCCACCACACCCACTGCTAATGGCGGATATGATGTTGCTACTTGGGGGACATTAGATACCTCTAAGTGGACAGGGCAGAACACGACATTTGATGGTACAAATTATTACCAATTAACTGGCTACACTGGTGATCAAACTCATATTATTGTGCCTAATGATGCTGACTTTGCGGCCGCTAATAAATCAACTGATGGTCTTCAAGTGTCGATTTCTAATGATTTAATTAAAAGCTGGCAAAATGCTGCTACTATTGCCTTTAGTAAGACTGATGATAAGAAGATTAAGCTTGCAAGTAATAACTTAAATAATACATTCCAAAGTAATACACTGACCAACTTATATGCCAATAATTTAGACACCAGTAGTGTTACTTCGATGCAGAATACTTTTAATAGTGCCACTAAGCTATCCTCTTTGACTGGAGTCAGTGATTGGAATGTTTCTAATGTAACAAGTATGGTAGCAGCATTCCATAGTACGCAGAGTTTGACTAGCTTAACTGGTTTGGAAAACTGGGATGTTCAGAAAGTTACTAACATGAGCAATATCTTTAATGAGCAAGGTTCTACCAATGTTTTAGATATTTCTGCTCTTAGCAATTGGAAAACTAGCAGTTTACAAAACCTCAACACTGCGTTTGCTAATAATAACTTTACCAATCTTCATGGCTTAGAAAATTGGGATGTAAGCCATGTAACCAATATGGGTAAAATTTTTATGGGTAATGATAAGCTGATCGATCTCAGTGCATTAGCTAATTGGGATACGAGTAATGTGACAGATTTGAGTATGATATTTAATCTTAATTCTAGTCTAGCTACTCTAAACGGCTTAGAAAACTGGAATACCAGTAAGATAACTGATCTTACTGCAGCTTTTGCCAATGAAGGATCATTGGTTGATGCAAGTGCGATTGCTAACTGGAACACGAGCAATGTTACGAACATGTTCAATTTGTTTACTAATTCAAATGCTCAATATGTTGATCTTTCTAAATGGGATTTTAGCAAGGTAAATAGTGCTTCAGATGTCATTCGTAATGTTAAGACTGTGGTTTATCTTGGTGATAACTCTACAATTACTGCAAACAACTTAAATACTTTAGGATTTAGTAGCGTAAGTCAACCAATTATTTTGACTAGCGGTGCTCTTTACACCCTTTTATCTGGCAAAAATAGTAATACACACACTATCACTATTAATAATGCCAGTGGTAGCCAACTTACTACTATTTCTGTACCGGTTGTTTACGATGCATCTTCGGCAAGTAATATGACAGATGCCATTACTAGTTACAAAGAGATGATTGATCAGAAGCTTGAGGATTATATTACTGAACATAATTATGTATTAAAGAAAATCTCGTCTGATCCTATTAATGACTTAACTGGTCACAACAATCACTTAGTTAACTATGCAGATGCTACATATCAAGTTGTTACTCTTCCGGCGGATCAAAAGAAAGAAATTCAGATTCAAGACAAAACTGTCTATAAAGGAAATAGCTTAACTGCTAAAGATTTAGTTGCTAATAGTACAGATTTTCCAGCAGGTACTACATTTGAATTTCTTGATAATAGTGAACCAAATTGGGATCAAGTAGGAACCTATAATGTTAAAGTTATTGCAACTTATCCAGTTTCTGTAAATGGTCAGCAATATACTGCCGTAACTGCTCCAGCTACTGCGAAGGTGACTGTGACTGATCAAATGCAGTTTACCATTACGTACTGGGATGATACGGAAAATAAAGAGATTGTTCAATTTGATATAGCAAATGCTGGTAATGGTGCATATAGCAATACTCTTAAATTCCCAGATGGCGTAAATCCAGGTAAATATCAATCTGTTAGTGTCTCTGGAGTACCTGCAGGAGCAACAGTTGCTGGAGATTTCTGGGTATCATTTACAAAGCCAAGTTGTAATTGGACAATACCAAATTATAAATGGACGACTGAGGCTGCTCCTT
>CANOQA010000008.1:0-54528 GCA_947568765.1 uncultured Lactobacillus sp. | reverse complement strand
TTTAATTCGAGGTAATCTATATGCCAATAAAAATTATTACAGATTCAACTGCAAATATTACAGCTGATCAAATTGACGGAATTGATCACGTTACCGTTCCTTTATCACTTCACGTTGATGGCAAGCTTTGGATGGATACACCTGATATTGATTTAGACAAGTTTCTTCATACGCTAAAGCATACGAAAAATAAATCTACCTCTGCTTGTCCTAACGTAAATGACTGGCTAAAGGCCTTTGAGGGCAGCGATGAAATTTTTGTTATTACTTTAACTAGCGCACTTTCCGGTAGTTATAATTCAGCTACTCAAGCCGCTAAAATGTATCATGAAAAGAATCCAAAGGCTAAAATTTTAGTATTTGATTCTCGTTCAGCCGGTCCTCAATTAAGACTACTTGCTGAAAAAATTGCTAGTTTAGCAAGTGCTGGTAAGTCCTTTGAAGACATCGTTAAAGAAACAGAAGAATATCAACACAAACTTGATTTAATGTTTGCGTTGCAGGATTTAACCAATCTAGGTAACAATGGACGGATTACTCCAGCTGTCGCTAAAATTGCTGGTTTGTTAAAGCTTTTCGTTATCGGAACTGCCAACAATAAAGGCGAATTTGAACTTTTGGGTAAGGCACGCGGGGCTAAGAAAGCTAGAAGAAAACTTTTAGATGAAATGGTCAAAGGCGGCTACAGAGGTGGTCGCGTTCAAATCGATCACGTTCAAAATGAAGGTTCTGCTTTAAGTATGAAAGAAATTATCCTAGATAACTTCCCAGATGCTAAAGTTACTCTCGGCGAATGCGGTGCCCTTTGTAGCTTCTATGCCGAAGATGGTGGCTTAATGGTTGGTTTTGAAAAAGAATAGGGAAATCTAGAAAAAACGAAATTACAGAAAACACTGATAATCATCGTTAAATAAACGTTGATATATCAGTGTTTTTGCTTTCAAAAGAGTTATTATTTCAATCAAATTAAAACTTATTTTCCAAACTCTTTAATATGCCTTTTTAAAATAACTAATTAAGTGACTCCAACTTTATTTCCTTATCAAATAACTGCTTCATTTCCTCAGATAAGTTATGAGCAATTACAATAACAGTTGCGTCAATATTAGTCACTGTTTTTAATATTTCTTGAGTGCTATTTGCATCAATCGCACTAGTTCCTTCATCTACTAATAAAAGGGGCTTTTCATATAATAACGTCCTCGCTAAAACTATTTTTTGTTTTTGGCCTCCAGACATATTATTTTTATCAACTTGGACAATAGTATTAATACCATCTTTAAATTTTAAAATATCTTTTTTGAAGTTTACCTTTTTTATCACTTTTAGAGCTGATTCTTTAAGCTTAGGGTCAAACATAGTTATATTATCAATAATGGAAACGGGCATTAAAATTGGCTCTTGGGGGATATATCCTACTTTATTTTGATCAATTGGATGTTTTTTACCAAATTTATCTATCGTTCCAATCATTCCGGTGTTTGCTTCCAATTGATTTAAAAACAATTTAAAAAATGTTGTTTTTCCACTCCCCGATGATCCGGTTAAGAGAACTTTATCTCCACGATTAATTTCAATATTAGGATAACGAATATCTACTCCGTTAGAAAATTTAACACTCAAATCTGAAACATAGTATTTTATATCTTCATTATCCTCTTCATTCAAATTTTCTGACGATTCTTTTATTATTTGACCATTAATTTGCTCGATAATTGCTTTACCATTCTTCATTTGTAATAACCCATTAGCAATTATTACAACATAGCTAAATGTATATCCAATTAACCCTCCAATACTAAAAATTACCCCAATAGTAATTTGATTATTCAGAATTAAAGCCCCTGTTAAGGCAAAAATCATTAGTTGAGCTGTCACGTTACTCAAAACCACTATTAATGAAACTAATTTCCCCACTTTAATATTTTCAAGGTAACTACTTGTATATTGAAAATTACCATTTTTTAATTTACTAGAAAAAATTGTATATCCATTAAAACGTCGCAACACATCAATTCCCGCAACCCAATTTGCAATTTTTTCTAAAAAAGTTTGTGTTTGTATTGAAATTTCAATACTTTTTTTTTGCATAATTTTTTTAAATAAATTGGGTATTTCTAATAGTAAAATTGCTAAAAAAATGGTGCTAACTAAAATAATCCAATTAATAGATAGAATAGCTAAAACAGAAAATAAAAATAAACAAATATTTTCAAAAAGAGCAGCTAGAAGTCCAAAATATTGATTTTCTATAACTTCAATATTATTAATTAAATCATTCTGTACTTTACTTGTGACTATTTCACTATCATATTTTTCTAATAGCATTTTTCTAATATTATGAGAATATCTTTGAATCATCTTATCAAGCAAAAAATAGTTACCAAAATGACTTAAAGTCGAAGCTAAAATATAGGCTCCTAAACTAACTAAAGTTAAAATAAAAAATAACTGAATATTCCTCCGTCTTAAAGCATCGGCCTGCCATGTTAAATTATAACGTACAAAAACTGTTAATAGAGTTGAGATTATACAAGAAAATACAATAATTCCTGATCTTATCGGATTTAATTTAAGTAGGTTTTTTATAGAAATCATATATCTAACCTCTCTGTCATCTCAATAACCTTAATTAGTCCCATATTTCCATCCGAAAAATTTACATTTATATCAGCAAATGTTCCATCTATTAAAAATAAATTTGTTCCTACATCTAAGGTATAAAATTGCAGATTAGTAAGCATAGTCCTAATTACATAGTTTAAATTTTTATTCTTATATATTTTATTGTAGATAATTAAAGAATAAATAATTCCAGCAAGTCCGTAATACATTCCACCAGCTTTTGGCATTTTTGACTCTTTCAGTAACTTGATAGATTTCTGAATTTCATCTTCCCAATAGGAGCTATTAAATTTTTGTTTATATATTAGTAGAATCATTAACACACCTGCTGTTCCATTTGCCAAATAAGGTGAAAATCTATTCACCCCCTCTTCCATTTTAAAATATATTTTTTCTTCATTATCTAATGTATTTACCCGTTTAGAGAACTTATTAAATAGATTTTTTAAAATATAGGTAGCCATATCTACTTCAGCCAATTTACAAACGCTGATATAACATGTACTAATAGTTATCCAATCTTCTAAGTACTGTAGCTGTACATATTTTTTATTTTTAAGATATTGATATACTTTTATCCGTTCATTCTTAGATATTTTTTTATCTAAATAGATTTTCTCTTGTATCTGTCTTAATAATATTAAGTCCTCATCTTCCGCATTCCTAGGATATATGTCTTTTTTCTTCCAGTTAATATGTTCAATGTTCATACACTGTGAAGTTTTCAATAATTTTTGTTTTAAACTAGACAAAGAAAGTAAATTAGGCATACGACACTCGTAACACTCATTTAAATTTGCATCTTCTAACATAGAAATTAATGGATTTAAATCTGTTATTCTTTTAGAAAGCAATTGCCGTATGATCTCAACAAAAACATTCGGTATTTTAAACTCTTGGGCATATTTTTCAAAAAATCTAAGGGTAGTTTTCCCTGAATTATCAAGTAAAAAAAACATATTTGAACGACAAAACAAAGCCAGAATTAAATACCCTAATTGTCTATTATCTTGTTCAATAGAAGATAGAAATGGTGTTTCATCATCAGAAAAGTCTTTTGCTCTATAATGACTAGTTAGCGTCTCATCATTTAAGAAAGTTAACTGAGGTAAATCTATAAAGCAAACCTTATTATGTTTATTAATAACTATATTTCTAGTTGATAAATCTCCGATATAAATATTATAGTGATGAAGTTTTTCAACTTTATTCAATAAATCTAAAATCACTATATTATATTTTGTTATGGTCCTCTCTCTTAAATTTTTATCCATAAAATTGTTTTCTATACTTGCTCTAAATTCATCTCCATTTTCCCCAACAGCTTTTGTTTCAATCAAAAAATAGTCTTTATCTTCATAGAAGCTATCTATATATTTAGGAATAAAGGTAATTCCTGTCTTATTTAAACGTATCAAATTATCTTTTTCTTTTTTCAAAAGTTTAATTTCTGAATTACAATCATCAGAAAAACCAACTTTGGCATTCTTCATTATATAAATTTTATTATCCTGTATCCTTCGCACATCAAAAACTGAACCTGAGGATTTAAAGTTCAATCCCTTTTCAGGAATATATTTTTTAAATATATATTTTCCCTTTAGATTATCGTCATAATTATTAGGAAAAGGTTCGTCTATAAATTTTGGTAATTTATATCCGATACTTCTGTTATCTTTAATTTTTTGTCCATTAGGTGCTAATATATATCCATCATTTCTACCAATTGCACCATATCTATAGAAAATATTGTTCGAATCTTTATATCGTCTATCAGTTATAATAAAAATACTTGATTTAGTTTTTAACTGTTCAACTTTATATAAATCTTCAATATACTTTTTGAAGTAATTAAATGTATTCGGATATATAGTAATAAATTTCCCACTAAATGTATCTTGGCTTTTTCCTGCAACATTCTTTTCTAAAATAGAGTAATTTGATATATATTTAAAAGTTATTCGATTTGATCTACAAAAAGCAAATATAATGTTTAAAATCTTTTGATAATTAACCAAATTTACTGATATATGAATTTTAAATCCTTGGTCTGGCAATTCATATTCGGAAAAATTGAATTGTAAAAACACATGGTTCTTATCTCTAGTTAATTTCGACAAATCTTCTACATTAACATTATCGGGTAATATATCTATGTATTCTTTATATATATCAATCTGTTTCATTAATCTTAATTTCCTCTCTAGCTAATCTATAAGTTTATTTGTCTATCAAACAAATTTTCAATTTGCTTATTTAAGTTATGCTCTATCCATAGAACCGTAGCATCTGTATGTAAAAATTCTTCTATAATTTGAAATCTCGAGCTTTCATCAATTGCACTAGTAGCCTCATCTACCAAAAAAATTGAACTATCAGTTAAACTATTTCTTATTAAAACAATTTTTTGCTTTTGTCCTCCTGATAAGTCAATAGAAGAAATTTGAGTGTCTAATCCTTCAGATAAGCGTGTGATATCAGCCCAAAATTTCATTTTTTTAACTTTATCATTTATTTTATCGGCCATATTTTCTTTAAACATAGCAATGTTTTCTCTAATTGACCCCGGAAATAGAACTGCTTCCTGTTCAATGTACCCAATCTCTTCCAAATTGGGATTGAGTATTTTACCTTTTGAAGAGAAAAAGGTAATTTTTCCGGATACATTTTCTTCTAGGCCTAAAATTATTCTTAGTAAAGTACTCTTTCCAACTCCTGACGGACCAGAAAGTAACACTTTTTCTCCTTTTTTTAAACTAAAATCTGGAAATTTTATTATTTCTCCATTTTCAAAATGTATTGTTACATCAGTGAACTTAAGAGATTCAAAATCTTTTAAGCTTTGGTGATGTTTTATTTTATGCATGTATAGTTTGTACTTTATTTGATCATTTAAATATTTTGATCCATTAATAGAAGCAGCACAATATCCTATAGATTTCATTGATTGCAAAATACTATATAAAAAACTTCCAATTGCTGCATACACACCTAATGATAAAGCCTTGCGATAGATCAACACTCCAACAATCACTAAAAGAATAACTTCCATCATATTTGTCGTATTATCAATCAGAAAATCATTACTTTCAGTTACTTTAGCCTTACGTATTTTGGTTTCTTCTAATTTTTTACTTTGATATAAAATTTTTTGATATAAAAATTTTTCTTTTTTATATTTCCTAACTAAAACTAAAGCAGGTATCCAACTTGTTATATTTCTAATCAATGCTTCTTTATACTCAGACTCTCTTTTTATTACTTGAGCTAGTTTTTTACTAAATAACCTTGAACCTAACACTGTAACAGTCGAACTAATTAAAATAAAACAGCTAAGCCACCAATTGATACTAGATACGGTAAGAAGCATGACAATAATATTGATTACCCCATTAATAATTGTAAAAAAAGGTAATATATAATTTTTTCCCAGTTGTTGATAATTATTTATAACATCGTTCTGGAGAACAGAAATATCTACATTTTTTTAGAGTAATATATCTTCTTAAACATTTTCTTTCTCAGTTCAATTAAGTATTCTTGAATCTGTTTTTCAACCAAATAATCTGATAACGACTTGCAAGAATAAGATAGAAGCCCTAATGCTAAACTTATACAAATAAAAATCCAAAATTTACTATTTTGTTTTTGCTCTAAAGCTCCTATTAAAGGAATAGTAATATAACTATTTAACGCAATAAATATGGCCGTTACTATCATTAATATAATGTTAAGTATAAAAAAGAATTTATTATTTTTAACGAAGCTGGTAAAAGTCATTTTTTCTCTCCTCTCATTATTTTTAATAATTTTTAATTATTTTATATTTTTATGAATATTTTTTCAATATTTGATTGACTTATTTGTAATTAAGTTTTAATATTTAAATCATCATATCAAACTAAATAATGATATGTAGCTTATAATAATTTATGGAGGTTCATTATTATGAAAGAATTAGTAGATTTACAAAAACTAGCTAAAAAACGTGTACCAGGTAATAACGATACTATTTCAACTGATAGTTGTACTGTAACTACCAAATGTTAATTTTTTTATTAATGATCAATTATTTTTAATATAATTGTTATAAATAATAGTATTAAATATTAAAAAGGTCGGTAAAACACAGATTTACAAATAGTGTTTTACCGACCTTTTTAATATACTTTTTGAAAATCGTTTTGCATTAATTTAACAAATTCTGGATATGTTTCAACTTCAAATAAGGGATGAAGTCCAATATTATCCTTACGGTGACGGTGATTATACCAAATGCTGTCAAAGCCGTATTTTTCAGCACCTAAAATATCTGACTGTAAACCATCCCCAAAGAATAGGGTTTCATTCGGACCAATTTCGGTTCTACTAAAGAAATAATCAAAAGCATGTGGATTTGGCTTAGAATAATGTGCTTCTTCGGACGTAACAATTAAGTCAAAGTAGTTCTTAATTCCAGCCAACTCTAAACGATGACGCTGCATAAATTTTTCACCGTTACTTAATACAGTTAACTTATATCCCTGCTTTTTAGCAAATTTAAGCATGTCTTCCACACCAGGCAACAACTGATGAGCCTCTCCAAAATAAGAGCGATATTCATTCATCCATTCATTTCCATCTACATCTAAATTAAAATGCTCTTTAATGAAATCATGAAACGTCATCTCACTTAATTTCTCATAAGTGATTTCGCCAAGCTCAAGTCTGCGCCATAATCCTTGATTATAGGTATGATATTGCTTCTGCAAATCAGAAGAAAGAGGCAACTTATGCGATTTAAACAATGCATGCAAAGATGAATCTTCCGTAGCAGCAAAGTCAATCAAAGTATCGTCAACGTCAAAAATTAATTGTTTATATTTCAAGTAGCAACCCTTCTTCTATTTAAATTGGTAATTTTGATTATAGCAGAAGATAGTAGAATTTAGTTTTTCAAATTACTTAAAGATTAGTGGTAAGATTATAATTGAATAAAAGTTAATATATTGTTAGAGGAAAGCAATACTATGACACGTGCACAAATGAAACAAGCTGCTAAAGATCAGCTACGTGGCAATTGGGGTTGGGCTATTTGCCTAACTATCTTTGCTTGGCTAGTCAACGCAGTTATTATGGATCTTAATCGCTGGATTTGGACTGGAAAAGACTTTACTTATACAGTTCTTAGTTTTAATAAGGAAGCATTAATTCAAGGATATAAACCCAGATATAATCTTTCAGAATTTATTGTTGGCTTAATTACTGGTTTAATTTTATGGGGAGTTGCGTACACAATCTTAGATTTCGTTGAAACAGGCAAGATGGAGACTTGGTACTCTGGTATTTTTAGCGCTTATAGCAATGGTCGCTTTAAAAATAGTTTATTCACCCTATTTATGACTAATTTATTTGTTAGTTTATGGACCATTTTATTCATTATTCCTGGCTTCATTAAGGGTTACTCCTACGCAATGACTCCATATGTTTTGAAAGACAAGTTTTCAGCTGGCCAAACTGATATTGGAGCAACTGAAGCTATTACCGAAAGTCGTAAGTTAATGGATGGACACAAGATGGACTTATTCATCCTAGACTTAAGTTTCATTGGTTGGGGCTTACTTGGCTTAATCACTTTTGGTATTGGATTTATTTGGATTACTCCTTACTACCGTCAAACCAAAGCTAACTTTTATCGTTCATTAGTTGCTAATAATTAAATATCACATAAAAATAACCGCTATAGCGCCTGAGCGTTGTGTAGCGGTTATTTTTTATTCATCAACTAAAGTAATTCTTTCTTTGTGATGTTCTGGGTGAATAATTTCATTTACAACTAAGCGTGCCATCGTGCCTGAAGTTACTTTAGATTCATTATCATCGTTGTAGAGCAAAGTATTGTTACCTAACCTGTAGCCAGCTGCTTCTGGACCTGCTTCAAAAGTTAAGGCTGGTGAAATTCCAAGCCAATCTACATCTTCAACTTGCTTTAAGTAATTTAACTCATTCAATTGCTCTTTTGGCGTATTAATCCAGTTTTCAGAGCCAGTTAATTTCTTAATATCTTCCACTACCAAGTGGTTATCAATTCCAGTTCTAAGACTACCTGCACCTAAGATGAAGATTACTCTAATATCCTTGTTCTTAGCTAGACCACATAATTTAGTTGCTAGCTTTACTTGATCCTTTGCCTTTTCAGGAGTTGTACCAAAGGCATCAACAATCACATCAAAGTTTTCTAGTAAGCTATCATCCATTGTTAAAACATCGCCAATTAAAAGCTTAGCATCTTTACCAAGAACTCTTTCAGCCTTTTCTTTATCTCTAACAATGCCTGTAACTTCGAGATCTTTATTTTCACTAGCTAATTTATAAATCGCACTCCCTGCCATGCCAGAAGCACCAATAATACCTACTTTCATTAGGAATTCCTCCTTTTATATTTTATTCTTTCACCTTAGCTTAGCATGAAAAACAATAAATGGGATAATATTTGGTTTTAAAAAGCAAAATAAATAAAATAGAACCTATAATTACCATATAAAATCTTGGAGAGTACAAATGATTATTGGAAAAAATCGGCGACAAGTTATTTTAAATATCAAAAAAAGCGTCAAAGAGAAAAATTTTAATGCAAAGGTTGAGCCAAATGATCCAATTTTAAGTAAAAAAGAACGCTTGAACTTAGTCAAAAACTTTTGGACTAATCACGATAAATTGTTTTCTAGAATAATTAATTTAATTGCCCGGGGAATTCTGAATGTTGGAACTCCTATATTAACTTTTAATACTAAAATTGATAATCCTACTTCACTTAAAAATCTTTCTTCAGCTATTGTTACTTGTAACCACTACAACCAATTCGATTGCTTACCACTCAAGCGACTAGCAATGAACTACCATAAGAGACTGTACTTTGTCATTGAAGATGCCAACCTTAAGCTTCCTAACTGGATTGGATTCCTAATGAGAAGTATTGATAGTATTCCTGTTACTGCTAGCATAGAGTACTTGGGGCGAGACTTACCAAGACATTTAGAACGAATTTTGCTTAGAAATAATTGGATTGTAATCTACCCAGAGCAAGAATTATGGCAAAATTATCGCAAACCTCGCCCCTTGCAAAAAGGTGCCTATTATTATGCAGCTAAAATGAACGTTCCCATTATTTCTTGTTTTGTCGAAATTAGAGACACAAAGAAGCGAGAAAAATTGCATCCTGAATTCAATAAAACACGCTGGATTCTTCATGTTTTGCCAACTATTTATCCTAATCCTCAACTCTCAGCCAGCGAAAATGCACAAAAAATGCGAGAAATCGACTATCGCCAAAAAGTACAAGCTTACGAAAAAGCCTATCATAAAAAATTGGACTACAAATTTACAGACTGGGATATTGCTGGCTATAACAAAAAATAGTTTTTCCGCTCTAGAACAACAGAAAAACTATTTTTAATTAAAAGTAATCATAAAATAAAACTTCGCCTTTAACAAAATCATTATCAACTGGGTGATTTTCTTTAACAAAGCCTAATTGAACTGCCTGTTTCAAAGCCAAATGGCCTAAAAGTACCTTGGTCCAGTTAGTTAGAGAAGCGGTATAGTCTGGCGATGTTTTTACTTTTTTTACCTTATTTTGGTCAATTATCCAGACACCGTTATTTTCATCAATAATATTATCGTCAGTGATTTCAATAGCTAATTGGTTTTTATTTACTACAGGTACAGCCTCTAGGATCTGCTTCACATTGATTATTCTAGTCATCATATAAGGCAGCGTATTTACAGTAAAGTCGTTCTTGCTCTGGGAAAAATTCTCCTAATAAGCTTTCTTCAGGCATTTTTACATAGTATTTCAAGTCCCTTGAGCTGTGGCTTGCAATAATACTTAATAGAGCTTGAGCTGCTTGCGGAGTTTGATAATACATTTCTTCTACTTGAAAGTTACGCTCAACAATCCGATAAAACATATACCCCTGAGGCTGGTTGTTTTTATCAAAATAAACACAAACTGATCTTCCTAGATAATAAGCATCTAACCTATCCCACCACCACTCTGAACGTTCAACCGTATTTCTTTGATCAGCTTGATTGAGTTTAGCCTGATAAAGCTTAATTACTGCTTCTTTTAAGGTTGAGTCGCTCCATTTTCCGCGTATCACTTTTCCTTCTTTGACAGGTTTAAAGAAGCGTAAGTAGGCAGGATCAATTTGATACATTTCTTCATAAATAGCATTTTCATAACCATAACGCCGATAAAAAGTTTCTGAAAATGGTGCTAGGTTCGAAATTGCATAATTTGACCATGTAATTCTAAAATAATCTCCTTCATCAGGCAGTTAATATCGCCTTGACCACGGTTTTCGGGATAGGAAGCAACATAGCCGACGCCTCCCATTTTAACTTTTTTAGCAAAAATTCTACTCTTAAATTCATTTCCCATAATATAGCTAGCAAGATCGTCATCTTTATATTCACCAAATCCCATACTGTGGTTATAACGACTTAAAAAATTAACATCTTCCCGTATATCATTATTTTTAAAAAAAGCATATTCAACTAATGGTTCTATTTGATATAAGGTTTCTTTATCTTTATTTAGTTTCATCTGCTTTTACCTTTTCTAACACTTCGCAATATATTTCTATATCTTATTATACTAAGATAAAAGAGCAAACAAAAAAGTCCTAACCATCAGGCTAGGACTTTTAACATGTGCTGACTAAAGGATTCGAACCTTCGACCTCATCATTACTAATGACGTGCTCTGCCAACTGAGCTAAGTCAGCATCTCTCACAACGTCTACTAGTATAGCAGATGTTACTAGTGAAAGTAAAGCACTTTTTTCTTTAATCTTCGTCTTTTACTACTTTTATTCTATGAACTGCAATTAGTGACATAAAGATACCGAAGAAAACACCCGAAATCAAGCATGTGGGAATCATTATCCATGTCCACGAACCATCAGTATAACTAGTTAAGAATTCTAAAATTAACATCAGTATGCCAAAGATTGCACCTGATATCATTCCTATTACCCATGCAGCTTTTTTAGCCTCAGGTACTTCATCTTTCTCTACTTCATTATCTGTTAATTGAGCCTTTCTAGATTGTCGCATTATATATAAGCTAACTGTCATTAGCATTACAAAAAAGCTACCAGAAAGGAAAAGATATGCCACATCAGCTTTATACATCGAAAACAAAACCATCGAAATTACGAACGCTACATCCATACTTAAGAAAAATATAAAGAATGCACGATTACCAATTCGATTCATAACCTGTCGTTTTTGTTCATCAAGTGGACCAGAAATTCCGCACCAAAACTTCATGTACTTCTCAAACTTAGTTTCCTTTGCTTCCATCTTTAGCATCTCCATCCCAAAATAACGTATTTAAATCTGTATTTAACTCATGCGCTAGCTTTAAACATAAATCTAATGAAGGATTATATTTATCATTTTCAATTAAATTTATTGTTTGCCTAGCAACATCTATTTTTTTAGCCAATGCCATCTGTGATAAGCCTTTTTGTTTTCGATATTCTTTAACCCTATTCATGGCAATTCTTTCTCTTATCTTTGTTAGTCATATATATGACACAAATGTCAATTATAAATGACATTTTATAAAAAAAAGCACATCCCAATCGAATGTGCTTAACTTAATGTTATCAATTTATACATGAAATCGATTACATATAAATGATACAAAGATTTTTCCAATAAAAAAATCCTAACCTTCCGATTAGGACTTAAACATATGCTGACTAAAGGATTCGAACCTTCGACCTCATCATTACTAGTGACGTGCTCTGCCAACTGAGCTAAGTCAGCATATCCATATGACAGTTAATTATTTAACCATATTATCTGTTTCTACACAAGAGTTTTTTTACTTTTTACTTAAATGAATATCTGACTAAATCTAGGCTACAATAAAAACATATCTGTTAAATAGAAAGGTTTTATTTATTATGGTAAGTTTAACATCACTTTCAACTGAATTAGATTGGTTACTAAGAATTTTAGTTGCTGCTCTTTGCGGGACAGCAATTGGTTATGAACGTGCAACTCAAAGAAAAAGCGCAGGCATTAGAACTCACATGGTTGTTGCTGTAGCTTCTGCTCTATTTATGCTAGTTTCAAAATATGGTTTCTTTGACCTACTATCGCTACATGATATTTCCCTTGATCCATCAAGAATTGCTGCTCAGATTGTAACTGGTATTTCATTTATTGGCGCGGGTACAATCCTAGTTAGACGAGAACAGATTTCTGGTTTAACTACCGCAGCTGGTGTTTGGGCAACTGCTGCAATTGGTATGGCAGTTGGTGCTGGAATGTATGTCATTGGGATTGTCAGCACAGTCTTTTTATTTATCATCCAAATTATTTTTCACGATGATACATTTATTAACTTTATTATTCTTCATGTTCGATTCAATGTTCAAATTGAAGCTAATAATCATCCAGACATTCTTAATGAACTGAAAAAAGAGCTTTCCTTAAATGAAGTTGAACAAATTTCTATCAAAATTATTGACGTAACTTCTGCACATATCGTCGTTAATGTTGACGGAGTAATCAGAAACAGAAAAGATGAGAATGATATTATCCTAGCCCTTGAGAAAAACCAAAATATTCATCGAATTAATTCTACTCATGGAGCTAAATAAAAGTATAATAACCGCTTTCAAAATATGCTAAGATATGCATGTAACTTAATATAATAAGTTACATGCTTTTTTAAATATTAATTGATTAGAAATACTGAGGACTTTATTATGAGCTATATTTACACTTTATGGTATGTCTTCGATCCACGGACAACTATTATGCACTCTGATTGAGGCTTTAGTGTTAATCCAGAAATTGGCTTTAACACTTTCGTCGATATTAATGGTAACAAGGCTAAAGATATGGCCTGTCCTGCAGATCCTACCTGGCGCAAATATTTAGCTGATCGATACGCGCAATATGCTTCAATACATCCTCGTCGTTTGTGGAGGGAGGATGACTTTAGTAAAACACCAGAAGAATTTCTTCCACATGAAAAGAATTGGGCCAGTCTTTTATCGAGTTTTGGTTTTGCGACAACTATTATTCCTGTTCAAGCTGATCTAACAATCGAAAATCAAATTATTGCAATCGCCGGTCAACTATTGCGAAACCTCACAAACGAACAAATCACAAACCTAATCACTAAAAACAGGGTTCTTCTTGATGGTGAAAGTATCCAAGTTTTACTAGATAGAAATTTAGGCAATTTACTTCATATTCAAGATGCACAATAGCATCTAGCCAAGAGTAGCTATCAATCATTTGAACAAGCTGATGGCGTTACTGTTCAAAGTGTGAAGAATCCTCGCATTACTATGCTTCAACATACAGGTAACTATTTACAACTTACTTATCAAGCAGATAGTAATGTTAAAATCTGGAGTTCAGCTTATACTTCTATTGATCAAAAACTTGGTAATTTCATGGCAGTTATCGATGATCATATAATTGTCCTTCCTATGGATCAAGATCCAAAACACGGTTGAGAATCACAATTTTCATCTTATAAACAAGGTCTAATGCAACAAATGTTAACGAGCATTACACCTATTGATTATTTAATTAACATGCCTCATGTGAAACTAAACATTCAAGAAAATGGCAAAGCCGTGTGGCTTGCGAATTTCAACTTAGTTAGTTACACAGAAATCAAATGGCATTTAAGTCGTGATTTGCCATCTGATACTGCAACATTAATTCGAAAACATAATAATAGTGTTGACAAAGAAGTAATTAAAATCAAAGTAGTAAACGGAATCACTACTATTAAAGCTCCCCTTTCTCCTCTTGAAACTATTCAATTGATATTCTAATTATTGATAAGAGCCAAATGGCTCTTATTTTTTGTTGAAAGAACAAAAAGCTTCCTCTTTTATCTTTAACTAAAAAAGCATTAAAATGAAAGTACTACAACCGTTAACGAAAGGATTTTTATCTTGGGTAAAATACTTGACTACGTTCGCTGGCGGGGTGACTTAACATTAGATCGAGAACCATTTAATAGTTTAGATGCTGGTTTGTTTGCCGCTTTTGCTTATCTTCCATTCGATCCCAGTGTTAAGGATCATACGCTCGAAGTAGCTACAAAACGTTTAATACAAAAAAAGACACTTATTCCTTCAGATAAACTTGAAGCTCAATTAATAAATCTAAGTGATCGATATAAAAATATGCGATTTTTAGACTGGTCGCATCTTTCTCAAAAAAAGCCACCTGTACAATTTACAGCGATGACAATTGAATTAGATCCTGAAACCATTCTAGTCGCCTATCGTGGAACTGATGGATCGATGGTTGGTCTCAACGAAGATGTAGATATGAGTTATCAGCCAGAAATTTTTGGTCAAAGTGTTGCTGCAGATTATTTAGATAGAATTGCACAAACTTATCCCGATAAAAAAATATACACCACCGGTCACTCAAAAGGCGGAAATTTTGCAGCTTATGCATTATACGCAGTATCACCGAATATTCAGGATCGAGTAATCAAAGCTTACAGTTTTGACGGTCCTGGTTTCATGAAAGAAATGTATGACCGGATAGAATTTCAACGCGTTATTCCAAAAATGATTACTTACGTACCTGAAGGCTCAATTTTTGGTATGATGCTTGATCATCCAGAACGTGTAATAGTTGTTAAAAGTAGAATGAAACACTTAATGAAACAACATAATCCTTTACACTGGGAAGTAGCGCGAAGTAGTTTCGTTATGGCACCAGGTTTAAGTAATGCAAGCAGAATTATTAGAAGTACATTTATTTCCTGGAATACCAAAATTCCACGTGAAAAACGTGAAGCATTTTGGTTGGCATTCTTTACTGCATTAGAATCTCATAAAATCACTGAAGCTAGTCAATTAACAACTAACAAAATTCGTGGTGCCATTCAATTTAGCCATGCTTATCTTTCGCTTGATCCAGACGCACGTTTAATTGCTAATGAGATTATCTCTGATATTACCGCAACTGCTCGCCAATACATCAATCTTCCCTTCCTTAGTCATAGTGAACATTTAGAACCACTGGGTAATGATTCAAGTAAGGGGCCCATCGTTGACGATTCTTATGATGGCAGTTAGTTATTTGTTTCATGTGAAACAACAAAAAAGTCAACTTCAAAATTGAAGTTGACTTTTTTACTAATCGTACAATGATTATTTATTTTTTAATGCTTCTTTAGCTAATTCAAAATCACCTAAAGTTGCGGAGCCATTATCTGCAACTGCTGGGCGCACAATCAATTCGTCAACGTCTGGAGTTGCAACATAATTATTGTTAAATTCCTTGAAGAAGCCACGAACTTGGACCAAGTCTTGATCATTTAAAACTGATCCACCAACAACCATTACATCAGGGCGCATAGTCATGTAAGCATTAAATAATAACTGCGCTACATAATAGGACACATAGGTGAACACTTTATGGTCTCTAGGTAATTTTTCACCTGGAATACCCGTTCTTCCTTCTAGCGAAGGACCCGCTGCCATTCCTTCAACACACTTATTGCCATGGAATGGACATTTTCCAGTATAGTTATCGCCTGGATAAGGAATTACTAACATATGTCCCATTTCTGGATGGTTATTTAAGCCAATGAATTTACCTGCTTGAACAGCACCTGCACCAACACCAGTACCAATTGTTACATAAAAGTAAGTTTTAGAATCATCTTTGCCACGAGCAATATATTCGCCATAACAAGAAGCATTAACGTCAGTAGTCATTACAACAGGAATACCAAGTTCTTTTTCAAAAGTACCTTTAACATTAGTTCCAGACCAACCGCGTTTAGGTGTATCCAAAATGTATCCAAAAGTTCTTGAATTCGGATTAATATCAATTGGACCAAATGTTCCAATTCCCAAAGCAGATACCGGATGCTCCTTAAAGAATTCTACACTCTTAGCTAAAGTTTCTTTTGCATCTGTTGTTGGAATTCTTTTTCTTGCTACAATTTCACCATTTTTAGTATCTTGTACTGCCAAAATAAATTTGGTTCCACCAGCTTCAATACTACCTACATATTTATTTTCTACCATTCAACTTACACCTTCTCATTTGATTGTTTCTTAAAAAGATAGACTTTTAACTCTTATAGTATAGCTAATTAATGAAACGCTTACAAATCATTTTTTTTAAGATTCTCTATGAGTATAATCTAGATTTGAAAAACGATTATATGGTTTCGAGAACATCAATTTAACTGTTCCACGTGTACCAGAACGATTTTTTTCGATAATTACTTCTACTTCGCCATTATCTTCTTCTGCTTCAACTTCGCCTTCATCATCTTCATCACGCTCATCACGGTAATAATCATCACGATATAAGAAAGCTACAATATCCGCATCCTGCTCAATAGACCCAGATTCACGAATATCTGATAATACAGGACGCTTATCTTGACGCTGCTCAACAGAACGAGAAAGCTGTGATAAAGCAATAACGGGAATATGCAATTCTTTAGCTAGTTTTTTAAGCTGTCTAGAAATTGCAGAAACTTCTTGCTGACGTGATTCACTACGTGGTCCTTCAATCAACTGTAAATAGTCAATTACAATTAATCCTAAATTGCCTTTTTCTTTAGCTAATCTACGTGCTTTAGCACGAATTTCGCTCATTTTAATTCCAGGAGTGTCATCAATATAAATACTTGTATTATCTAATGATCCAGCTGCAACAACTAGTTTACGCCATTCTTCATCAGTTAACTGACCAGTTCTAAGATGCTGTGAGTCAATCAAACCTTCTGAAGCTAGCATTCTTTGAACCAATTGCTCAGCTCCCATTTCTAGTGAAAACATTGCAACCGTCTTATCGGTTTTAAGTCCAACAAATTGTGCAACATTCAGCGCAAAGGCAGTTTTACCAACCCCAGGACGAGCAGCTAAAATGATTAACTCATCATCATGAAAACCAGTAGTCATCTTATCTAATTCAGAAAATCCCGATGGAAGTCCTGTAACTGTATTCCCATCATCTGGAATAGAGTTAATTTCCTCCATAGTCGTGTTTAATACATCATGAATAGACTTAAACCCACCACTTGCATTATCCTGTGAGACGCCCATTATTTGACTTTCAGCGTCATCTAGAATGTCTGTTACATCATCAGAACCTTCAATTGCATTTTGAATAATTCTCTGACTAGTAGCAATCAAATTTCTAAGAATTGCCTTACGTTTTACAATTTTAGCGTAATAAGTAACGTGTACTGCCGTCGGCGTTGCCATTGACAATTCCGTAACATAAGCAATTCCGCCAATATCATCTACCTGATTATTTTTCTTTAACTCATCTTGCAGAGTAATAGGGTCAATTACTTCCTCACGATCTGAAATATTAAGCATGGCCTGAAATACAATACGATTTGCATGTTCATAAAAATCATCAGGCTGCAATACATCCGATGCATCAATAATTGCTTCGGGATCTAAAAAGACGGCCCCTAGGACCGCCTTCTCTGCTTCACTATCATGGGGAATTTGTTGAGAAACAACATTATCCATTATTAGTCTTGCTCCGTAATGTGAACGCGAATTACTGCTTCTACGCCTTTAAATAGTTTAACAGGTACATTTGTGTATCCTAAAGATTTAATTGGCTCTGGAAGCTCCAATTTACGCTTATCGACTTTAATACCGTATTGCTTTTCAAGTCCTTCAACAATCTTCTTACTTGAAATAGAACCGAATAAACGAGAGTCGGTGCCAGCTTTAGACTTAAAGTTTACGATTGTCTTGTCATCTTCAAGTTTTTTCTTAATATCTTCAGCTGCTGCTTTTTCTGCTTCGTAAGCATCTTTTTCTGCCTTTTGAACACGTTTTAGGGTGTTTAAGTTAGAACTAGTTGCTTCCTTAGCATAGCCATTTTTAATCAAGAAGTTTTGAGCGTAGCCATCAGGTACATTCTTAACTTCTCCGCGTTTACCTTTACCCTTCATGTCTTTAATAAAAATAACTTTCATGAATTTCACTCCTATTCATTTTCTTTCAAATACTCATTAATTGCTGCCAGTAACTTATCTTTAGCTTCGTCAACTGTTACGCCTTTAATTTGAGTTGCCGCATTAGATAAGTGCCCACCACCACCTAGTTTTTCCATAATGACTTGGACATTAATATTTCCCATTGAACGAGCCGAAATTCCAACTGTATCTTTGCTTCGTCTCGTCAAGGCAAAACTAGCATCAACATGTTCAAGTGACAAAGCAGTATCTGCTGCTTGAGCGGTAATGATAGGATCATAAATCTTATTATCTTCTCCCATCAAAAGCGCCATGTCTGGTTCAATCATGTCAATAGTAGAAACTAAGTGACTTCTTTGCAAATAATTATCAATGTTTTCCTTCAGAAGTTCAGATACAACTTGAGTATCAGCCCCAATTGATCGTAAATAACTTGCTGCATCAAACGTTCTAGTACCAGTTCTTAAGGAGAATTCTTTAGAATCCACCGTAATACCTGCAAGCATTGCTGAGGCTTCTAAGTCAGTAAGAACTCCCTCACCGCCTTGTGGCTGGTATTCAATCATTTCTGTTACCAACTCACAAGTCGAAGAAGCATAAGGTTCAATATATACTAACATTGGATTTTCTGGGAATTCTTCTCCGCGGCGGTGGTGATCGATAATAATTAATCGATTCTTCAACCGATCATACAATTCAGGATCATAGGTAATACTGTGCTTAGAGTGATCAGTAAGAACTAAAAGTGATTCATCCGTTGCTTCTTCAAGTGCGTCTTTAGGAGAAATAAAAATATCCTTATCAATCCCAGCAGCCTGCATCTTAGCAATTAAACGTCCCACATCATAGTTGACATGATCAACATCTAATACAACATTCGCCTTTACACCATGTATTTTAGCAATCTTAACAATTCCAATTGCTGAGCCGATTGCATCTAAATCCGGATTTCTGTGACCTTGAACATAGACATGATCAACGCCTTTAAATAATTCTACCAAAGCTTGCGAAACCATTCGAGCTCTTACACGAGTTCTCTTCTCCATTGGATTAGATTTTCCACCATAGAAACGTGCTTCATGACCTGATTGTTTTACAACTACTTGGTCTCCACCACGACCTAAGGCTAAATCTAAATTCGATTGTGCTTGATCCGCAATTTCGTTTAAACTTTCAGAACCAAAAGCAATACCAATCGATAAGGTTAATGGCATATTCTTTCGACTCGATTCGGTTCTAACCTTATCCAAAATAGAAAACTTATCATCTTCCATTTTAGCCAAATCGTGCATATGCGTTAACAAAATAAAATGATCTTCATCAATTCGTTTTAGATATGAATTAAATTGGCCTGCATAATTGCTAAGTGCATTTTGAACGTATGAGCTCATATTTGTTAGATTTTGATCACTCATTGATTGACTTAGTTCATCATAATTATCAATAAATATTAATCCAATTGCCAATCGCTCTTGCTTATACTTCTCTTCAATATTTGCATAGCGCGTAATATCAAGTAAATAAACAACTCCTAAGTCGTCTTGAACCACCATTTCAAATTTTCGGTCGCCCCACTTGATAATTTTATTTTGATTACTATTAGATTTAATAGCATCATCAACATATTTTGCTAATTCTTTATCTACAGACGATATTGAGGAGCCAATAACGTCTTCACCATGTAAATACATCTGCAGATAAGGATTTATCCATTGAATCTGCCGATCTTTATCATAAAGCATAATCCCAAGAGGCATCTTTATCATTGCCTCTTGTTCCCCACGCTTTATTCGATATGAAAGATTAGCAGCATAGTTATTTGTATTTCCCGCCAGAACATAAATTCCATATACTACAAAAATAACTGTCAAGATGAATAACAATACCATTGCTAGTCCAAAAAGTGGACTAATTAGCATCCCAATAATAGCTCCTAATAAAGAAAGAACTAAAACAATGACTAATGATGCTGTTAATCTAGTATCTTTAACAAATTCAGGCAATTCTAATTTGCGTAAAAAGCCTTTCATTGAAATTCCTTCCTGTATAGCATTAATATCATAAAATAATACACTACATCAGTTTATATTATACATCAAAAAATGCTTGCTTATCATCTAAGCTAAGCAAGCATTATAGCATATTATGCCGACGTAAATACCAGAGTAAAATTGCCATTACTATAATTGACCCAACGGTAATTATTATCCAATCAAAAGGATTATGAAAAATAGGTAAATCTACGTTCATTCCAAAAAAACCTGTTACAATTGTTGGAATAGTTAATAATAGAGACCACACAGTCAAAAATTGCATGGTATTGTTCAGGTTATTATTCAAAATGTTATTAGACGTTTTAGAAATTTCTTCAGTCACTTCACTATAAATTTTGATCATTTGTGAGGACTGCTGAACTTCGATGATAATGTCATCACACATTTCCTCTTCAGAAGCATTCATATGAAGACCAGATTTTTTATTCTTCAAACTCTCAAGCATCATTAAATTAGTTCTAATTGAACTAGACAAATAAACTAAACTTTTTTCAACTTGAGATAATTCTTGTAAATCTTTATTATGAATTCTTTCGCTCAAATGGTTATCCAAAACTAAACGTTGACTATTTAGCTGGCTTAATGCCCTTTGAAAGTATTTGGTGACAGCAAAAAGAATAGCAAAAATTAATTCTTTTTCACTGTGAATATATTCGTCAGGCTTTTGTCTAAATTCTTCGATCATATAAGTTGTATCAGGAGAGTGAACTGTAAAAAGCGTATGATCTACCATTAAAAACTTAATTGGCAATGTAGTAAAATGGTCTGCATCCGCAGTTGGCCAAACTGGAACATCATACACAAGCAAGTCACTATTAGTAATATAGTCATGATCAAAGTGCGGCCGTTCGTGAAGGTCGGTGATATAAGATATAATCTCTGAGGTTAGATCAAATTCATCCTTTAATAATCTTATATCGTGATCATCACAGTTATAAATGTCATACCATTTGTAGTCAAAAGATATCTTTCCGGCTAGTTTTTGTTTAATAATCATGACAATCCCTCCGTTTGCTTCTTTTATGATACCGCAAAAAATAAAATAAAAAGAGTAGCTAGTGCTACTCTTTTTATTATTTCTTGATCTGTTATTAGTCTTCTGCGACGAATGGCAATAAGCCCATAACACGAGCTCTCTTAATAGCAACAGTCAACTTACGTTGATTCTTTGCGCTAGTGCCAGTGACACGAC
Organism: uncultured Lactobacillus sp.; assembly: GCA_947568765.1. Lineage (GTDB taxonomy): Bacteria > Bacillota > Bacilli > Lactobacillales > Lactobacillaceae > Lactobacillus. The sequence goes on along the minus strand of CANOQA010000008.1, from coordinate 32,645 downwards.
GTGGTAAGATCTTACCTCTTTCAGAGATAAAACGTTTCAACAAATCAACATCCTTGTAGTCGATGTAGTCAATGTGGTTAGCTGCAATAAAGTCAACCTTACGACGACGACGGCCACCTCTTCTTTGTTGAGCCATATCAAAGATCCTTTCTAATTAAAAGTTAAAATGGGAGATCATCATCTGAGATGTCAATAGTGCTACCTGAATCTGCAAATGGATCTTGCGGTTTATTGCTTTCTCCACCAGCAGGGGCATTATTAGTGCTCGGTGCACTTGATCCACCAAAGTTATTGGTACTTGGTGCGTTTCCTCCTTGTGGAGCAAAATTACCACCATTAGTCTGACGATTCTCACGATCACGACGCGATTCGAGTAAAGAGAAGTTATCAACGATGACCTCAGTCACGTACACTCTCTTACCATCCTTATCATCATACGTTCTAGTTTGAATCCGACCTTGAATACCAACTAGTGAACCTTTTGAAGTAAAGTTAGCAAAATTTTCTGCAGCTTTACGCCAAATTACACAGCTGATGAAATCAGCACCACGTTCACCTTGACTATTGGTATATTGACGGTCAACAGCTAGAGTAAACGTAGCAACTGAGATTCCACTCCCGGTTGTACGTAAATCAGGATCACGTGTTAAACGGCCAACAAGTACAACATTATTAATCATACTTTTGTCCCCTTCCTAATTCACGAAAACAAATTACTTGTCTAATTTTACAGTCATTGAACGTAAAATTTGGTTATCAATACGAGAAAGACGACCAAATTCATCAACTGGTTCAGAGTTTTCTGCAACGAAAGTCATAATGTGATAAGTACCTTCACGGTATTTTTCAATTTCGTATGCGAAACGTCTCTTACCCCAATCTTTAGATTCAAGTTCTTCAGCACCGTTGTCAGTAACAACTTTATCGAAACGATCGATCAATGCTTTCTTTGAATCTTCGTCAATATCAGGCTTGATGATGTAAGTAACTTCGTACTTAGTTTTTGCCATAATAATTGCACCTCCTCTTGGACTAAATGGTTCTTGTAAAATCAAGAACAAGGAGTAATGAATAATATTACTCACAATGCTTGATTTTATCACAAAAACAAAAAATTACCAAATGTTTTTTCACGTGATCCTGAGTTTCATTACTCAATTACTATTACGCAAAAACTTTGGTAATTTTTTTATTTATTAATTTTCTTCTACTGAGTCTTTTTCATCAGATGATTCTTCATCCTCTTCACTAGCCTTAGGCACTGCCGTAATGCTTGCAACCTGTGCTCCGTCATCAACCTTAATTAAACGTACACCTAAAGTAGCACGACCAGTTTGAGAAACATCATCTACATCAAAACGAATCATAACACCTGCACTAGTAATTAGCATAATATCTTCATCGCCATTTACTACAGTTACACCAGCTAAAGGTCCATTCTTCTCAGTTATATTGGCAGTTTTAATTCCTTTACCACCACGTCCCTTAACTGGATATTCAGATGCTGCAGTTCGTTTTCCGTATCCCTTTTCAGAAATTACTAATACTTCTGAATCAGGTTTCAAAATATCAGATCCAACAACATAGTCATGGTCTCTTAAATTGATTCCACGTACACCAGCTGCTGTTCTTCCCATTGAACGAACATCTTTTTCATTGAAAGTTACTGCATAGCCTAAGTGCGTACCAATCAAAATATTTTGCTTACCATCAGTAGTCAAAACATTGTTCAATTCATCCTGGTCGCGAAGAGTAAGAGCAATTAAGCCACTACGACGAATGTTTTGGAATTCACTAACTTTAGTACGTTTTACTGTTCCCATCTTAGTTACAAAGAAGAGATAATTATCATCTGCACCTTCAGGAACATTAATTACAGCTTGGATCTTTTCACCCTTATCAAGCTCTAATAAGTTAACGATTGGTAAACCTTTAGCATTTCTACCAAATTCTGGAATTTCATAGGCCTTCTTTGAGTATACTTTTCCTAAATTGGTAAAGAATAACAAAAAGTCATGAGTACTTGAGAAGATCAAATGATTAATAAAGTCATCATCTTGAACTCCCATACCCTTTATTCCGCGTCCACCACGGTTTTGTACTTTAAATTCATCAGCTGGCATACGTTTAATATAACCGTTATGAGTTAAAGTTAAGAGTACGTCCTTTTGTTCGATCAAATCTTCGTCTTCAATTGAAACTGCTTCACCTTCGGCAATCTTAGTACGACGATCATCACCAAAGCGCTTCTGAATATCAAGCAATTCATTATAAATAATCTGATCAATTCGTTCAGGTTTAGCAAGAATATCTCTGTAGTCTGCAATTTTAGCTTGTAGATCTTGATATTCAGCTTCAATCTTGTCTCGCTCCAAGCCAGTTAAACGAACTAAACGCATATCCAAAATAGCTTGAGATTGACGATCGTCTAAACCAAAGTTTTGGATCAATTGTGCTTTAGCTATATCACTATTTTGTGAACCACGAATAATCTTAATGATTTCATCAATGTGGTCTAAGGCAATTCTTAATCCAGCTAAAATATGCGCTCTAGCTTCTGCCTTCTTCAAATCAAACTTAGTTCTGCGAGTAATAACATCTTCTTGGTGGTGAAGATAGTATTCAAGCATTTGTTTCAAAGTTAGGAAATGAGGAGCTCCATTGACAATAGCAACCATATTCATTCCAAAGTTTGCTTGCATTTGGGTTTCTTTAAATAAATTATTCAAAACCACACTTGCACTTGCATCCCTACGAATATCAATGGTAATTCTCATACCTGTCTGGTCAGATTCATCACGAACCCCAGTAATGCCATCAATAACTTTTTCACGAGCTAGGTCAGCGATTTTCTTAACCAATTCAGCCTTATTTACTAAGTAAGGTAACTCACTTACTACAATTCGTTCACGGCCACTTTTTTCAGTTTCAATATTGGTTTTAGCACGAACAATAATATTTCCTTTTCCAGTCTCGTAAGCACGATAAATTCCGCCGCGTCCCATTACAATACCACCAGTTGGAAAATCAGGGCCAGGTATTACCTTCATCAAATCCTTAGTTGTAACGTCAGGGTTATCCATTAACATGTGAATACCGCGAATTACTTCAGACAAGTTATGCGGTGGGATATTAGTAGTCATACCAACAGCAATACCACTAGCACCATTTACTAATAAATTAGGAATTCTAGCTGGTAAAACTGCAGGTTCATTTTCAGTATCGTCATAGTTACGTTGCCAATCAATAGTTTCTTTATTGATATCACGAAGCATTTCAACCGCAATTTTACTCATTTTTGCCTCAGTATAACGCATTGCGGCTGGCTCATCCCCATCGACAGAACCAAAATTTCCGTGTCCATCAACTAACATATAGCGATATGAGAAATCTTGAGCCATGTGAGCCATAGCTAGATAAATTGAAGAGTCACCATGTGGGTGGAATTTACCCATAACTTCACCGACAATTCTGGCACTCTTTTTATATTGCTTGTCTGGCGTAACACCTAATTCATGCATTCCGTAAAGAATACGACGCTGTACAGGCTTTAGACCATCACGAACGTCAGGTAGGGCACGAGCCACAATAACTGACATTGCATAGTCTAAGAATGAGCTACGCATCGTATGGGTTAAATCAACATTACGTATTCTATGATCTTGGGGTTGATTTTCGTTAGCCATCTAAAGCCTCCTAAGCATCTAAATTCTCAACGTATTTAGCGTTCTTTTCAATAAATTCTCGTCTTGGACCTACTTCATTACCCATTAACAAGTCAAAGACCTTATCTGCATCTTCGGCATATTCAGGACTTACTCGATCTAAACGACGATTTTCTGGATTCATAGTAGTTTCCCATAACTGTTCTGGATCCATTTCACCAAGTCCCTTGTAACGTTGAACCACTGGTTTAGGACTTGGTTGCAAAGTACCTAAATAATCATGTAATTCTTCATCTGTATCTAAGTACTTTTCTACTTTACCCTGACGAACTTGATATAGAGGCGGACGAGCAATGTAAACATATCCCTTCTCAATCATTGGTCGCATGTAGTTGTAGAAGAGGGTTAAAAGTAAAGTTCTGATGTGAGCTCCATCGACATCGGCATCTGTCATGATGATCAACTTATGATATCTTGCTTTTGAAACATCAAAATCAGCCCCAAATCCAGTACCTAAAGCAGTAAATAATGATCTAATTTCTTGGTTAGCAAGAATTCGATCCATTGATGCTTTTTCAACGTTCAAAATCTTACCTCTAATTGGTAAGATAGCTTGCGTCAACCGAGAACGTCCTTGTTTTGCGGATCCACCGGCAGAATTTCCCTCGACAATAAATAGTTCAGAAATACTTGGATCATTACTGGTATTGTCAGCTAATTTACCTGGTAAGTTTGCAATTTCAAGACCAGACTTTTTACGCGTAACTTCACGTGCACGTTTAGCAGCAGTTCTAGCTCTTTCTGCAAGCTGTCCCTTTTCAACGATCTTACGACCTACAGACGGATTTTCCATTAAGAAACGACTAAAGGTTTCTGAAAATGCGCGGTCTACCGCAGTTCTAGCATCTGAGTTTCCAAGCTTAGTCTTGGTCTGTCCTTCAAATTGAGGATTAGGGTGTTTAACAGATACAACGGCGGTAATACCTTCACGAATATCTTCACCAGAAAGATTATCGTCTTTATCCTTGAGAATTTTGGCTTTGTGAGCATAGTCATTAACTACACGAGTTAAAGCGGTCTTAAATCCAGCTTCATGCATTCCACCTTCATAAGTGTGAATGTTGTTTGCGAAGGTCATGAGTGTTGTCTTATATCCGTTGGTGTATTGAAGAGCAACTTCAACGTCAATTCCCTCATAATTTCCTTCGACATAAATTGGCTCATCAAATAATACATCTTGACCCTTATTCAAAAAGGCAACGTATTCCTTAATTCCACCTTCAAAGTGGTAAACATCAGTTTCAGCACTTTCTTTACGCTTATCAGTAAAGGTTAACTTTAAGCCCTTGTTCAAGAAAGCAAGTTCACGAATTCTATTTTTTAAAATCTTATCGTCAAAGGTAGTGGTTTCGGTGAAAATATCTGGATCAGGATAAAAATGAACAATAGTACCATGTTCTTCAAGTGGAACCGTACCAATTTGTTTCATTTCACCTACTACTCGGCCATGATCAAAAGAAATTGCATACTTCTTTCCGTCTCTCATAACTGTAACATCAAGTTTAGTTGAAAGAGCGTTTACTACAGAAGCACCAACACCGTGAAGTCCACCAGATACTTTGTATCCGCCACCGCCGAATTTACCACCAGCGTGTAAAACAGTAAATACAGTTTCTAGAGCTGGACGACCAGTCTTTGATTGAATATCTACTGGAATACCACGTCCATCATCTTGGACTGTAACACTACCGTCTTCGTTGACAGTAATCTCAATCTTAGTAGCAAAACCTGCTAAGCGTTCGTCAATACTATTATCAATAATTTCCCAAACAAGGTGGTGTAAACCTTGGCTACTAGTTGAGCCAATGTACATACCTGGACGTTTTCTAACTGCTTCAAGTCCGCCTAGAACTTGAATTTGACTTGCGTTATAAGTATCGGCACGTTTTTCAAAGTCTTTAGCTTTATTTAATGCTGCCTTACTCTTATCTTCTGCCATTTAACTCTCCTTTGCACTGATCGTTCCAGCAGAAATGTGATAAATCTTAGGTTCCTTCACAATTTCCCAAGAAATACCTTCTAAATCTGTTGTTGTTATAAAAGTTTGTGTCTTTCCATGAATATAATCTAGTAACCTACTTTGTCTTCGATGGTCTAATTCGCTCATCACATCATCTAGAAGTAAAATTGGATATTCTTGTGTTAATTCATGAACTAGTTGAATCTCTGCTAATTTTACACTTAAAGAAATCGTTCTTTGTTGCCCTTGAGATGCAAAATCATGAGCATTTTTATCATTAATCACAAAATCCAAATCATCCCTATGAGGTCCACTCAAAGTGGTTCCTTTTCGAATTTCATTAGGCCGATTTCTTTTATAGCTAGCAATTACTTTTTTATAAATGGTCTCTACATCATCATTCGATGCAATTTCTTTCACTGATGGGCGATAAAAAATCTGCAAATTTTCAGCTTGACCACTAATTTCACTATGAGCAACTTGAGCATATGAATTAAGTTTTTTGACGTATTTAATTCGACGAGATATTATCTCCGCCGCAACTCCTGCGAGTTGATCAGATAAGACATCTAAAAAGATTTGATCATCTGCCTTTTTTTGACTTAGCTGCTTCAAATAGTTGTTTCTTTGCTGCAGTACCTGTCGATACTGACTAGAATAATATAGATACTCTGAATTAATTTGCCCAAACTCTAAGTCCATAAATCTTCGTCTAACAGATGGTGCCCCTTTAACAAGAGCGAGGTCTTCAGGAGAAAATAAAATTGCATTCATTTGTCCTACATAAGCTGAAAGCTTTTTTTGTTCCAGTCGATTTACCCAAGCTTTTTTGCCATTGGGCGTTAAACGAAGCTTAAGTTCAACCTCTAGTTGGCTTTTATGAACTTTTCCCTGCAATCCAGCGAACTTACTTCCAAAACGAATTAATTCTTTGTCGCTATTAGTACGATGAGACCGAGTTAGTGCTAAAAAATAAATTGCCTCAAGTAAATTAGTTTTTCCTTGAGCATTTGGCCCAATAAAAATATTTACATGAGGATCAAAATTTATTTTTAATTCTTCGAAATTCCTAAAGTCCTTCAATTCAAAGTTTGCAAGATACATTGGCTACTCTGAAATAAATTCATACTCTTCTCCAGCCAATTTCAATACATCACCTGAATGTAGCTTCTTTCCTCGGCGATCTTCAAGTTCGCCATTTAATTGAACTGGATTTTCTTTTAGATACCATTTAGCCTGACCACCAGAAGATATTACACTTTCTTCTTTTAAAAATTGAGCAAGCGTAATATATTCTCCCTTAATTGTGAATTTTTTGATAATATCACCCCGTTTACCTTGTCATACCTAGCTATTATACCGTTTTTTTATGTGAAATTCAATTTTGTGACGCATTATAGTCTTTTTTAAGCCATTTTTTAACAAATTAATATGGTTATACTTAACCAGTTAAAAATTCGCTTATTCGGCCTAAATTTAGCTTTTAAGTGTGAAAAGCAAAAAAAGAGCTGCTAAAGCAGCTCTTTTTTAGTTTTTTAACTAAAAGGTTCTAACTGGAGTAATTAATTGAGTAAAGTTGACGTCTTGTTTTGCTGGAACAACAGTGAATGGTCTCAATGGTTGAGTAAAGTTCATGATAATAGAATCCGTAATGGATGCACGTAATGCTTCTCTTAAATAATCGGGGTTAAAAGAAATTGTCAATCCATCACCTTCAAGATTCTTAAATCCAATCTCTTCTTCAACATTACCGATTTCTGGTGAATCACCCTGTAGTTTAACCAACTGATTTTGAACATCTAAGGTCATTTTAACTACATTATTACGACTTTCATGAGTAAGCAAACTAGCACGTTCTAACGATCGAGCTAGAACTGGTAGTTCAAATTCAACTGAAGTTGTAGATTCAGTTGGAATTAAGCGATCAGTATCTGGATATTGACCATCAAGTAACCGGGAATAAAATGCAATGTTTCCTACTTCAAATAGTACCTGATTTTCTCCCGGATTTACTGTAATTTCAGGATCGTTTTCTCCAATAATTCTAGCTAATTCTACCAAGCTCTTTCCTGGAATAATTAAATCAGTACTAGTTTGAGGACCATTTTCTAAAGAAATTTGACGTTGTGACAAACGGTGACTGTCAGTAGCTACTGCTTTAATTGATGAATTATTAAAAATAAAGTTAACACCAGTTAAAGTTGGACGGCTTTCTTGAGTAGCAACAGCAAAGACAGTTTCATTAATAATTTCTCTAAAAGTTTTTCCAGAAATTTTAAATGAAGCATCCGTAGAAATTTCTGGTAGGTGTGGATAGTTATTGGCGTCTAATCCGTTAATCATAAATTCTGTATTTTCAGAAACGATCTTTGTTTGAAAGCTTTCTTTTACTTCAAATGAAAAATCTTTACCTGGTAATTTTTTAACAATTTCGCTGAAGAAACGTGCTGGCAAAACAATTGAACCAGTTGACTGAACAACTAAATCATCATTTACCGGTATTTGAATCTCAATAGAAATGTCAGTATCACTACCAGTTAAAGTAAGCATTTCGTCGGTAAGATTAAGTTTAATACCACTTAAGATCGGAATACTTGCACGTGAAGAAATTGCACGCATTGCATTGTTTAGGTTTTCGAGGAATAAATTACGATTAATTGTAAACTGCATCGTTTACCTCCTGTGAAATTATATGTACGTTGTTTTATTTAATTATATATTTAAATACTTAGAAGTAGTAGTAGGGCCAGTGGAATCTGTGGGAAAGTAGACAAACACCTGAATAAAACGGACTTTTGTCTGTTTAACAAATGTGGACAAAAGCAAAAGTTATCCACATGTTATTAACTTTTAGTGTTCTAGCATGGCTTTCAAATCATAGACAGCTGCTTTAATTTCAGCATCTGTTTTTAGAGCACGAGAAATTTTATCGCAGGCATGCATAACTGTTGTATGATCTTTGCCACCAAATTCTTGACCAATTTTTGGCAAACTAGAATCTGTTAACTCACGTGAAAGATACATTGCAATTTGGCGGGGAACGACAATTTGCTTAACTCGCTTTTTTCCTTTTAATTCAGTGGTTGAAGTTTGGAAATAGTTTGCAACAACCTCTTGAATTTTCGAAATCTGAAGTCCTCTATTTTTTTGTACAAGTTTTAAATCGGCCAAAGCTTCTTTAGCTAGATCAACGTTAATATCTTCTCGTTCAATAGTGGCATGAGCTTGGACCTTAACTAAGGCTCCCTCAAGTTCTCGAATGTTGGTATCAACTTGTGAAGCAATGTAGTCAAGCGTACTGTCATCGATTGACAACCCATCAGTTTCGGCTTTTTTACGTAAAATTGCGATTCTAGTTTCTAAATCAGGCGGTGTAATTTCTACTTGTAGTCCCCATGCAAACCGAGAGACTAAACGTTCTGATAATTCAGGAATTTCAGTTGGTAGACGATCACTAGTCATTACAATTTGTTTTTGATCATTATAAAGAGTTTCAAAGGTATGGAAGAACTCTTCTTGAATTCCCTCTTTTTTAGAAAAGAATTGAATATCATCTACTAGTAAGAGATCACAGTTCCTATATTTATTACGAAATTCAGCTTGAGTTTTATTTTTTATTGAATTAATAAAGTCATTTACAAAGGTCTCGCTTTGAATATAGACCACTTTTGCATGTGGCTTTTCAGCGAGCATTTGGTGTCCAATAGCTTGCATTAGGTGAGTTTTACCTAAACCAACTCCACCAAAAATAAATAAAGGATTATAGAAACTACCTGGATTATCTGCTACGGCTAAAGCTGCCCCGGCAGCAAGTTTATTTCCCTCACCTTGAACAAATGTGTCAAAGGTATACTTACTATTTAATTGAAGATCTTGAGCAAATTCATTACGACGATCTTCTAATATTTCTTGATTAGTTTTAATTCTCGGTTTTGGTGTAACTAAACGTTCAGGACCTTCTTTACCAGCAACTTCGAACTTAGGTTGAATTTCCATATCCGCATAAGCGTAAGCTTCCTGGATTAATTGTGATGCTAAATTCTTTTCCCAATATCCTTTTGCAACAGGAGATTCAACAGCAATTATCATTTCTTTTGTCTTTTTATTAAAGGAAATAGGTTTAGTATTTTTAAACCAAGCATTATAGGCAACTGTGCTGTAGCTTTTTTTCATCTCAGCATTAAAAAATTGCCAAAATTTATCTAGATCAAACAAAAAAATTCCTCCAAATACTGTATTATCCACAGAATAAGTCAAAATAAGTTTAGCATGAATTAAAAAAGTTTTCCACAAGTAATAAAAGAAACTAACATATACACAGTACTGTGGAAAATAAAAAGATAAAAATCCACTAGGACTTGAAATAAAATTTCATAAAATAATTATCCACAGCATCTTGTGGGACTTTATTATGCTATAAATCAGTGTTTGAATATCTTTTTATTAGATTATACACAAGGTGTTTATTATATTCTAAACAGGGTGTGAATTGTGCATAACTTTGAGAATTATGCTGTTGATAAAAATAGATAGAAAAAACAAAATAAAGATATCCACAAAATTGAAACTAGAAAAATCTTTTAAAAACACTTTTCTTTTCAGGAAAATTTTGATAAGGACTTGGTTTTTTTGTTTAAATATGCTATTCTATCTTAGAAATTGTGCTTATTAAGCATTGAAAAACGGAGGTGCAACATTAAATGTCAACTAAGAGAACTTACCAACCTAAGAAGCGTCACCGTTCACGCGTTCATGGTTTTATGAAACGTATGGCTACAGCAAACGGCCGCAAGGTTTTAGCAAGACGCCGTAAAAAGGGTAGAAAAGTCTTATCTGCTTAAGCCACTGAAGCTCAGTGGTTTTTTTAATTTAAGTAAGGATGAACTAGAGTGAGAAAAAGCTACCGTGTAAAAACTGAACGAGACTTTCAAAAAGTTTTTAAGGAAGGTCAGTCAATGGCTAATAGAGGCTTTGTTGTCTATACCTTACCTAAAGAAAACCAAAAGCATTTTCGTGTTGGAATTTCTGTAGGGAAAAAAGTAGGTCATACCGCGGTAGCAAGAAATCGCCTAAAAAGGTTTATTCGTGCTACACTGACGGACCTTAAGCCTGAGATAAGATCTGATTTAGACTTTTTAGTAATTGCTCGACCTTATGCACGTGATTTTGATATGGTACGAACCCAAAAAAATCTTATTCATGTGCTAAGGCTAGCTAAAGTCTTATCAAACGAAGAGACGGAAATTGAGGAAAAGTAGAGTGAGAAATCATTTGTCGAAGAAAAATTGGAAACTTATTCTATTAGGTTTAGGGATGCTTACCTTAGCTTTAGTAGTTACAGGTTGTGCATCAACTAATGGATCAAGTGTTGCTCCTATTTCTCATACTAGTGGCAATTGGTGGGATCGGTATATTGTTTACTATATTTCCCAATTTATTCTTTGGATTGCAAGTTTAGTTCATGATTCGTATGGTTGGGCAATCATTATCTTTACTATTATAGTAAGAGTAATTTTGCTACCATTGAATGCCATTTCTATTAGAAGCATGGCTAAGCAACAAAAAGTGCAACCACAGATGGATGCATTGCGTAAAAAATATCCTGGTAAGGATGTTGAGTCACGTCAAAAGCTACAAGAAGAAACTAGTAAGCTGTATAAAGAAGCAGGTATTAATCCATATACTGGATGTTTACCAATGCTAATCCAGCTTCCAGTTATGTATGCTTTGTACCAAGCAATTTGGCGGACGCCACAGTTGCAGAATGGTCGGTTTTTGTGGATGGATTTGGGACGTCCCGATCCATATTACATCATGCCTATCTTGGCAGCTGTATTTACTTTTATGAGTACATACATCAGTCAGATGTCAACGCCTCAATCCTCGCAAAATGGAATGACTAAAGGAATGACATATTTGATGCCTCTTATTATTGGGGTTTCAGCAATTGGTATCCAATCTGCAATTTCCCTTTACTGGGTGATTTCAAACTTATTCCAAGTAGTTCAGACTTTTATTTTGCAAAATCCATTCAAGTATCAACGTGAATTAGAAGAGCAAAAGAAGGCTGAACGTGAACGTCAGCGCCAAGTTCGTCGCGCATATAAACGTTTGGGACGTAAAAAACAAAAATAAATTATCTTTAATTTTAAGATAAAGTAGTCAAAGTGCTTTATCCATCATTATTTGTTGTAGTGGTGGAGTGGGCACTTTTTTTATTTAGATATTTATGTAGGTGAAAAAATGGCACAAGTATTAACGCAATTTGATACAATCGCTGCAATTTCTACTCCTATTGGCGAAGGAGGAATTTCAATTGTTCGTTTGTCTGGTGAAGATGCTGTAGCGATTGCTAATAAGCTTTTTAAGGGAGCAGATTTGAGTAAAGTTCCTACTCATACAATTCATTATGGACACATTATTGATCCTAAAACAAAAGAAGTTATTGATGAAACGATGGTCAGTGTACTTCGTGCGCCAAAAACATTTACTAGGGAAGACATAGTAGAAATAAATTGCCATGGAGGAATGATTGTAACTAACGATATTTTGCAGCTACTTTTAGCAAATGGGGCTAGGATGGCTGATCCAGGCGAATTTACTAAGCGTGCGTTTATGAATGGTCGGATTGATTTAACTCAGGCTGAGTCAGTAATGGATATTGTTAGAGCTAAAACTGATAAATCTCGTCAAGTAGCTATGACTCAATTGGCTGGTGGATTATTGGATAAAATTAAAATAATGCGTCAAGAATTGTTGGATACGATGGCCCATGAAGAAGTGAATATTGATTATCCAGAATATGACATGGATGATTTAACTTCTCAAGAAATGAAAAAGAAAGCCCAAGAAGTTTCAAAACAAATCAACAAATTACTTGAGACTGCTCAAGAAGGAAAAATTATTCGTAATGGTTTAGCTACGGCTATTGTTGGTAGACCAAATGTTGGAAAATCTTCACTCTTAAATTATTTAACTCAAGATGATAAAGCGATTGTAACTGATATCGCCGGAACAACTCGGGATACTTTAGAAGAATATGTTTCTGTGAAAGGCGTACCACTTAAATTGATTGATACTGCTGGTATTCACCATACAGAAGATAAGGTTGAGAAAATTGGAGTAGAACGTTCAAAAAAAGCTATTACAGAAGCTGATTTAGTACTTTTGCTTCTCGATGCAAGTCAATATTTGACAGAAGAAGATAAAAAACTTCTGGATTTAACTGCTAATAAAAAGCGAATTATTATTTTGAATAAGCAAGATCTAGGGACAAAGATTTCCCGGGAAATGATTGAAAAAATTACGGATAATCCAATTATCGTTACTTCAATTTTGAAGCAAAAGAATATGGACGCACTTGAAAGTGCAATTGAAAAACTTTTCTTTAGTGGCATTGAAAATTCTCAAAATCAAATTTTAGTAACTAATCAAAGACAGGCTGGTCTTTTAACTAAAGCAAGGCAGTCATTAGAAGATGTAGTAAATGGGATTGATGATGCGATGCCGTTAGATTTAGTTCAAATTGATTTAAAAAATGCGTGGGATACTTTAGGTGAAGTTACTGGTGAAAGTGCGCCTGATGAATTAATTACACAATTATTTAGTCAATTCTGTCTTGGAAAGTAGGATAAATAATGAAGACTTACGAATCAAACGAGTATGACGTAATAGTCGTAGGAGCTGGTCATGCTGGTGTAGAAGCAGCATTAGCAGCAGCGCGAATGGGAGAAAAAACACTTCTTTTAACTATTAATCTGGATATGGTAGCTTTTATGCCATGTAATCCATCAGTTGGAGGACCAGCAAAAGGTACTGTTGTTCGCGAAATTGATGCTCTTGGCGGAGAAATGGGTAAAAATATCGATGCAACTTATATTCAAATGAGAATGCTTAATACTGGTAAAGGCCCTGCTGTTAGAGCTCTTCGTGCTCAAGCTGATAAGTGGCAATATCATGAACATATGAAAGATACTATCGAAAATGAACCTAATTTAACTTTACGTCAGGCTGTTGCTGATGAATTAATTGTTGAAGATGGTGTATGTAAAGGCTTAATAACTAATACTGGGGCAAAGTATTACGCTAAGAGTGTTGTGTTAACTACCGGAACAGCTGCCAGAGGAAAAATTATTATTGGTGAATTAACCTATTCATCTGGTCCTAATAATTCCTTGCCATCGATTAAGTTGCCAGAAAATCTTGAAAAGTTAGGCTTTAAATTACGTCGCTTTAAGACTGGAACTCCTCCACGTGTTGATGGTAATACAGTTGATTACTCGAAAACTCAGGAAGAACCAGGTGATAAGGAACCAAGACATTTTTCTTACACAAGTAAAGATAGCGATTATTTAAAAGATCAGATGTCTTGCTACATGACTTATACTAATACCGTAACTCATGACATTATTCGTGCAAATCTTGATCGTGCACCAATGTTTTCGGGCGTTATTAAAGGTGTAGGCCCTCGCTACTGTCCTTCAATTGAAGATAAAGTAGTTCGTTTTGCAGATAAGGATCGTCATCAAATTTTCTTAGAACCAGAAGGACGTAATACTAAAGAAATTTATGTTGGTGATTTTTCTACTTCAATGCCAGAAGAAGTACAATTGAAGATGCTTCATAGTGTTGCTGGATTGGAGAAAGCTGAATTAATGCGTCCAGGATATGCTATTGAGTACGATGTAATTGAGCCATGGCAGTTAAAGCATACTTTAGAAACTAAGAATATTAAGCATCTCTTTACTGCTGGTCAAATGAACGGAACATCGGGCTATGAAGAAGCAGCTGGACAAGGCTTAATTGCTGGAATCAACGCTGCTTTAAGTGCTCAAAATAAGCCTGGTTTTACCTTACAGCGTGATGAAGCATATATTGGTGTTTTAATTGATGACTTAGTAACTAAAGGAACAAATGAGCCATATCGTCTACTTACTAGTAGAGCAGAATATCGGCTTCTTCTTAGACATGACAACGCAGATCTACGCTTAACTGAAAAAGGTCATAATTTAGGATTAATTTCAGAAGAACGTTATGCAAAATTTGAAGTTAAAAAGAAGGCTATTTCCCAGGCAATGGAAGCTATTAAAAAAGTAACTATTCATCCTACAGATGAAGTTCAAGATTATCTCGCTAGTGTTAAGCAGGATAGACTAAATGCTGGCGTTAGTGGCGCAGACTTCTTAAAACGTCCCCGTGTGACTTTTGATGCAGTTGAGAAATTAAGTGGAGAAACTTTAGCTACTGATCGTTACGTAAAAGAACAAGTAGAAATTGCTCTGAAATATGAAGGTTATATTAAGAAAGAAAAGACTTTAGTTGATCGTTTGCATCGTCTTGAATCAAAGAAGATTCCAGTAGATATTGATTACAATGCGATTCCAAGTTTGGCTACTGAAGCACGTCAAAAATTTGAAAAAATTCGTCCTGAATCGATTGCCCAAGCGGAAAGAATCTCAGGTGTTAATCCAGCCGACTTAGCGATTTTAACTGCATATATTCAACAAGGAAGAATTGCAAAAATCAAAAAATAAATACTTACTTAAAGCAAAAAAATTAAAAAAGTTTTTTTGCTTTTTTGTTGAGTATGATCACTTAATCACACTTTGAAAGTGTATTTTAATAATAAGTTAGAAGAAAAGATAAAAAGTTTGTGAAGTAATTATTTTTAAAAATGATCAAAATATTGATATAGAGCTGTTGGCAAACGCTTTCAATTAGTTAACAAATGTGCTTTAATCAAAGTGTAAGAAAAATCATTAAGGAGATGCTTATATACTATGACAAAGATTAGCGGCTCAGATGCAATGTTCCAAGTCTTATATGATTGGGGTATTGATCATATATACGGTTTTCCAGGCGGTTCATTTGACTCAACAATGAATGCAATTCATAACTGGAAAGAAAAGATAAAATTTATTGAAGTAAGACATGAAGAAGCTGGTGCTTTAGCAGCTTCTGCTGAATATAAGATTAGTGGCAAAGTTGGAGTTTGTTTTGGTTCTGCTGGCCCAGGTGCTGTTCACCTGATGAATGGTCTTTATGATGCCAAATATGATAAGACACCAATGGTTGCAATTGTGGCTAACGTTCCAACTAGTCGTCAAGATATCGACTTCTTCCAAGCCTTTGATGAAAAACCATGGTTTGATCCAGTTGCGGTTTGGAATCACCAAGCAAAGACTGCAGAATCTATTCCAGTTTTGATGGATGAAGCAATTCGTCAAGCTTACCAAAGAAAAGGTCCAGCAGTTTTAATCTTACCTAAGGACTTTGGTTGGGATAAAATTGAAGACAACTTCCGTAATAATGCGGCAGCTCACAAAGTTGTGCCTAACTTCCCTGCACCACGCAAAGAACAACTTGATAAGGCACTTGAATTAATTAAGAATGCTGAAAATCCAATTGTTTACTTCGGTCATGGTGCGCAAGATGCGAGTGCAGAATTAAAGGAATTTTCTAATAAATTCAAGATGCCTTTAGTTTCCTCAGTCTTGGGTAAGGGAATTGTTGAAGACGAGTTCCCAGCATATATGGGCTCAATTGGTCGTGTTGGTGCTAAACCAAGTAATGATATTCAAACTCATGCTGATTTAGTTGTTTGGGTAGGTAATAACTCTCCATTCTCTATCTTCTTCTTCAATCCTAAGGCAAAAGTAATTCAAATTGATATTAATTCTGAAAGATTAGGCAAACGTCATGCTGTAACTGTTCCAATGTTAGCAGATTCTAAGAAGACTTTGCATGCTTTAATTGAAGCGGGCGAAAATCGTTCGGAGTCTCCATTGTATAAGGCAGCGCTTGCTGATCGTGAAAACTGGGATGCTTGGATTGAAAGCTTTAACAATTCAGATGAAATGCCGATGAGAGTTGAGCCAATCTTTGATGTAATTAATAAAAAGGCAGCTTCAGATGCAGTATTTGCAGTTGATGTTGGTAACGTAAATATTAACTTTGACCGCTTAATGCATTTGCATCATGATCAAAAGTGGACTACTTCTGGTTTATACGCAACTATGGGATATGGGGCTCCTGCTTCTTTAGCAGCAGCAACTATTTATCCAAACCATGAAGTATGGAACTTAGCTGGTGATGGCGGTTTTGCAATGATGAACCAAGAGCTTTTAACTCAAGCACGCTACAACATGCATGTTATCAATGTAGTCTTTACAAATGAAACTTTAGGTTACATTGAAGCTGAACAAGTTGATGAATCGCATCAACCATTGTCAGGGGTTATTTTGCCAGATAATGATTGGGCTATGTCTGCTGAAGGTATGAATGTAAAAGGCTTTACTGTTCGTACCAAGAGAGAATTTGAAGATGCAGTAAACGCTGCTCAACAAATGGAAGGTCCAGTTTTAATTGACTGTAAGATTACTCATGAAATGCCATATTCAACTGAATTAAATACTTTAGATGATCCAGCATTTGTTGAAAAATATGATGCTCAAGCTTTAAAGCCATTTAGTTACTTTGCTGGTAAATATGGTGTTGAAGCTGATGCTGCATCAGGTGCTTCTGAACATACTGAGCCAGAAGCAGTAGAAGCTAAGGAAGACGCTTCATCAGGTGCATCTCGTCATTAATTTCCTAGGAAATAATTAAGTAAAGAGTTCACATAATTGAACTCTTTATTTTTTTGATAAAAAGTAAGCAAAGTTGTGCGAAATTTGTAATAAAAAAGTATACTAGTAGATGAATGAATTTTATTAAATTATGTGGAGGCAAAAATATGCAACAATTTGGGGTTATTGGCTTGTCCGTTATGGGGAAAAACCTTGCCTTAAACGTTAAAAATCATGGCTACTCTGTCTCTGGATTTTCAATTGATAAGCCAGAGGTTGATGCTTTAGCAAAATATGAAGATAAGAATTTAAAGCCAACTTATACTTGGGAAGAATTTGTTAATTCACTAGAAAAGCCACGTAAAATCTTAGTTCAAATTATGGCTGGAAAACCAGTTGATGAAACTTTACAAAAATTATTGCCTCTTTTAGATAAGGGCGATATTGTGATTGATGGTGGTAATTCTAATTTTCATGATACTAATCGTCGCTATAAAGAAATGGAAAAGCATGGTATTCACTTTATCGGAATGGGTGTATCTGGTGGTGAAGAAGGTGCTTTGAATGGACCAGCCTTAATGCCAGGTGGGGACGAAAAAGCCTATGAAGAAGTATCGCCAATTCTTGAAGCTATGGCCGCAAAAACACCTACTGGTCAACCTTGTGTTGGTTATATTGGGCCAGCTGGAAGTGGTCACTATGTGAAGATGGTTCACAACGGTATTGAATATGGTATTATGCAAATTATTTCTGAAGTATACGATGTTTTGCGTACTGTTGGTCACTATTCAAATGATGAAATGAGCGAAATTTTTAAGAATTGGGATAAAGGCGCACTTCAAGCTTATTTAATTGAAATCACTGCTAAGGTTTTGAAGCAAAAAGATGATTTAACTGATGATCATATCATTGATCATATTTTAAATGAAGCTTCTTATAAGGGAACTGGTAACTGGATGCTTGAAGACGCAATTCGTCTTGGTGCCCCAATTACTGTCATTGCAGAAGCTGTTCTTGCACGTTTCATGTCAAAAGCAACTTTAAGAGATGATCCTGAACCAAAGATTGATCCAGAAAAGGCTCCAAAAGACTTGGTTGATCAACTTGCAAAAGCTTTATACTTAGCAATGGCTGTTTCATATGGCCAAGGATTTGAACAATTAACTATGGCTGCAAAAGCTTATAACTGGCGTTTGCATTACTCAACTATTGCTCAAAACTGGGAAGCTGGTTGCATTATTCGTTCTCAAATGCTTCATGATATTAAGTTTGCTTACAATTCTGATAAAGATTTACCAAACTTATTTAAGGCTCCATTCTTTGATAAGGTAAAGAAAGAAAATATTGGTGCTCTTAGAGAAATTGTGAAAATTGCTGCTGATGCTGGCGTACCAACACCAACTCTTAGTGCAGCTTTGAACTACTTAGAATCAATCTTTAACCCACGTTTACCTCAAAATATTATTCAAGGACAACGTGATTACTTTGGTGCTCACACTTACCAAAGAAACGATCGTCCGGGTACTTTCCATACTGAATGGTATGAAGAAAAATAATAATGTTTCACATGAAACTGAAAAGTCACTACATTAGTAGTGGCTTTTTGCGTTAAAATAGAACAGTATCTAAAAGTAAGGATGTGGGTAAGGATGAGAAAAGAAGAAAAAAGCAATCTTAAGTTAATGCTTCAAGCTTTGATTGTTGGATTGATTGCAGGAACAGTAGTTGGATTGTTTAGGTTTGGAATTGAAAAGACTTCTGCTTTTTGGTTATATCTCTTTAAGCAAGCTCATAAAAATTCGGCTTGGTTTATTGCAATCGTAATTGGTTTAGCAGCAGTTGGAATTATTGCAGGTTACTTTGTAAAACAGTATCCTCATGTTGGTGGATCAGGTATTCCAGAAGTTAAACTGCAACTTCAAGGTAAATTACAACTTAAGTGGTGGCAAATTCTTTGGAGAAAACTTATTGGTGGTATTTTGGTAATTGGGACTGGTTTATTCCTAGGTCCGGAGGGACCATCACTTCAACTAGGATCTTCTATCGGTCAAGGAGTTGGAGAAAAACTAAAGCAGAATAAATACAATCAACGTGTTCTACTTGCTACTGGGGCCGCTAGTGGTTTATCAGCTGCTTTTGGTGCACCACTTAGTGGAGCTTTGTTTGTTTTAGAAGAAATCTTTCATAATTTCTCTCCTCGTGTTTGGATGAATGCTTTAGTTGGTGCTATTGCTGCTAATTTTATGGTGTCAAACTTTTTTGGAATTCATCCAGCTCTTGCCTTACCGTATAAACATGCCTTTCCTTTAGGTTTATATTGGCATTTGATTATTTTAGGTGTCATTTTAGGATTACTGGGGCATTTTTATAAAAAAGGATTATTTGGATTAAAAAAAGTTTATTTGAAAATTACATGGTTACCAAGATGGCTTCATGGATTAATTCCGTTAGCTATTTTAGTTCCTATTATGTATTATTGGCCATTAATTACGGGACCAGGTAATCGATTAATTTTATCTATGCCTACTATGCTTACAAAAACAGGCTGGGCATTGGTAGGGATGCTTGCTTTTTACTATGTAATGCGAATTGCTTTTTCAATTGTTTCTTATGATTCAGGCTTACCTAGTGGTATTTTTCTGCCTATTTTGACAATGGGAGCTTTGGTTGGAGCGGCCTATGGTATGTTAATGGTTCAATTAGGACTAATGCCAGCTCATTTAGTAATTAATTTGGTTATTTTCTCAATGGCTGGCTACTTTGCTGCAATTATTCGAGCACCGTTTACGGCAATTATTTTAATTACTGAAATGGTTGGATCGCTACTTCATTTAATGCCATTAGCAGTTGTGGCATTTATTGCTCTGCTGGTTGATCAAGTATTAGGTGGCAAGCCAATTTATGATAGTTTAGCAAATGCAATGATGCCAGCTACTAAAACTGAGACAGTTGCTGGAGAAGAGGATGAACTTGATATTCCAGTTTATGAAAATAGCAAATTGGTAGATCAAGAGATTAAAAGTATTGCTTGGCCCGATAATGTTTTAGTGAGAACGATTAGAAGAGGAAGCCAAGAAATTATCCCACATGGTGATACAGTGATTGCGGCGGGAGATTTATTGGTTTTAGGTGTGGACCATAATCAACGTGCAGCAGCGTATGATGCTATCCGCAAACTACAGGATGTTGAATTAGATGGATAAGAAAAAGACTACAATTTAGATTTATTACAATCTTTGTTGTAGTCTTTTATTTATTTGTTTTTCAATTTTTTCCAGGCCTTTTTAGAGCCACGATCTAAATCTTTATTGAATTTATATTCTTGCCAATCCTGAACAAATAATAAATCGAGATTATAACCTGTAGGATAAAGTTCCTCAGCTTTCCGAACTAATTTTGCTCCTTTTAAGGGTACAGTTTCAAAAGCCTTATTAACGAAAATCACAATCTGATTAGCTATATCAGAGTTCTCGTAGAAGAGGACTTCTTGGTGATATTTTGGCACTTTGATTCGATCACCTTTTTTAAAAAAAGGTAGAGACTTAATTTTTTTCTGTTTATTTTTAAATTTAATACTAGCTTGTCTTAGAGGAAAGATACCAGTATTTAAGAAATCTTTAGCTTCCGACAATACGTCTTCTGGCATCCCACTTTTCTCTGCAATCCAGAGAGCACGACTAGCACCCACTTGATTTAAAAGTAGTTTATATGTGGGATGTAGTGTTTGTAAGTCAAAATCCATTGCTGCTGTAACAAAAGCAGGATTTTTAGTCGAATAATCTTTTATAGCGCTATAGTGGGTGGTCGCTAAGATTAGGCAACCTTTCAGTTGTAGTGTTTGTAAAAGAGCAATAGCGAGTGCTGCACCTTCATTGGGATCCGTTCCACTACCTAGTTCATCTAACAAAATCAGACTACTTGGGGTGGCTTTTTGAACAATCTCTGCCATTTTTTTCATTTCAGCAGAAAATGTTGAAAGGGAGTTATCTAAATCTTGATGATCACCAATTGAAGTATAGATTTCAGTCATAATTGGAATGGAACACGGTGCTGTACTAGGTAAGAAGAGACCAAATTCAGTCATTGCAGTGGCTAAGCCAACAGTTTTGAGTGTGACAGTTTTCCCACCTGCATTCGGTCCAGTAATAATTAAGCCATGTTTAGTTGGATCTAACTTAAGGGATAGAGGAACGGGATTACTTAACAAGGGATGCTTCATTCCGTTCAATTGAAGCTCATTTTGTTCATTTAAAATTGGTCGTTTGCCACCAATAGCATGCGAATATTTTGCGCGTGCTAAGATACAATCTAGATCAACAATAACAGTAAGATTGGCTTCAAAATGAGTTAGCTCATTATAGATTTTTGCTGTTAAATTTCCCAAAATTTGAGATTTAATTAAGTAAATCTGATTTTCGACTGTAGTTTTTTCTTGGGTAAGATGAATTATCTTGGTTGGCTCAATGAAAACAGTGGTCCCATTATTAGATTGATCAATAATATTTCCACCAAAAGTATGCTTAAAACTTGTCTTAACAGGAAGAGTATAGTGATTATCTTTTTGAATAATCTGAAAATCTTGCAACATTGATTGGTACTTTTTTGTCTGTAAGTATTTCTGTAGGGTTTCTTTGATAGTTGTATTTAATTTGCCACTTCTTTGGCGTAGTTTAGTCAGCTCTTTATCTGCTCGGTCTGAAACCTGTCCGCGCTCAATATCTTGATAAATTAATTCTTCTAATCTATCTAGAATAGTTAACGTATCACAATAGCTGGCCATAATTGGAGCATTAATTCTTTGTTTATCAAAAAAGCGTACTAATAAGCGGGTAACCCTAATAAAGTCAGCAACTTGTTCTAGTTCGCGGGGATTTAAGATATATCCCTTTTTCACCTTATTGATAATTGGGGTAAAGGCATCTGAATTAATAAAAGGGATGTGTAGGCCGTGATCTAAAATCCAGAGCATTTCTTCCGTTTCGTCTAATAATGCATTTGCCTTAACTAAGCTAGTTGTAAGGGGCTGAGCTAAAATTTTATCATTAGCTTCTGGTGAAACGGCATAGTGGGCTACAAGTTTACGTACACGTGAAAATTCGATTTCGTCAGTATTATTCAATTTTTATTTTTCTCCTTAAGAAAATAGATTTTAAATTTGGTTTTCTCAAGGGAAGGTAAATTAGTCCCTTGAGACTAAAATACAATTAGCATCATATAGCAATATGTCCTTTTCTAAATTATTGATTTCAATGATATAACATTTTTAGAAAAAAATCATTATAAATTAGGGTAAATAAAAACTCTCAAATTTATATTTGAGAGTAAAACTATTAATTAACAATTTTTTTGACTTATAATACCTTTTTTAGCTTGTTCGGCAAGAAAGCTTGCCTTAGCAATCTTAACAGCACCAGTTAAGATGCCAGAATCGTTACGAAGGCGTAAGGTAGTATCGTGGATATCTAGAACCAAGTTATCACCTAAAAAAGCTAAATCGTAGTCAGAAGTATAAATTTCAAAATTAGCATTATTTTCAATTTTTACTGAGTAGCGTGGATCGTGCTTCATTGTATCAAGTGAGATTAATGAATAATCCATTCCGATATTACATGATCCGCCTTCAATTGAGTAGTCGCCACCACCGCCATCAACAATTAAAAGTATTTCATGTTTGTTATAACCACGTTTTTTAAGAAAATCGATTGCATCTTGGTTAATTGTCATTTTTACCATAGTACCCTCTCCTAACTCTTTCTATTTTTATTTTAGAAAAAAGTAGAACAGAATCAATTATTTTGCTTAAATTTTGGTGAAGTTTCAGGTGCCCAAATTAAGCAGATAATAAAGGCAGTCAAAAGAACAATTGCGCAGATTAGCATTGATAGGCTTGCACCGCCTTGATTAGTCAAAATAGGCAGTAAAAAGGTTCCTGCCGCAGCACCAAATCTGCTGATAGTAATACAAGTTCCCACTCCGGTTCCGCGAACCTTAATATCGAATAGTTCAGTTGGGTATGGGTAATCAAGTACTAAACCAGAAGATAAGATAATCGCAAAAATACAAAAGATAGCAAGTTGAATATTGGAATTAAGGCTTTTATTAATAGCTAAAAAGCCGATTAGGATACCTGAAAGTAAAAAGTTGCTGATAAGGAATGCGCGGCGACTAATTCTGTTGAAAAGTAAGATTCCTAAAATGACGCCGATAAACATACCACCATTGTAGATAATCCCAGAAATCTTTTGATCGGTAACATGCATACTTTGTAAAAGAATTGGAAGGAAAATACTGATACCAAAGAATGCAAAGGCTTGGCAAGCATAAAAGAGACCACCGACTAGAGTACGACATAAATATTTCCCGGAAAATAATGTTGTCCATGAAACTTCTTTGATAGGCTTAGCCTTTTTTAGTTTTTTAGAAATTCCCCATTTGCGCCCCATGTGCTTTTTAATAACTTTATTAGCTGTTTTGATCTTACCACGACTCGCAAGCCAACTAGGGGATGCAGGTAAAGGAAAGATAGATCTAAAAATAGCTGCAATAAATGCTGGAATAGCACCAGTTGCTAAAATAATTTGCCAAGTATGTGAACCAAGGCCCGTAATGAAAGTACCTGCTATATATGAAGCAATAAATCCAATTGTCCAGTAAATAAGCAAATGACTTTGTTTTTTGCTGTCCTCTCCTTTAGGAAGCCATTCAGTTAAAAGGGCATTTCCAACAGTATAGTCAACGGCAATCATTAATCCAATTAGTACTCTGATGATGAAAAGAAAGAGAAAATCATTAATTAATAACTGTATTAAAGATAAGACACCTAAAACATACATATTAATCATTAATAGTTTTCGTCTACCAATCTTATCGGATAAACGACCAATTAAGATACTACCTGCTAATCCAATTAAAGGTCCTGCTCCAATTAATCCAGTCCAGAGATCACTAATTTGAATATATTTACTTGCATTAGAAAGAGCAGTACCAGATATACCTAAAGCAAAACCACAAGCGATTTGACCTAATACTACTGCAATAAATACTCGTAAGTGAATAGACATGAGGGGAGCTTTTTTATAATTCTTCTTTTCTTTGACGTCCTTGGTATTGTTTTGATTTTCTTTTAGCATAACATGAGTTAAATCATCTAGATTAACTCGAAAAAATCCTCCTTAAAAATTTATAGTATACATTCCACCCTAACAAAGATTTTAAATTGATTCAAAATTAAGTTAATTTTTTATTAGATATTTACAATTATTTAATGGCATGCTAATATTACTTAAAATTAAGAAGGATAGTAATAAGATGAGATTACGTAGAAAAGCTAGCCAATTTGGTCATTAATCAGGAGCTATTTCTCCTGATATTTTATATAGAATTTAGGTTAGTTATGTCAGAAGAAGTAATTATTAGAAAATATAAAAATACGGACTATGTCCAATTATGTAAAGTACATGATGAAGCGAGAATGCAGGAATTAATTGTAGGTAATGCAGTTGATCTGTATGCTCCACTTGAGGTTGCGATATATAAAGAAGAACTATTTTCAGAAACAATTTATATAGCTCAGGTTAATAATCGGATAGTAGGTTTTGTTGCTTTTAAGGAGAACGAACTGGGCTATATTTATGTACTAAAAGACTTTCAAGGAAAAGGGATTGGTGGTAAATTATTGGATACTGTAATTCCTTATTTAGAACGTCCAGCTTTTTTAGAAGTCTTTCCTTCAAATATCAAAGCAAAAAGGTTATATAAGAGTCGCGGATTTGTAGAAGAGACTAAAGAAAAAATGATTTTAGATTAAATTTAATAAGAAAAATAAAAACGGCAAGTGAATATAATTCACTTGCCGTTTTGAAGTTATTAATAATATTAATTCTTTTTATAGAAAGTTTCTTCTACTGCATGAGTGATT
This sequence comes from uncultured Lactobacillus sp., assembly GCA_947568765.1. GTDB lineage: Bacteria > Bacillota > Bacilli > Lactobacillales > Lactobacillaceae > Lactobacillus. Next base: position 7,475 of record CANOQA010000008.1, on the reverse strand, counting down.
GCAATCTTATCATGAGCGTAAGATAAGCCACCTTGAATGTATAGACGATAAGGCGCACGAAGGGGACCATCGGAAGATAATTCAATGGTAGAACCTTCAGTAAAGCTACCTGAAGCCATAACAACATCATCTTCATAACCATCTTGGTGGTATGGAATAGGATCAACAAATGAGTTCATTGGTGAATAGTGTTGAATAGCAGCACAGAATTTAACCATTGGATCTGGTTCACCGAAGGTTACAGTTTGAACGATATCGGTTCTTGGATCATTCCACTTAGGAGCAACTTTCATTCCCATCTCTTCGCAAAGCGCAGCCGTATATATCATACCTTTTAGGGCTTCGCCAGTAGTGTGAGCTGCCATAAAGAAGCCTTGGTACATATCTCTTAAATAACCCCAAGTAGCACCTTCGCCTTTACCAGCGCCAGGTACATTAAGACGAGAACCAGCACCTTCGATAAGATCCTTTTTACCAACTAAGAAAGCACCAGCTTTAACAATACCAGCACCGGCATTCTTAAATAAAGATCCTGCCATCATATCAGCACCGTAGAAAGTTGGTTCTTCTGTCTCAGAAAATTCACCATAGCAGTTGTCAACAAATATCTTTACATCTGGACGAACTTCTTTAATGAATTTAAGCATCTTTTTGATTTTTTCCATTGTGAAGCTTGCACGAACGGCGTAGCCAAGAGAGCGTTGAATCGTTACGACTTTAATCTTTGGATCTTGCAGATCTTTTCTAGCTTGTTCATAGTCTACTTCACCGTTATCAAGTAAATCGGTATGCTTAAAGTCAATACCCCATTCCTTCATGTTACCTGGCTTGTTACCAGCTAAACCAATAACTTCTTGAATGGTGTCATATGGCATGCCAGTTAAGTAGTAAAGAGTATCGCCAGGGCGCAGCATACTGAAAAGTCCAACAGCAATTGCATGAGTTGCTGAAGAAAATTGTGGACGTACTAATGCGTCGTCAGTCTTAAAATAATCTGCATACATTGCTTCAAGCTTATCGCGGCCTACATCATCATAGCCGTAACCAGTTGAAGGGACTAAGTCTTCTTCTCCTACGCGGTGCTTTCTGAACAAATCTAAAACGCGTTGTTGATTATAAAATACTTGCTCGTCAATTTCTTCTAGACGAGGTTCAATCATTTTGTCGACTTTATCGACTTTTTCTTTTAATTCGATTGGTAAGTTTTCTTTCCAAGATAAAACCATTAATTTTTCTCCTTTAATACTTCTGCTTGTACTCTTATTTTACCATCTGATTTTTGATCCCAATATACTCCTTGAATTTCGGGAACAAAGCCAGGAAAACGTTCAATAGCTCCTACTAAAACTTTAAAGTACTTTTGATCAATGTCGCTCCATTTTTCTCCTGGTGCAACAATAAAGACCCCGGGTGGATAAGGAAGCGCACCTTCTGCAGCTATTCTATCCTTAACATCATCTAGGTTAACTAACTCGCTTTTATTTTTCATAAAGAGATAGTCAGCATGTTCTGGAGTCATTGGATAATTTTGCATGTTCGGTTTAGCAAATAGTTCTTGTTGTAATGTGAAAGTTTTATTTCCCCGGTAATAATTATGCATTTCCTGGCAAAGTTGCTGTAAAGTATAACCTTTGTAGCGATCACCATATACCTTAGCCAATTTAGGTAATACTTTTTCTAATGGTGCATCTTCATCGTAGTAATGTTCAAATTCTAGAAATGCATTAAGTAATGTATCTAATTCCGCTTTTGTATCGCCGGGGGTAAGTAAGAAGAGCAGTGAGTATAGATCATCTTTTGCGCGAATAATTCGCTTCTCCATTAAGAATTCAGCTACTACTGGGCCTGGAATACCTGTATCTTCATATTTTGCTTTTTTAACATCAATACTGGGTGTGACTACTGTAATCTTTAGTGGATCAAGCATTGCTTGTCCCGTTGCGATTTTACTAAAGCCATGCCAAAGATTATTTGGATCAAAATTCCAGTATTTTTCATTGGTGGCTAGCTCATCAGTACTAATATTTTCGAAGTTATCAATTACTAATGGCCTAAATAATTTGGACTTTCTAATTAATTCTTTACGCCATTCGATTCCTAATCGTAAAATCTTATCCCACCATTTTTTGTTACCTTCACCACTAGTTAAGTAGGAATTGACTGTTAGAGAAGCATAAAGAGGGTAAGAATAACTAGAAGTTACAAATTTAAGATAAGCATGGTTAAAGTGTTTATGGTCAACATAACGCTCTTGTCCTTTAATATGAGCATCTTTTTTTAGTATTTGAGAAGCTTGTCCCATACCAGCCTGTTGCTTATGAAGCGATTGAGTTACTAAGATTCCTGGATCTTCTGGTCCAAATTCTAAATTAAGAGGAGACAAGTGATTCATAACTGGGACAAATTGTTCAAAGCCGCCCCAAGCACAATCGAATAAAATATAGTCGCAAAGCTTGCCAATCTTGTTAATCATCCATTTAGCATCATAAAAAAGACCATCATAAGTTTCTGATTGAATAATAGCTAGTCTAAAGGGACGCTTGGCTTTTGCTTTTTCAAGAGCGATTTTAGCAACTTCAGCACGAATTTTTTCTTCACTTAAAAAATCAGGATCCATCTCGCCGATTAATCCCAGTGCATTTCGGTCAGTTGGAATATAAACTGGTTTTGCGCCGCTCATTACTAGCGCACTGTTATACAGTGATTTATGGTTGTTGCGGTCAAAAAGGACTAAATCGTCTTTTGTGAGGAGTGCACTAGCACAAATTGAATTAGCACTAGTTGTACCATTAGTACAAAAATAAACTTTATCGGCGTGGTAAGTTTCAGCGGCCTTTTGTTCAGCAGTTAGTGGTGTTCCTTCATGTGTCATCGTATCACCCAGTTCAGGAACAGTGTCGCTCGTATCTGCAAACATTAGATTTTTACCAAAAAAACGGTTAAAGATAACACCGGCAGGATGTTTTTCATAATATAAACCATTATGATGCCCTGGCGTTGTAAAGCTGACTGGGTGTTCTTCAGCGAAGTTTACTAAATCAGTTAAAAAGCCGGGAACCATTTCTTTAGTATAATTATTAGCTGCACTGATTATTTTTTCTTTTTCATTGTTAGAAATTGTTTCATGTGAAACTTTAAGAATAGGAATTCCAAGGCCAGATGTCTTTTGTAAATCTTGAGCAGTTTTAAGACTATCTTGATCAGTATCTGCTACAACGATTGCGGCAAGTTCACTAGCTTGAGGATTATCGTTCAAATTAGTAGTTTGCCATGAATTAAAACTATTATTTTTAAGTCCATTGCTTAGCGCAATTTTTAGAAAATTCATTTAATCACCTTGTTTTCCTATATATTTTCTAAAATAGACTTGCAAATTTTTTATAAATCCTTATAATTTTGTGCGAACGTTTTTGTACGCAGTTTGATTTGCAAGTAGACTACGGCATAAATTATAGCGATTTATAGAGGATTTCTACAAGTGGATTTAAATACTTTGATGATAGTTTTAAAACCTCCAAATTTGAGACATTGGATTTAGATAAATATTTTAATTTTGGAGGAAATTGAAAATTGGATAAACCAGATGTCTTAAATGATTTAGAACCGAATAAAAAGCACTATATGAGTTGGCCAGTTATTGCATTGATTGACTTTGTAACGATTATTAGTTTTGAAAATATCTTCTATCCATTTCAAAACCAAGGTCTATCAGTTGTAATTTCTTGGATTTTTCTTCTATTTACTTATGTTATTCCTTACGCATTGATTAGTAGTCAGATGAGTTTGACTTTTGATAATCAGGATGGTGGTCTTGCTTCTTGGGTAAGAAGAAGTACTAATGATACTTTAGGCTATTGGACCTCATGGATGTATTGGGTCCAAAGTGTACCGTATATTGTCGACGTGTCAAACTCAGTTATTGTTTCATTCAGCTGGATGATTTTTGGAAACAATAGTTTAGATAAAAAAATGTCAACATTCTGGTTTGGAATTTTGACATTCGTAATTATTTTGATTTTTATTTTATTAGAAAATAAACTACGCAACTCACTAGAAATTCTTTCTTTAATTGGTGGGGGAGCAATGTTTATTATGTCTATGCTCTTTGTTTTGCTTGCTGCCTGGTCAGTAATGCATGGACATCATATTGCAACACAACCATTTAACTGGGGCGCATTTAAGCCTTCGTTTAGCTTGAATTACTTCTCAACTACTGGTCTTTTGATCTTTGCAATGTCAGGTGCTGAACTTGCTGCGCCTTATGTGCAACAAATGAAGAATCCCAAGCGCGACTTTCCTAAAGCAATGTGGATGCTAGCAATTATGACTGGATTCTTAACCATCTTTGGAACTTTGGCTTTAGCAATGTTCTTTAATGCTCACCACATTCCACATGACTTTAAGATGAACGGTCCTTACTACGCTTTCCAATTACTTGGTGAAAGTTTGGGTGTAGGTAAAGTGCTAATGTACATTTTTGCAGTTGTCCAAGCAATCTTTATGATGGCGCAACTTGCAGTGTTACTTGATGCATCAAGTCGTGTATTTGCAGGGGATGTTGGTTCTAAGTTCATGCCTAAATGGCTTACTAAGAAAAACAAGAACGGACGTCCAATTCATTCATACACATTCACTGTCGGACTTAGTTTGTTCTTGCTTCTATTGACTGGAACTTTGCCGAACATCAATACTATTTATAACTGGCTTTTGAATGTTAACGGAATTATTTCGCCATATAAGACTTGTTGGGTATTCTTTGCCTTTGTAGCAATGAGAATGCACCAAGATAAGTATCACTCCGACTATGTCTTTATAAAAAATAAGGCCGGTGCTTTAACTGTTGGTGGGTGGTGCTTACTCTTTACCTTTGTTTGTGCTACTTTAGGATTTATTCCTCAAAACGTGGCAGTGGGTACTAAGGCATTTACTCATCAATTATGGATGAACATTATTACTGTTGTTGTATTGTTTGGCTTAGGATTTGTTTTACCATGGCTCCGTAAGATTGAACAAAAATCTGAAGAAGAAGATATGGTCGAGATTAAAGAATAAATTAGATATTTAGAATAAACTATTACTTCCGAGATTCAGAAATGAGTCTCGGTTTTTTTGTGCTTCAAAATAGCAAAGGAGTAATTAAAATAATAAAAACAACTATAATCTAAGGATTGTTATATAACGAGAATGACTTAAATAAAAAACAAATTAAGTAAGATAAAGCACTTTAAAATAAACGTACTGATGAAAAAGTGAATTTTGAAAATATATTCTGTTAATTCTTTCCATGTATATGATTAGCTGAAGACAACACTAGATTATTCCAGATATTATGAATTGCAAATAGTGATTATAATAATCTGTTAATAACATCAAAATATTATTATAAATAACATTGAATTAGAAAAAGTGAAGTGATAACATAACACTTGTAATAGCGTAGGAGGGAATAAAGATGAAGATTAAGAACTGGAAAAAGATAGTTTTTGCTTTAGGTACAGTAATTATCTTAGGTCAACTTGATGTTTATCAGGTAATAGCGAATAGTTTAACCTCAGGTGAAACAGCAAAAACAGCTTCCAAAGCATCAGTGGCAAAAACAGCTGCTCTAGGTAAAGTGGCAGAAACTGCTAAAGGTGGAGTAACTGATGGTAAATGGATTATTATTCCAGGTATCCCAGGAAAACCAGCTATCCCAGGCAAGCCTGAAATTCCAGGGAAACCAGGTATCCCGGGCAAACTCGGCATTCCTGCAAAAGGGTCTCTTGCTGCAACTGCGGCGACGGCTCCTATAGCAATTCGAGTTAAGTAAATGACTTGTCTGTTAGGAAGTGATCAAAAATAGAGTCTATTATTTTTGATATTTCAGCAATGGGGATTTTTATTTATGTACTTTGGGTTGTTTTATTAATAATATGGGGTAAAAATACTAAATCTTTCTTATCAAAAAATATAAGCAAAATTGATCCTAAGTATCATTTAGTAGTATTAGTTCCCGCAATGAATGAAGAGGCGGTAATTAGTCGAACAATAAAACAATTTTTAAAAAGTACGGCAGGACTTTCTCAGGTTGAAATGGTAATTATTGATGACGATTCTTCCGATAAAACGTCGTCTATTACTAAGATGGTAATATCTCAAGAAAAAACTGATCGAGTTAAGTTGCTTGAGCGAAAAAAGCCAAATGCACAAATTGGTAAAGGTGAAGCCCTTAATTGGGCCTATAGTCGACTCATTTCACAGAATAATTATGATCCTCGATACTTGATTATTGAAGTTATGGATGCAGATGCCTATATGACAGCAAAAGGCTATCGAAAGATTTTACAGTACTTCTCTTTAGATGAAAATTTAGATCTTTTGCAAACTAGAGTAGGTATGATAAAGATAACTAATTGGCTACATATTTTACAGGATATAGAGTTTGCCTTAATTAATGATTGGATCCAAAATACACGAAATATCATCTCTAATGCAGCAGCTTCTGGAAATGGTCAATGTATTCGTGCAAGTGCAGTTGATACTAATCGACCTTGGGGAAATGCTTTGCTTGAAGATTTTGAATTTAGTACACGTTTTCTTTTGAATGGAAAAAAGACTCTGTATGCTCACGATATCGTGGTGTTTCAGGAAGCCGTAAGTCATCCTCTAGCTTTTATTAGACAACGAAGTAGATGGGTGCAGGGCGGATTAGATTGCTTAGTAAATTATTGGAGAAGAATAATATCTAACGACAATCTTAATTTAAGAGCAAAATGTGAAATGACTTTCTACATGATTTTACCAATAATTACGTTAATTACTGGAGCAAGTCACTTGGTAGTCCTTGGATTTGTGAGCATTAATGCAGAGGGATATTGGCGCTTACTAGTTCTACTGATAAGTATTAACATAATTTGGTGTGGCTACTTGGGATGGAAATATTGGAAATTAACATTGTCTAAGCAGTACGTATTAATGGCAAGTATGCTGATATCTTTTCCAATATATAATTTGTTGTTATATATTTCTATAATTATCGCTTTTTATAAGAAAATACGTGGCAACTCATATTGGGTAAAAACAACTCATGGTGAAGATGAATTAAAGAGGAAAAAATAAAATGAAAAAGTATAGATTAGTTCTGACTACAGCAGCATTATTAATGGCTTTTACCTTAAATACCGGTAAGGCGAAGGCAGCTGAAAATGATAATAACTTACAAGATGAACACAATATAGGCTTAGTTGCAGAAACAGCTGATGTAAGAGAAACTGCTCCACTTACAGCAAATATAGCAGGCACAGCCGCTACAGCTCCGACAGCAGGTACAGCAGCCACAGCTCCGACAGCAGGTACAGCAGCCACAGCTCCAACAGCAGGCACGGCAGCAGCCACAGCCCCGACAGCAGGCACGGCAGCCACAGCCCCAACAGCAGGCACGGCAGCCACAGCCCCAACAGCAGGCACGGCAGCCACAGCTCCAACAGCAGGCACAG
>CANOQA010000007.1:0-55085 GCA_947568765.1 uncultured Lactobacillus sp. | reverse complement strand
CTGATATTCACGCACGTGAAGTTCTTGACTCTCGTGGTAATCCAACTGTTGAAGCTGAAGTTTACACTGAATTAGGTGGCTTTGGTCGTGCTATCGTACCATCTGGTGCTTCTACTGGTGAACATGAAGCAGTAGAATTACGTGATGGTGACAAGTCTCGTTTTCTTGGTCAAGGTGTTTTAACTGCTGTTGAAAACGTTAATGGTGAAATTGCAAAAGCTGTTATTGGCTTAGATGTAACTGATCAACGTTTAATTGACCAAACTATGATTGACCTTGACGGTACTCCAAACAAGGGTCGTTTAGGTGCTAACGCTATGTTGGCTGTTTCATTAGCAAGTGCACGTGCTGCAGCTGATGAATTAGGTTTACCTTTATACGAATACTTAGGTGGACCAAACGCTCATGTTTTACCAACTCCAATGATGAATGTTATTAACGGTGGTAAGCACGCCGATAACAACGTTGATATCCAAGAATTCATGATTATGCCAGTTGGTGCTAAGTCTCTTCATGAAGCTGTTCGTATGGGTGCAGAAACTTTCCATACTTTGAAGAGCTTGCTTCAAGAACGTGGTGAATCAACTGCTGTAGGTGACGAAGGTGGTTTTGCACCAAACTTGAAGAACAACGAAGAACCATTTGAAATTTTAGTTGAAGCTATTCAACGTGCTGGCTACAAGCCTGGTCAAGATATTTCTATTGCATTTGACTGTGCAGCTTCTGAATTCTACAACAAGGATACTAAGAAGTATGTGACTGTTGCTGACGGCCGTGAATACACTGCTGAAGAATGGACTTCACTTATGGAAGACATCGTTGACAAATACCCAGTTATTTCCATTGAAGATCCTTTGGACGAAAACGATTGGGAAGGTTGGAAAGTCTTCACTGAACGTTTAGGTGATAAGGTACAAATCGTTGGTGACGATTTATTCGTAACTAACACTAACTACCTTGAAAAGGGTATTAAGATGGGTGTTGCTAACTCAATCTTAATTAAGCTTAACCAAATCGGTACTTTGACTGAAACTTTTGAAGCTATTGAAATGGCTAAGGAAGCAGGCTACACTGCTGTTGTTTCTCACCGTTCTGGTGAAACTGAAGATACTACAATTGCTGATTTAGTTGTTGCAACTAATGCTGGTCAAATTAAGACTGGTTCAATGTCAAGAACTGATCGAATTGCTAAGTACAACCAATTAATGAGAATTGAAGAAGCTTTGGGTTCAACTGCTCAATACAAAGGAATTCACAGTTTCTACAACTTACACAAACAATTTTAATTAATAGTTGAAATAAAAGAAAAAGGGACGTTGCTCTAGGTGACTCCCTTTTTCTTTTAGCATTCATTGGCTAAATATGGTAAAATCAGTACAGTAAGAAATTTAGGTAATGGAGGCAGCGCTTTGTATAATATCGTCATGACGCTACTCATCATTGTTAGCTTTTTAATTATTATTGCTACGTTGATGCAGCCGCAAAAGCAACAAGATGCCTTAAACGCATTGTCCGGCGGTGCAGTATTTAGCGGCCAGACAAAGAAGCGTGGATTTGAAGCATTAATGGAAAGGATTACCGCTGTATTATTGGTTCTCTTTTTTGCTCTTGCTTTGATCTTGGCAGTACTTTCATCCAAGTAAAAAAAGCCTTCCGGTCACAGGAGGGCTTTTTTAATTTCTTTTAACTTAACTTATTTTATAAAGAAATTGAGGCAATTTATATAATGACACAGAATGAACGAGTTTTAGCTGATGTTTATGAAACATTTAGACATAATCCTCAAGAACAATATGATGTGGATCAACTTGAAAATGATCTTAGTCGTAGCCAAAGATTGAATTTTCCTGATTTGGTTAAAGCTTTAACTTTTTTAGAGCATAGTAAAAAGATTGTAACTGATGGTCAGGGAAAGTACCAGTTGAATCAATTAAACACTGTTGCTGAAGGTACCTTTAAGGCAAATGATAAAGGATTTGGTTTTGTCAGATTTGATGATGAAAGCATGGAAGATGCCTTTATTGATAAACATAATACCAAATTTGCTATTGATGGGGACCGCGTTAAGGTAAAAATTATTGCTGGTGCTAATCCATGGAATGGCAAAGGTCCAGAAGGTAAAATCGAAGAAATTACTGAACGTGGTGTAGAAACTTTAGTTGGAGAATTTCATCCATATTCTAATGAAGTAGTGAAATCAAGTGGATTTTACGGTTATGTTGTTAGTGAAAATAGAAAATTAAAGAAATATAAAATTAATATCACTAATAATGGTGTTAAGCCACAAATGGGTGATATGGTTAAAATTTCTATTACTAAATATCCTGATGAAGATCAACCAGATGAAATGCAGGGTGTAGCACTTCTCACAATCGGTAATAAGAATGATCCTGGTGTTGATATCATGTCAATTGTTGTTGATAATGATATTCGGACTGATTGGCCTGAAGAAGCAATGGATCAAGCAAATAACATTCCTGATCATGTAACTGAAGAAGAAAAAAGTAAACGGGTTGATATTACCGATCAACCAGCTGTAACAATTGACGGTGACGATTCTAAAGACTTTGATGATGCAGTCGTAGTTTGGAAACTCCCTAATGGTAACTATCACTTAGGAGTACATATAGCTGATGTATCTCATTATGTAAAAGAAGGCACACCGCTAGATAAAGAAGCTTTTGCTCGTGGTAACAGTACATATTTAGTTGATCGTGTTATCCCAATGCTTCCATTTAGATTATCAAATGGTATTTGTTCTCTTAATGAAGGTGTAGAACGTTTAGTTCTATCATGTGATATGGAAATTACTCCAGAAGGTAAACGTGTTGGATATAGAATTTATCCATCAGTTATGAAGTCACATGGACGTTTAACCTACAATAATGTTAATAAAGTTCTTGATCCAAATAATCATGAAAAGCTAGAGCAAAAGTATGCAGATGCAGCCCCAATGCTTCATGAAATGGCCGATTTACATAATATTTTGTATAAAAAACGTCACCAACGTGGGGCTATTGATTTTGAAGAACCAGAAGCAAAAATTGTAGTTGATGATAAGGGTAAGCCAACAGATATTGTTCTTCATGAACGTGGAACTGCTGAAAAGATGATTGAATCCTTTATGTTGATGGCAAATGAAACTGTTGCCGAAGACTACTATAAGAAACATACACCTTTCCTTTATCGTGTACATGAAACTCCAGATCAAGAAAAAATGCAATCATTCTTTGAGTTTGTAAGTGCATTTGGACTAAACGTAAAGGCTGATCCAAATGATGTAAAGCCAAAGGATTTGCAAAAGATTGTAGCTAAAACCGAGGGTACACCTGAAGAAGCTGTTGTTCAAATGATGATGCTTCGTAGCTTAAAGCAAGCACATTATTCTCCTGAACCACTGGGTCACTTTGGGTTAGCAGCTAAGTACTATACTCACTTTACTTCCCCAATTCGTCGCTATTCTGATTTAATGGTCCACCGTATGATTCATGAATATGCAAATGAAAATATGGATCAAGATATTCAAAAGCACTTTAAGGCTCAACTTCCAGATGTTGCTGAACAAACTTCAACACAAGAAAGAAAATCAATTGATACTGAACGAAGTGTGAACGATCTCAAGATGACTGAGTTTATGGCTGATAAAGTTGGTCAAACATTTGATGCAATTGTTTCCTCAGTAACAAGTTTCGGAATGTTTATTCAATTGCCAAATACTGTTGAAGGTTTAATTCATATTTCTAATTTAAACGATGACTACTATAATTTTGATGAAAAATCATTAACCTTAACTGGACGTAATTCACATAAGCAGTTTAAGATTGGGATGCCAATAAAAGTTAAGTTGATTAGAGCTGATGTGGAACAACATCAATTAGACTTTGAAATTTATGATCCGAATGTCCCAAAGCGTCCTCAAAGAAGTAATAATCGTGGAAAACGTAGCTTTGATAAAGGACGTAAAAATGGTGGAAACAAGAGAAATAACAATACTTCTCACGTAAATAATGGCCATAATTTTAAGATTCGTCATCGCAAAACAACAGCTGTCAAGTCCGATAAAAAATAATTAGGAAGAAAACGATGAAACAAAAAGCAGATAATTTGATTGCTCAAAATAAAAAAGCAAGTCATGATTATTTTATTAAGGAAACTCTTGAAGCCGGAATTGCATTAACTGGAACGGAGATTAAATCAATTCGTGCACGTAGAATTAATTTACGGGACGGATATGTTCAAATTATTAATGGATCTGCTTTTTTAGAAAATGTTCATATTAGTGAATATAAAGAAGGTAATCGCTATAATCATGATCCTTTACGCTCACGGCGCTTATTGCTTCATAAGAAAGAAATCGCTCGTTTAGCTGGAATTCAAGCTCAACAAGGGATGGCAATTATTCCTTTAAAAGTATATTTAAAACATGGATTTGCTAAGGTTTTAATTGGAGTAGGACAAGGTAAGAAGCAATATGATAAACGCCAAACTATTAAAAAGCGTGATCAAGACCGTGAAATTCATCGTAAGTATGGGATTTAGTAGGTGAATTAAATGATTAGAAAGGCAAAATTAACTGATTTTCCTTTAGTTTATCCAATTTTAAAACAAATCTTTGACGAAATGGATATGGATACTATTAAAGCTCTTCCAGAGAGTCAGTTTTATGATTTAATGAAACATGGCTTTTATTCTCCTCATTATCGTTACTCACATAATCGTATGTGGGTAGAAACCGATGATTTAGATCGACCAATTGGTTTAATAGTAATGTATGGTTATGATGATCAAGGTTTGATTGATATCTCATTAAAAAGTGCATATCCGAAAGTTGGATTACCTCTTGATGCAGTTATTTTTTCAGATAAAGAAGCACTCCCGCATGAATGGTATCTGGATGCTATTGCTGTTTCTCCAAAACATTGGGGGGAAGGAATTGGACAGAAATTAATTAAAATCGCCCCTGAGATAGCACGCCAAAATGGATATAAAAAGATAAGCTTGAATGTTGATCAAGATAATCCTAGAGCTGCTCGTTTGTACGATTATGTGGGCTTTAAAACGACTTCTACCATGACGATCGGAGATCGTATGTATGACCATATGATTAAAAAAGTTAATTAAAATAAAAGAGAATCAATCATTAAAGAAAGATTGATTCTCTTTTTGTTATTAAATTTAAAGAAATATTTAAAAATAACATTAATTACATTATTAATATTGCACACAACTTAAAAACCTGTTAAAGTAATAAAACTATGTAAGATTGGAGAGTGATCATAGTTTAATTAGAAAGGAAATTAGAATGAAATGCTGGATGAATTACAACGAGTTCAAATAGCTTTACATGATATGTTATCTCAACCAGACCTAAAGAAAATAAATATTTCTAAACTTTGTCTTGAAGCAGGAATTAGTAGAAGAACTTTCTATTTACGATATGGAAAAATAAATAACTGTATTGAAGCTTGTATTTTGCTAGAGCTGAAAAAAGAATTACGTAAAAATGAAAAGAATAGTTTAAGACAAATTCTTAATAGTTTATGTAGCTATATTCAAAAACATAAACAATATTTCTATAATGCATATAATTTCAGTGAAGAAAACTGTATGTGTGAAAAGATGAGGGAACATTTTTTTCAATATATTCGCTCATATGTTTACAAGCGAGGAAGTTTTTCAGAGCTCATCCTTAAACAATTGACTAATATCCTCTATGATCGAATTTGTTTTTGGATTAGTCATAGCTGCAATAAAAGTTATAGTTATTTATTGGAAGATTTAGCAATCATTATTGAATTAATTGATTTTCAAAAGCACGTTTGTTCTCATCAATATCAAGTGTTTAATTTCTCATATTATTATTTAAACTGTGATTAAGAAAGTGCATTAATTTGATTTTGAAAATTAAAAGTTGGCAAAAATAGTGGTTTAGTATGCCACTGTGTAAAAAGCAAACTAATTAAAATAATAAAGGGGACGTCTTCAGGACGTGAGATATCACAGCTCCAGGTAAGCCCCATGTCAGTGACTAGTGAAGAAACGCTAGCCACTTTTTTAATACCTGAGTAAAATCCGTATCTTCCTTGTTTTAAACTTCCTTTGATCCAATAATTTAACCGAGTAATATAGAATAAATTAGTAAAACGACTATTAAGTTTTTTTACTTTGACTAGAGAATGATTGACCACATCAACACTATAACTTGCTAAAAGATGGTTAGAGTCTAAATAAAGTCGACCAATTTCATTATGGTTAATATCAGTTAAAATGATTGGTTGGTTAAATTCATTAAGATTACCTTTTAAAATATAAACTATTTCACCCTGATCATTTTTTACTGGAATTTGACCACAAGTTTGACCATGTGTAAGTTGGACAGTATAACGCATAATTTCATCTGCCTTTAGAAAAATTATGTTTATTTACAAAAATGACGAATTGCGTATGCAACTCCATTATCATTGTTACTTTTAGTAATAAAGTTAGCAATTTTCTTGATTTCAGGCGCAGCATTTTCCATTGCTACACCTACGCCAGCCATGCGAATCATTGATTCATCATTAAGATTATCGCCAATGGCCATTACTTCATTTGGTTGGTAGCCTTGCAAGCGAGCATAATCCATTAAAGCAATCCCTTTTTGAGCTTTAATATTGTTAATTTCGATATTAGTAGAAGAACTCGCAGTGACAATTAAATCACCCATTTTTCCGATTTCTTCACGAATATGTTTAAATACTTTAGGGCCATCAGGATGAAAAGCAACAAATTTCATGGCTTCAAAGTCTGGTTTTTCAAGCAAATCTTTAAAGTCAGAAACATATTTAATTCTCATGATTTCATCTGAACCAGCAGCAAAAGAAACTGCCTTTTTAAAAGTTAATTTTTTGTTGAGATCAACTAATAGATCAGAAAAGTTAGCAATTCTGCGCAAACGAGAATCTGAATAAACATTATCTGCAGCAACTATTTCAAAGTAAAAACCAGAATCTTTGAGTAATTTATTGATCTTAATACTTTGGTCTTTAGGAATTGGTTCATTTACAATTAGTTCGCCAGCAGTATTAAAGACCATTGCACCATTCAAATTAATGAATCCTGTATGAAGTCCGGCTTTAGCAAGGATGCCCTGAGATTCGGAAGGTGCCCGACCTGTTGCAACTAAAAATTCAACGCCTTTTGCTTGTGCTTCTTTTATAGCAGCAATATTTTCAGATGAAATTTGCATTTGTTTATTTAACAACGTGCCGTCCATGTCACTTGCAATAAGTTTAATCATTTTAAGTCCTCCAATCTTTTATCTATATGATATCATGAACTTGGATTTCTTAGAGAGACAAGAGGATAGAATAAGTATGAAAAAATTAATTGGAAATGATTGGGATGAAGTTTTAGCACCAGCTTTTGAAAGTGAAAAGTATCAAGAATTACGTGATTTTTTAAAGGAAGAATATCAAACGAAACAGATATTTCCCGATATGTATCATATTTTTACTGCTTTTAAATTAACAAGTTTTGCAGATACGAAAGTTGTAATTTTAGGACAAGATCCATATCATAATCCAGGTCAAGCTACTGGGATGAGCTTTAGTGTTAATCCAGGAGTTCCATTGCCTCCATCTTTAAAAAATATTTATAAAGAACTATATGATGATGTGGGTGCAGTCCCAGTAAATCATGGCTACCTTAAAAAATGGGCAGATCAAGGAGTATTACTCTTAAATGCAGTTTTGACTGTACCATATGGAAATGCTAATGGGCACCGAGGTAAAGGCTGGGAACTAATTACGGACACAGCTATTAAGGCGCTAAGTGACCGAGGAAAAGTTGTCTTTATTTTGTGGGGAAAATTTGCACAAAATAAAATTCCTTTAATTGATGAGGGAAAGAATGTAATTATCAAATCTCCCCACCCTAGTCCTTTTTCAGCAGATCGTGGCTTTTTCGGTTCACGTCCGTTTTCTAGATGTAATGATGCTTTGATTAAATTTGGTGAAAGTCCAATTGATTGGCAATTACCACAAGAAGTAAACCCAGCAGATATGGCATAGTTTTTGTTTTGAGAAAAAGCTTTGAAATTGTAAAATATTATCTATAAATAAAAAAGAAAGGCTTAATTTGTTATGAAAGTATTTGACTCACTTAAGAAAAAGGCAGAAGAATCAAAGAAAGTAATTGTTTTTCCGGAAGGAAACGATGACAGAATAATAAAAGCTGCTGTTCGCCTCGAAAAAGAAGGTATTGTTAAACCACTTTTACTGGGAAAGCCTGATGAGGTAATAGAGACTGCTCAAAGCTTGAATGTTGATTTAGGCTCAATTGAAATTATTAATCCAGCAGTTTACCCTGATTTTGAAAAAATGTGTCAAGACTTTATTGAGTTAAGAAAAGGAAAGAATACTTTAGCAGAAGCAAAGAAAATTCTACAAGACGTTTCTTACTTTGGCACAATGCTAGTATATGAAGGAAAAGCCGATGGGATGGTTTCAGGAGCCACTCATTCTACTGCTAATACTGTGCGTCCAGCTCTTCAAATTATTAAGACTAAAAAAGGTATGAGCCGTGTCTCAGGAGCTATGATCATGGAACGCGGAGATGAAAAGTATATTTTTGCTGATTGTGCTATTAATATTGATCCAGATAGTGAAACTCTAGCTGAAATTGCTTATCAATCAAGTAAAATAGCTGAAATGATTGGTCTTGAGCCTAAAATTGCAATGCTTAGCTTTTCAACTAAGGGATCAGCAAAGGGCCCAATGGTAACTAAGGTGCAAGAAGCGACTGAGTTAGTACACCAAAAATATCCAGACTTAATTTGCGATGGAGAATTACAATTTGACGCTGCAATTGTTCCTCGTGTTGGAGAAGCAAAAGCCCCAGGTTCTGCAGTTGCTGGACACGCAAATGTGTTTATTTTCCCAGAACTACAATCTGGTAATATTTCTTATAAAGTGGCAGAACGTTTAGGTGGATTCAGCGCAATTGGTCCTGTATTGCAAGGTCTTGCTGCTCCAATTAACGATTTGTCACGTGGATGCAAGACGGAAGATGTATATTTATTAGCTATTTTAACTGCTGCTCAAGCTAATATGGAGAAATAAAATGAACTCATTAGAAATAAATTCTGATGAACAGATGCAAAAGTTAGGCAACGCAATTGGTAAAAGTAGTAAGGGTCATGATTTATTACTCTTATCTGGTGATTTGGGTGCCGGAAAAACTACATTAACTAAAGGAATTGCAAGAGCTTTAGGAATTAAACGTCCTGTTAAAAGTCCCACTTTTACAATTGTTAGAGAATATCGGGAAGGTAAGAGACCGCTTTTCCACATGGATATGTACCGGCTAGAAGATGGAGACTTGTCAAGTATTGATATGCCCGGATATCTAGCTGAAGATGGGTTGGTCGTAATCGAATGGCCGCAATTTATTATTGAAGACCTACCTAACGATTATCTTGAATTATCGATTAAGCGTGTAGATGATTCATGGGATTCTACCAAGCGAATAGTTGAATTTAAAGCTGTCGGAGAAAGAAACAAGCTTTGGTTGTCAGAAATAAAAAAATATTTTGAATAATAAAAAATGGTTAAGCTTAGATAGGCTTAACCATTTTTTTGATTGGATCATCTCCAACACGTTTATTTTCCTCAATTAAAATACCTGCACAAGCTTCGCTATCGCTTAAAGCATTATGGTGGTGCCATAAATTGATATTTAAAGCTTCTGAGACTGTATCTAGTTTGTGATTAGGAAGATAGGGTTCAAAGGCTTTACTAGTTGCTAAAGTATCAATTGCAAAGTAATGGGGTGCCGGAATATTATAGCGAGCCAGTGATTTCTCCATTACGCGGCAATCAAAGCGAGCGTTATGGGCAGCTACTAACATTCCTGGTTGATATAATTTTTTTATTTTTGGCCAGACTTCAGCCATTGTTGGAGCATTTTTTACGTCTTCAGCTGTAATGCCATGAATTCTTATATTTCTTCCATCAAAAGGCATTTGTGGATTGATAACTGTATAAAAACGATCCACAATTTCATTATTTCTAACCATAACTAAAGCAAGAGAACAGGCACTTTCCGGATGACTGTTTGCCGTTTCAAAATCCATTGCAGTAAAGTTCATTTTTATCCTCTAAATAAAACATTATTTTTCTTTTTAGTATAACACTTAAGGTAGAAAACTATCCATTTAATGCGGTATGATTAAAGAGATGATTATTTAAGGAAAAGAGAGATAAAAATGCAACTGATGGATTTAAGAAAACAGGGGATTGACATTCAAGAAAATATTCCATTGAGCCGTTTTACTTTTACTAAGACGGGAGGACCTGCGCAGTATCTTGCTTTTCCTAAAAATTTAAATGAGCTCGAACTATTAGTAGATACGGTTAAAGAAAATAATATTCCCTTAACTGTTATTGGAAATGCTTCTAACTTGATCATTAGAGATGGTGGTATTTCTGGTTTAGTTTTGATTTTGACAAAAATGGACACAATTGTTGCAAATAAAGATGAGGCAACTGTTACAGCGGATGCTGGGGCAAGAATTATTGATACATCTGAAGCAGCATGTGAAGCTGGTCTAAGCGGTCTAGAATTTGCGGCTGGTATTCCTGGTAGTGTAGGAGGAGCAGTCTTTATGAATGCGGGCGCCTATGGCGGTGAAACAGAATTTGTTATTAAGTCTGTTCGTGTCTTAACTCGTGCTGGTGAATTTAAGACTTACACACATGATGAAATGGAATTCGGCTATCGCCACTCCGTGGTTCAAGAAACTGGAGATATTGTTGTGAGTGCTACTTTTGGTCTTGAGCCCGGAGATAAGTGGGCTATCAAAGCAAAGATGGAATATTTTAATGGTTTACGCAGAGCAAAACAACCCCTAGAATATCCTTCTTGTGGAAGTGTTTTTAAACGTCCAGCAGGACATTTCGTAGGACCAATGATTATTAAAGCAGGTCTGCAAGGTAAAAGAATTGGTGGAGCAGAAGATTCAATGAAGCATGCAGGCTTTATTGTTAATGTTGGTGGTGCGACAGCTACTGATTATTTAGATTTAATCCACTTAATTCAAAAAACAATAAAAAAAGATTTTGGTATTGATTTACAAACTGAAGTAAGAATTATTGGAAAAGAAAAAGATTAGATACTAGTACAAAGCTACAAGTAACGGCTTGTGGCTTTTTTTATGAGATAGATGGTGAGAAAAAATTGAGCGATATTATTAAATTAAAGCATGTTCGTAAGGAATATGATGATGGTTTTGTAGCACTAAAGGACATTAATTTAACGATTGAATCGGGAAAATTTTATTCTTTATTAGGACCATCAGGTTCTGGGAAAACTACTATTTTAAGAATAATTGCTGGATTTAGCGAACCAACGAGTGGACAAGTTTTTTTTGATGGACAAGATATTACTAATTTAGATGCTGCTAAAAGAAAAATTAATACTGTTTTTCAAAATTATGCTTTGTTTCCTCATATGAATGTTTTTGAAAATGTGGCATTCGGTTTACAGATCAAGAAAAAGGATAAGCAAGAAATAAAATTAGCTGTTAAAGAAGCTTTACACATGGTTCAATTGGATGGCTTTGCAAACCGAGAAATTTCTGAATTAAGTGGTGGACAGCAGCAACGAGTTGCAATTGCCAGAGCAATTGTTAATCAACCAAAGGTGCTACTTTTAGATGAATCTTTATCTGCCTTAGATAAACGTTTAAGAAAAGATATGCAATTTGAATTACGTGAAATTCAAAAAAAGCTGGGGATTACTTTTATTTTTGTTACTCATGATCAAGAGGAAGCTCTAGCAATGAGTGATGAAATTTTTGTTTTAAATGAAGGGAAAATTCAACAAAGTGGTAGTCCGGTTGATATTTATGATGAACCAGTTAATGACTTTGTTGCTCGCTTTATTGGCGATTCTAATATCTTAAGTGGACGGATGATTAAGGATTATGAAGTAGAATTTGTAAATCATCGTTTTGAATGTGCTGATGCAGGTATTAAACCTGGTGAAAAGGTAGAGGTCGTTTTAAGACCTGAAGATTTAGATATCACTGATATTGAACATGGAAAACTAAGAGTTGTGGTTGAAAGTCAGCTCTTTTTAGGAGATCATTTTGAAATTAAGGCTATTGATAGTGACGAGAATGAATGGTTAATTCACTCAACTAATCCAACTAAAATTGGTAAGGAAGTAGGAGTATATTTTGATCCCGAAGATATTCATGTTATGCGTTTTGGCGAAAGTGAAGCTGAATTTGATAAGCGTTTAGAGGCATATGAAGGAGAGGAGTAAGATATGAAAAAAAGTAAATTGTTTTTTCTCATTCCTTATATTCTATGGCTTGGGTTATTTGTTATCGCCCCGATTATTTTGATTACAATTAATGCATTTAAAGGGGATGATGGCTTTACTTTAAAGAATTTTCAGCAATTTTTTGTTAATGGTACTTTTTTAAGAATGACTCTAAATTCATTTTGGTATGCATTCTTAATTACCTTAATTACGCTGCTAATTTCTTATCCAATTGCCTATATTTTAAGCCAAATGAAAAACCAACAATTTTGGCTGTTATTGATTATTTTGCCTACTTGGATTAACTTGCTTTTGAAAGCTTACGCATTTATTGGCATTTTTAGTAAGCATGGCTTATTGAATAATTTTCTACGCCTTTTTGGAATAGCACCTGCAAATATTTTGTTTACTGATTTTGCCTTTATTTTTGTTGCAGCTTATATCGAAATTCCATTTATGATTTTGCCAATTTATAATGCAATTTGTGACATTAATCCAGCTGTAATTCAAGCAGCTTATGATTTAGGCGCAAGTAAATGGCAAACATTTATTAAGGTTTTATGGCCACTTTCAAAATCTGGAGTTGAGTCAGGAATTCAAGCAGTATTCATACCTTCACTTTCTTTATTTATGCTAACTAGGCTAATTGGAGGAAATCGAGTAATTACCCTTGGTACTGCGATTGAAGAATACTTTATGACGACTATGAATTGGTCAATGGGTTCGACAATTGGTGTGGTATTAATAGTGTTAATGGTGATTGTTATGCTCTTTACCTCATCAGATCATCATCATAAAAAGGAGATCAAACTATGAAAAAAATAAAATGGTCCCGAATCTATTTTGCTTTTGTTCTGGTTTTGATGTATTTACCCATTTTTTATTTAATATTTTATTCTTTCTCAAGTGGTCATAATATGGATCATTTTGAAAAGTTTACTTTAAGTCATTATCAGGATCTTTTTAATGATAATAGGCTATTAGCCATCTTTCTAGAAACAATTTTACTAGCACTCTTATCTAGTTTGATTGCCACTATAATTGGTACTTTTGGAGCAATTGCAATTAGTCAGACTAAAAATAAAAAAGGACGAAAAACTTTGCTAGCCTTAAATAATGTTTTGATGGTATCACCAGATGTAATTATCGGGGCGAGTTTTTTAATCTTCTTTACTTTTTTAGGGATTGGCTTAGGTTTTGGATCTGTTTTATTAAGCCACATTGCTTTTTCAATTCCAATTGTTGTATTAATGGTTTTGCCCCGCTTAAAAGAATTTGATTATTCTTTAGTAGATGCAGCTCGAGATTTAGGTGCATCCACTTGGCAAGTTTATAGCAAGGTAATGATTCCGGCTATTACGCCTGGGATTTTAGCTGGCTTTTTTATGGCTTTGACTTATTCCTTAGATGATTTTGCAGTTACTTTTTTTGTGACAGGAAATGGTTTTTCAACATTGTCAGTAGAAATTTATTCACGTGCGCGCCAAGGAATTAACCTAGAAATCAATGCCTTGAGTACTGTGATGTTTATTTTTGTAATGATTTTAGTACTTATTTATTATGTAATTACTAATCATAAAACCCATATTGGTAAGGGGCGTGCACAATGAAGAAGCTGTTAATTGGAATTGTGACTATTCTATTGGTTTGTTTTGGCTTAGAAGCTGGGGCTAAACAATTAAATAATAATGGTGTTAGCACTAATAACAAAAATTTGATTATCTATAATTGGGGTGATTATATTGACCCCAAGCTAATCAAGAAATTTGAAAAACAAACTGGATATCATGTAATTTATGAAACATTTGATTCTAATGAAGCCATGTACACGAAGATAAAACAAGGTGGTACTGCATACGATATTTGCGTCCCTTCAGATTACATGATTTCAAAAATGCGTAAAGCCAACTTGCTTGATAAAATTGATACTAAAGAAATTCCAAACTACAAAAATATTGGGAGTGAGTTTTTACATCACTCTTTTGATCCAAAAAACACCTACTCTGTTCCATATTTTTGGGGAACGTTAGGAATTGTATATAATGATAAATTTGTAAAACCTGGGCAAATAAAGCATTGGAATGATCTCTGGTCCAAGGATTATCGGCATAATATTTTATTAGTTGATTCTGCTAGAGATATTATGGGACTTTCTTTAGCGTCTATGGGGAAGTCTTTAAATACTACTAATTCTTTAGATCTAAAATTGGCAAAAACAAAATTGGATGGTCTCGGACCCAATGTAAAAGCAATTATTTCAGATGAATTAAAAATGTATATGATTCAAAATGAAGCGGCTGTTGGAGTAACGTGGTCTGGAGAGGCTCGTACAATGCTAAACGATAATAAACACTTACATTATGTAGTGCCACCTGAGGGCTCAAACTTATGGTTTGATAATTTTGTCATTCCTAGGACCGTAAAGAATAAAAAGGGTGCTTATGCTTTTATTAATTTTATGCTTGATCCTAAAAATGCTGCTCAGAATGCAGAGTATATCGGGTATGCAACCCCTAATGTAAAAGCTCAAGAATTATTACCAAAGGAAATAAAAAACGATAAACAATTTTATCCAGGTAAACAAGCAATGAAAAATTTACAAGTTTATCAAGACTTAGGTCCAAAGAAAATTCAAGAATATAATGATCTATTTCTCGAATTTAAAATGTATGGTCGATAAGAGCTTGGTTTAGGTATAATTAAATTTTAGGAGGGTGGCAATGAAGTTTAATATTGAGCAAATATTTACCTGGCAAAACCTGATGAATATTATTGATATTTTAATTGTATGGTACATTATTTACCGGTTAATTATGTTGGTAAGAGGGACCAAAGCAGTTCAATTAGTTAAAGGGATATCATTAATTATTCTGGTCAGAATTGTAGCTGGGTTGTTACATTTACATACGTTAACGTATTTTGTCGATCAAATTCTTTCTTGGTCAGTAATTGGAATAATTGTTATTTTCCAGCCAGAAATTAGGCGTGGCTTAGAGCATTTAGGTAGATCACCAATTTTTGGTGGGACTACAATGACGGAAAAGCAAGCTGCTGAAAAGATGATCGGAGAATTAGATAAAGCAATTCAGTATATGTCAAAAAGAAGAATTGGTGCTTTGATCACGATTCAACAAAATACAGGACTAGAGGACTATATTGAAACCGGTATTCCAATTGATGCTGATATCACTGGTGAATTATTAATCAACATTTTTATACCTAATACGCCATTGCACGATGGTGCCGTAATTATTCGCAATAATCGAATAGCAGTTGCTGCAGCTTATTTACCTCTTTCTGATAATAGTATGATTCCTAAAAAACTTGGGACACGTCACCGTGCAGCTGTTGGTATCTCAGAAGTTACCGATGCAATTACTATCGTTGTTTCAGAGGAAACCGGTGGAGTAACTATTACTCGTAATAGCCAGTTTATGCTTGATCTAACTAGAGAAGAATATTTGAAATATTTAAATGCTCAATTAGTTCCAAAAGAGGAAGAAGAAAAGCCAAAGTGGTATCAAAGAATTGTAAATCATGTTTGGAATTGGGGGTCAAATAAAAAATGAAAAAGTTTTTTGATAAACCTTGGTTCTATCGAATTATTGCTTTGATTTTGGCTATTTTATTAGCTGTTTATGTAGCATCTAATCAGCAAGGTTATGTTACTCAAGGCCGACGTGAAGCAACCTTAAAAACTGCAACTAAAACCCAGGTAATTAAGGTACCCTTACAAGTTTCAGTTAATACGGATAAGTACTATGTAACGGGATATCCTGAAAAAGTAAATTTAACTTTAGAGGGATCGAATGCTTTAGTTACATCTACTATTAATACTCAAAACTTCCGTGTCTACATTGATTTAAGCCATTTAAAAACAGGAGAGCATACTGTACCAATTAAGGTAAATGGTTTAAGTAGTCAATTAACTTATAATATTAGCCCAAGTAAAGTACGCGTAAATATTCAAAAGAGAAAATCTCGTACTCTTCCTGTACAAATAGAGTATAATAAGAGTGCTGTAGCTCGTGGGTATAATCTTGGAACTGCTAAAAGTGATCCAGAAGTAGTTAATATTACTGGAGCTAAAAGCGAAGTTAACCAAGTTGATCGAGTAGTAGCTCGGGCAAATTTACCAAAGGGAATAGACAGCACATTTGAACGTGAAGAAATGCTGGTAGCACTTGATAAAGATGGACATCAGCTTAACGTCGTTATGGATCCAGTAACGGCATATATTACTATCCCAATTAACTTATCTAAGAAGAAGGTTAAGATAAATGTAACGTCGAAGAATGAATCTTCGACTCATGTTTATTCTTTAACCGCAAAGAAAGAAAATATTGAGATATATGGTGATGAAAATACGCTCAAGAAGATAACGTCTCTTCCTTTAAAGGTTGATTTAAGCGGTATTAACCATGACATTACGAAAAATGTCGCACTTAAATTGCCAGATGGCGTTGTTAAGGCATCACCATCAGTGATACCAGTTCATATAAAAGTAACTGATACTACTGCTAAAAAAGAATAAAACAAGGAAAGGTTGTTAAAAATTATGCTTAAATATTTTGGAACAGATGGTGTACGGGGGGTTGCTAATGCTGGCTTAACTCCAGAGATGGCTTTTAAATTAGGTCGTGATGGAGGATACGTTCTTACTAAGGATAAAAAGGATGGAGAAAGAGCTAAGGTATTAGTTTCTCGTGATACACGTATTTCTGGACAAATGTTAGAGTATGCATTGATTTCTGGTTTGCTTTCCGTCGGAATTGAAGTTTTAGAAGTTGGTGTAATTACTACTCCTGGTCTTTCTTACTTAGTACGTGCACAAGGTGCAGATGCTGGTGTTCAAATTTCAGCTTCACATAATCCGGTTGAAGATAATGGAATTAAATTCTTTGGTAGTGATGGTTTGAAATTATCTGATGCTAAGGAAGAAGAAATTGAAAAATTAATTGATGCGCCTGAAGATAAACTTCCACGTCCTTCTGCAGAAGGTTTAGGAACTGTAACAAATTACCATGAAGGTGCTTCTAAGTACTTACAATTTATTGAAAATACTTTACCAGAAGAATTAAGTGGAATTAAAGTTGTTGTGGATGGCGCTAATGGTGCTGCTAGTGCTTTGATTTCAAGATTATTTGCTGATATGGGGGTTGACTTTACTACTATTGCAACTCATCCAGACGGGTTAAACATTAATGATCATGTAGGTGCAACTCATACTAAGAAATTACAAGAAGAAGTTGTAAAACAAGGTGCCCAATTAGGTTTAGCATTTGATGGGGATGCTGATCGTTGTATTGCTGTCGATGAAAATGGGAACGAAGTTGACGGTGATCACATTATGTACGTTATTGGCTCATATCTTGCTGATCATGGTCGCTTAAAGAAAGATACAATTGTTACAACTGTAATGAGTAACCTTGGTTTTACAAAGGCTTTGGAAAGACGTGGTCTTAAAAATATAAGAACACAAGTTGGTGACCGTTATGTTTCAGAAGAAATGAGAGCTAATGGTTATAATCTTGGTGGAGAACAATCAGGTCACGTTATTATTAGCGACTACCACAATACAGGGGATGGAATGCTTACTGGATTACATTTATTATATGTAATGAAGGATACCGGTAAATCCCTCAGTGAATTATTGAGTGACTTTAAAGAATACCCACAACGTTTAATTAATGTTCCTGTTGAAAATAAAAAAGACTGGAAAGAACATAGACGCATTACTGAAGCCATTGAAAAGGTTGAAAAAGAATTAAGTGATGAAGGACGTATTTTTGTTCGTCCATCTGGAACTCAAAGTTTGCTTCGTGTAATGACTGAAGCTCCAACACAAGAATTAGCTGACAAGTACTGTGAAGAAGTTGCTAAGGTTGTTGAAGAAGAAATGGGTTCAAACTAAAAACTAATTATTTTTGGCTTTATTTAAAATTTAATATGGTGATGGTGTTCACCAATTTAACCGATTAATATCTGACGACGCCTACTTTCTTGAATCAACAGGGAGGTAGTGTCGTCTTTTTTTATGCATTTTTTGTATAATAGAAAGGAGAGTAACCGATTACATAAGGAGAAAAACTAATGAATATAAAATTAATTGCTGTAGATCTTGATGGAACATTATTAAATGATAAACAAGAAATAAGTGTTAAAACCAAGCAAGCACTTCAAAAGGCATCAAAGATGGGAATAAAAATAGTTCCTTGCTCAGGTAGACCATTTCCAGGTATTAAGGACTATCTTAATGAATTGGACTTAAAGGATTCTACTCAGTATGTGGTTGCATTTAATGGAGCTTTAGTGTTAAATTCTCAAGGAAAAGCAATCGTTGAAGAACTGTTAAGCTATAATGATTTTATCTTTTTTGAAAAGATTGCTGATAAATTACAAGCAAATTTTCATATTGAAGTAAGAGATAAGTTTATTACATTAGATCATTTTATTAACTATTATCTATCACGTGAAAGTTGGCTAACAAGAATGCCAATAGAGGTTTCTGAACTAAAAGATATTTCAGAAGATATCAAATTTACTAAGGCCATGTTTTCAGGATCTCCAGCTGAAATGAAGAATATTTATCAGAATTTATCAGAGGAAGTATTTGAAAGATATAATGTTTCAACTTCAGATGAAACTTTGATTGAGATTAATTCTAAGCAGGCATCAAAAGGAAATGCATTAAAAGCATTGGCCAAAAAACTAAATTTAAAAGAAGATGAAGTAATGATTTTCGGTGATCAAACTAATGATATTTCTATGTTTGATGTTCCAGGGTTCTATAAAGTGGCTATGGGAAATGCAGTTTCTGAGATAAAAAAGCGTGCTAATTTTATAACTAAAACAAATAATGAAGACGGAATAGCGTATGCATTAAGAAGGCTGGTTTTTAATGAATAGACGATTGAAAAATTATTTAAGTGTAGGGATTTTTGCTTTTTTTGGAGGTGGACTGCGAGCCTATTTAAATTTAATCTGGTCACAGACTGGAACTTTGACTGCTAATATTATCGGCTGCTTTTTATTAGCATTTTTTACTTATTTTTTTGTTGAATACCGAGAAGGAAGAGATTGGCTAGTTACTGGACTAAGTACAGGATTTGTTGGTTCCTTTACTACTTTTTCAAGTTTTAATTTAGATACTCTTAAGCAATTAGAAAGTGGGATGAATAGTCAAGCAACTATTTATTTCTTTAGTTCGATCTTTATTGGTTTTTTATTTGCTTATTTGGGAATGTTAGTAGGTAAAAGAACAGGTAGAAAGTTGGCAGAAAAAGCATGATAACAGTTTTAACAGCCGGATTCGGAGCTATTTGGGGAGCAATTTTAAGATATGGCATTACTAACTATGGTAAACATTGGTCTGAGAAATTTCCGTACGCAACGCTATTAATAAATCTTACAGGAGCATTTTTATTGGGATTTATTTTTTCTCGTAAATTCTCACCCTTTATCTATGCTTTGATTGGAACAGGAGTATTAGGCGGTTATACAACATTTTCAACGTTAAACGTTGAATTGCTGTCTCATTGGCGAGATCGTAATTACGGTGTATTCACCCTATATGCATTGCTATCATATGGTGGTGGCTTAATTTTAGTATTTTTAGGATATAAAGTAGGTACTTTGATTTAGATCTCAATAAAAAAAGAATGTATCAGATTCCGATACATTCTTTTTTGATAGTTATTAATTTTGATTTTTAATCGAAACTTTTCCTACTTTGCTTGAAATATCAATTAAATTAGTTGAATCTTCCTTACCAACATAGCCTTCAATTTTATCGTAATCATCGTTTCCGTAAATAATGGCATCAAGAGGAAAATCAGTTGGACCAATTTTTTTGGTATTAATTTTGAATTTGAAAAATATTGCCGGTGGGACATTAACCGATATATTACCAACTTTACTTTGAATTGATAAATTAAATTTAGACTTTTCAGCCAGTGATAAGTTAATTTTCCCCACATCAGATTTAATATTACCACTTCCAGTAAGATTATTTAGAAGCATTAATCCGGTATCGGTTACTAAATCTATATTCTCACTTGTAAGCCCATTTACAGCGATCTTGCCACTTTTAGTATCCACAAAAAAGTTTTTAGTATTAATATTTTCTAATTCCATATTCCCACTGATTGTGTGATAAGATATTTCTTCTTTTGCATCCACATCATTACTGTCCAGCATTCCTGAGTGACCATTAACATGAAAGACATTAGCGGAAGTATTAGAAATGACAATGTCTCCGGATTTTAAGTCTGCTTGTACTCGTTTAAGAGTAGAGTGAGCTAATAGAAAATCTCCTGAAACCGCAGTTACATCTACCATACAATAATTAGAAATCTTATTAATATAGACATCCCCACTTTGACTGCGAATAGTTAGAAAACCAGTGAACTCTTTAGGTAAAAATAGCAAAGTTTTATTTTTAAAAATACCAACTAGTTTGCGAGGGCCTTGGGTAATTTTTAAAACATTTCCAACTTTTTCAACTGTTGAGTGTAGGTTTTTAATATCACGAGACATAAAGTCATGTACGATTAGTTGGGAAGAATTGGTTGGTAAAACTAAAATATCACCCAAGCGATAGTTAAGATGAATTTCATCAATTTGATTTAATTTTATCTTTAGTTCATTGACTAGTTTTGAATCGAAAATTTTGGCGAAAAAATCATTATATTTTACATAGTCATTTTCTTCTAAAGACTTTAGTTGAGAAAGCATGGTATCAAGATCCGTTAAATTTAAAAGTGCTTTTTGTTCTGCTTCAAATTGACTGGCACCATGCTGAACTTCTTTTTTTATTAAGTTTTTAATTTTTTTACTTAAAGTATTTTGTAAAGGCTTATTTTCTTTAATATGAGGAAATTTATTGAAAAATTCTTTTAGTTTTTCATCAATCATGCTGAACTCCTTTGATATTTGTTACACTTTTATTATATAGCACTAAAAAATCTATGGATTTACTTTATTAAGTGTAAAAAAATAATCTTAAAATTTTCATTAGGAGAAAAAATTGAAATTTGTAAAATGGATTTGGAGATTGGTTGTAGTTGGGCTCATCTATATATCATTGAGTTTAACTTTAACTAGTCCCGTAGAATTAAAAGTAGACAGTACAGCCGGCTTAGTAAAAAGTTCTATTAATAAGGTGGTTGATCAAGCAAATAATAGTGATTTACAAATGGGTGTTAGTTTTCTGCAAGATTCAGGTATTGAAGATACACTCTTGTCGCAGTTGCCTAAAAATATCGAATTAAAGACATCTTATCAAGGATTAAATCAATTAAGCACCAATTATTTGGCTAATGATAAGTTAACGGATGTTGATCTGAATTTAAAGAATGATACGCAGCAGGAGCAAGTTTTTAATCAAGTCATATTACAATTGGTAAATGAACAGTTGAGGCAAAATTCTGATTCGGTAAAACAGGCTGCTGAGATTTATCATTTAATTTACTTCTTGTTGATTGGACTATATATTTTGGCAATGGCTTTAGCTTTGTTTGGAAAAAAAGTAGCCCTTATTCCACTTTTAATTGCGGCTATTGGATCATATGGTGTTTTATCTTATGCAGCCCAGATTGCCACGAGTTCGCTGCATGAAAGTGTGTATAGCGGAATTAATGTAAGCCTAAGCAGCGGATTAACACAAGCTTTAATTACCGCAATTATTGCGGCTGTAGGCTGTCTATTTATTAAAATTAAGCAGAAGCAGGAATAAAAATGCTATTTAAGACAAGTGATAATGTAGAAATTAATTACCAGTTAACGGGAAAAGGAAAAACTATTGTTTTGGTTAACGGCTTTGGAGCCTATCAAGAAATATGGTCAGCACAAGTCCCATTTTTAAATAAATTAGGGTATCAAGTTTTAACTTATGATCACAGAAATATGGGAAAAAGCCAACGAACAGAAAAAGGTCATACTATCGAACGTTTGACACAAGATTTGAATGAATTGACATCATTTTTGAAAATCAAACAAGCTATTTTTATGGGACATTCAATGGGCGCTTCTATCATCTTTTGTTTAATGAAAAATAATCCAAAGCTGGTTAAACAAGCATTGTTAATAGATCAGTCACCTAAAATGCTTAATGATGAAAATTGGAAATATGGCTTTATGGATTATACAAAAGAAAATTATTTAAAAAAATGCCAAGAAAGGCCACGGGTTCATGAAACATATAATGGCTTGGATGATAATGTGTATGCTAAGTTAATGAAGGCCAAGAAAGCCAATCCATTTAATAGAAAAGATAATGTAGATTTGCTTGAAAATCATATGTCATTAGATTGGCGAAGAGTTTTAGAAAAAACAACAATTCCAACTACTTTTTTTGTTGCAAAGGAAAGTCCTTATTATCGAGAGGGATATGAAAAGAAGCTTGAACAAAAGAATAGCCGAATAAATAGCTTTATTATGTCACCGACGGGACATGTAATTATGGCGGAAATTCCACAGCAATTTAATATAAAGTTAAAAGATATTTTAAAGTAAAAAAGAGGGTCTCGTATTAGAGGCCCTCTTTTTAATAAACTAACTTAGTCTAGTTTTTTATTAATATTTGCTAAATTCTGATAATTTTCTGTCATCCATTTTATGTAACTTGTATTGTTGGGGATGGTTTCACGAACTTGCAAGATTGGAATATTTTTTGACTTAGCTCTTTTTACAAAATTATTAACAGTTGAACTGCTTACTTGAGAATTTTTAACAAAGAAAGAAATTCCACGATTATTAATTGTTTGGTTCATTTGATGAATAATTTTGGCACTTGGATCTGTTTCATTTTCAATTGCTTCTTCAAAAGCTTTATCACCAATCTTAAAGTGAGTAGCATTTAAGGCATAGTCAAACACTGGCTCGCTGACATATACTGGCTTTTGTTTTGCACCATCAATAGAATCTGCAATTTTTTGTATCTTATTGATTTTTGCAAGATATTCCTTCCCATTTTCTTTGTAGTAAGCTGCATGTTTTTTGTCTATTTTAGAGAGTCGCTCAACTAAATAGTTAACATATTTTTTAGGCATGTTTAAATCAAACCAAATATGCGGATTTGCGCCATTTTTTAGATTCATTAAATCTTCGCCAACTAAAACAGCAGACTTATTAGTTGATTTAGCAAGCTTAGGAAGCCAAGAATCATAGCCCAAACCGTTAGCAACAACAATTTTTGCATTTTGAACTTTTTTTGCGTCTGCAGTTGTGGGTTCAAAGTCATGTGGATCAGTAGCACTGTTAGTAATAATAGCAGTTGCTTTACCATATTTTCCTAAGACATTTTGTGCGATATCGGCATAAACATTAGTACTTGTTACGATAGAAATTTTATTTGATGAATTTTCTTTTTTTGAGCAGCCAGTAAGAATTAAAACAAGACTACTAATTGCAAAAAAGAAAGCAAAAATCTTTTGATAATGTTTTCTCATTCTATATATTTATCCTTTCGAATTATGTTGTTTAGATCTGCATTCAATATAAATCATAGCAGAATTTACTAATATTTTTTAATTTGCTAATTTATTTTTAGTAATTCGACTTAGTAAGCTTGTGTTATAGTAGAAAGAAATTATGAATTAAGGTTGATAAAAAATGAAAGCTACAATATATATCACGGGTAGTATTGCTGCATATAAGGCAATTAGTGTTGTACGTGATTTTCAAAAAGAAGGACATGAAGTAAGAGTAGCGATGACCGAAGAGGCAGTTCATTTGATTGGAACACAAACTTTAGCTGCCTTAACGAAGCATCCAGTATTAACTGATCTCTGGAAGGAGAATAGAGCTGATAAAATTCAGCATATTGAATTGGCCGACGGGACAGATATTGCGGTTGTAGTTCCGGCAACAGCTAACTTTATTGCAAAAATAGCCAATGGGATAGCAGATGATGCTGCAAGTACAACGTTTTTAGCAACTGCTGCACCTAAATATGTTATTCCGGCAATGAACAGCCATATGTGGAGTAATCGTGCATTCCAAAGAAACTTACAGCAATTAAAGCAAGATGGAATCCTTGTAATGGATCCTGATACGGGCCGTTTAGCTGAAGGATATAATGGTAAGGGAAGAATGCCTGAACCAGCAGCAATCATGAACTGGATAAACTCATCTCTTCAAGTAAATGATGAATTAGCTGGTAAAAAAGTTGTAATTACTGCTGGCGGAACTATCTCCCCACTTGATCCTGTTCGTTATTTAGGCAATCGCTCTAGTGGAAAGATGGGACTGGCCTTAGCAAATGCAGCTCTTAGGGCTGGTGCAGAAGTTGTTTTGATTGTAGGACATGTTTCAGTTCCTATTCCTGAGTCATCAAAAATGACGGTTATTCATGTAGAGACGACTGAAGAAATGCTTGCAGCTGTGAAGAAAGCTTTTTCTACTGCGGATGCTTTAATTATGGCGGCTGCTGTAGCGGATTATGAGCCAGTGAACTACATAGATCATAAAATTAAAAAGCAAGATCAAGGAGATAAACTAAAAATTTATTTAAAAGAAACTCCTGATATCTTAAAAACAATGGGAAGTTTAAAGCAAGAACAGCAAGTTGTGGTTGGTTTTGCAGCTGAAACAAATGATTTACTCGAAAATGCGACTAAAAAATTGAAAAATAAAAATGCAGATATGATTGTAGCCAATAATGTTAGTCAGGGAGTATTTGGAAGCGATAAGGATAAGGTTACGGTATTAAGAAAAGATAAAGCAAATGAAAATATCGCAGAGACAACTAAAGTAGAAATAGCTAAGAAAATAATTACTTTAGTTGCTGAAGAGCTTGAAAGTAGGAAAGTTATAAAATGAAAAAAACTTTGTTAACTAAGCGAGAAATTATTTTTGTATGTTTAATGATTGCTGTATTACTGGGATTGTTTATTTCTAGTTCAATGACTTATCATGAGCAAGAGATGTCACCGGGATTTATACATCGTCATTTTCCAATTA
The DNA here is from genome assembly GCA_947568765.1 of uncultured Lactobacillus sp. Taxonomy (GTDB): domain Bacteria; phylum Bacillota; class Bacilli; order Lactobacillales; family Lactobacillaceae; genus Lactobacillus. The sequence continues at coordinate 29,813 of CANOQA010000007.1, read as the reverse complement.
TTGAAAGAATAGTAGGAAAGTGGAATATTTATTATGGTGGACGATGGCATAATGCAGTTTTGGACAATGGTGAAGCTGGGATGACACAGTTTGTCATGAGAAAATTTGCTCACTTTTCATCTTATTTTTTAGTGGGCCTATTTGCTTGTTTAGGATTAGATCGATTGTTTAAGAAATGGTGTGGTCCTTTATTTATTTGGCTAGGTATTATTGGTTTGGCTGGCTTAGACGAATTTCACCAGTATTTAACTGGAGATAGAACACCTAGTGTTCATGATGTAGCGCTTGATTCAGCTGGTGCACTTTTAGCGATCTTAATTTGTATTTTTGTTTATTGGCTTAGACATCGTGTAGAAAAAAGTAATTCCTAGATTGAATTTAAACCTTTAGTGCGTTATGATTGACAAGGTTAACTATATTAAATAAAAAGAAAGAAGGATTCTTATGTCAGGACATTCAAAATGGCACAATATTCAAGGCCGCAAGAATGCGCAAGACGCTAAGAGAGGTAAAGTTTTCCAAAAATTATCTCGTGAAATTTATATGGCTGCAAAGAGTGGTGGTCCTGACCCTTCAGGAAATCCTACTTTACGTATGGTTATGGATAAAGCACGTGCAGCTAACATGCCTAAGACTAACATTGAACGTGCTATTAAAAAGGCTGAAGGTAATTCAGATGAACATTATGATGAAATTACCTACGAAGGTTATGCACCAGGTGGTGTTGCAGTTTTAGTTGAAGCTTTAACTGATAACAAGAACCGTACTGCTTCTGATGTTCGTGTTGCCTTTACTCGTAATGGTGGTTCTCTTGGTGCAACTGGTTCTGTTGCTTACATGTTTGACCGTAAGGGGTACCTTGTAATTGATCGTTCAACTACTGACGCTGATGAAGATCAAGTTTTGCTTGATGTTATGGATGCTGGTGGAGACGACTTGGAAACTAGTGATGATGCATTTGAAATCTACACTGATCCTAAGCAATTTACTGCTGTACGTGATGCATTGGAAAAGGCTGGCTATAAGTTAGCTAATGCAGAATTAACTATGATTCCACAAAACACCACTCCAGTTCCAGCAGATAAGAAAGAGCAATTTGCTCACTTGATTGATGCATTAGAAGATAACGATGACGTTTCTAATGTATATACTGCTGCTGCAGATGATGATGAATAATAATTTATCGCAAAATAGATCTAAAATTATATTTTAGGTCTATTTTTTTGGACTGACCTTTAGGTCAGTCCATTTTTTTTGCAAATTATTTTGAATAATAAAAAATAATTTTGATTTTTTGCGTACTAATAAATATAGAGTAAAGGAGGGATTAAGAGTGAATGAGATGTCGGAAAGAATTTTAGAAGAGGCGATTGAAAGACATGCTAGTGATATTTTTATCTTTCCTATTAGCAATGGATACGAGATAAAAATTCGAACTGCACTGGGTTTAAATAAAATTCAAGAGTTAAGTCGACATGGTGGAAGAGAGCTCTTAAATTATTTTAAGTTTCAAGCACAGATGGATATTTCCGAACGGCGTAGACCCCAGGTAGGAGCGTATCAGATCGAGTTTAAAAGAAAAAAGATATTTTTACGTTTTTCTAGTGTTGGAGAATTTGCCGGAGCTGAATCTTTAGTAGTTAGATTGATTTATGGAGAAAAGAATAATAATTACTTTCTTCCAGAGCAGTTTAACTTAATTAAAAAACTTACCAATCAACGTGGATTAATAGTCACAAGTGGGCCAACAGGATCGGGAAAAACTTCAACCATGTATGAGTTAGCGCAAGTGATTGGAAAAAATAAAGTTGTAATGACTATTGAAGATCCAGTTGAAGTGTGGAATCCAGACTTCTTACAGACGCAGGTGAATCTAATTGCGGGGATTACATATCCCGATTTGTTGAAAGCAGCTTTACGGCATAGACCGGATATTTTAATTATTGGTGAAATTCGAGATCAAGAAACAGCAAAAATCAGTATTAATGCTGCCCTGAGCGGACATTTAGTTTTAGCTACTATTCATGCTAAGACGGCTTTGCAAACAATATCGCGTCTTGAAGGATTAGGTATTACTAAAGATGAACTGAGTAATTGCTTAACGGCGGTTTCCTATCAACGGTTATTACCTATAAAAGATAAAAATGATGTTGCTTGTTTAATGGATATTGGATATGGAGAAATGCTTAATCAAGCAATCACTAATAACGATAAACGTGGTAATTTGCATGATTGGCAGAATAGTTTAAATCAATTAGTAAAACGAGGAAAGATTAGTGAAAAAACTCAGCAACTTTTTGAAGAAGGATAAGTTAAATAGTGCTGACCAATTGATTTTTATTGATTATTTAAGGCAGGCTTTAATTAATGGATATTCCTTGAATGCTAGTTTGAGACTATTACCAAAAATTTGGAGGGGTAATTCTCGTCAACTTCTTTATGTAAATCAGCGAGTAGAAGAAGGAAGCCAGTTGGGAGACGTACTGCAGGAAGTGGGATTTTCTAGCACTCTAGCTGCCCAAATAAATCTAGCAGTTATTGATGGAAATCTATTATCTTGCTTAGATCAAATGAGTAAACTTATTCGATTAAAGAATAAGCAATTAAAGAAGTTAAAAGGAGAATTAGCCTATCCCGCGCTTTTGGTTGGGATGATGGTTACTTTGCTAATTTGTATGCAAACATTTCTAAAAACAGAAATGTCTGATAATGACTTGACTAGTAATGTAATGCTTGGTGGCCTGATACTTTTGGTTATTACAGCAGTATTTTTTATTAGTAAAACAATTAGATTACTTAATAAACAAGATTATTATGCTCTTAAAAAACTAACAAATTTACCTATGATTGGAGCTGTTTTACGGTTATATGTTCATTATCTAGTTGTGTCTGATTTAGCAGTTTTATTAATTAATGGTTTTTCACTACAAAAAATCTGTCAACTTACTGCTATGCAACCTGATAGGTCATTACAACAAGTTATCGGGGTAAAAGTAAAAGATCAACTAGAAAAGGGTACTGAAATTAAAGAAATTATTGAGCAAGAATTTTTCATACCTAATAATTTGGTCATGCTTCTAGAAACTGGAACAACTAGAAAGGAAATTGGAAAGCGTGCCTTATTGCTTAGCAAGACACTTTTTTATGAACTGAATCTAAAATTGAATAGCCTAATTCTCAATATCCAACCGATATGCTTTATTTTTATTGGGATTTGTATTTTAGGGATGTATTTAAAGATATTAATGCCGATGTATCACTTAATGGAAACTATGTAGAGGAAAAATAAAATGAAAAAATTAAAACAATTTATTATAAAAAATAAGCAAGTAAAAGGATTTACTTTAGTAGAAATGGTAATTGTAATTGCGATCATTGCAATGCTAATTTTGCTGATTGTGCCCGGACTAAGCAAACAAAAAGATAGAGCTACGAGTAAGACTGATGAGGCTTTAAGAACAACAATTGAGACACAAAGACAGCTTGCTGAAGATAATGGAGATGGAACTTCCTTAGAAGAACTTGTAAAGAAAGAGTATATTTCTCAAAAGCAAAAAGAAAGATATGAAAAATTACCACAAAAATGATTTTCAAAAAAACGAGAGGATTTACATTAATTGAAACAGTAGTTACATTAGCAGTGGTTTGTCTTCTAGTCTTGATGCCAACGCTTTATGTCAAGAATATCAAGGAGCAGGTGGTTTTAGATAATAGTACACGTCAAGTGAAATCTACCATTAATAAGTATTTACATCTAGCAACAGTAAAAAAGAAGTCATATTTTTTGTCATATTTTGATAATAATTCTTCGATTCAAATAAAGGAACCTCATAAGGTTTCGCAAGTTTATTTAGATAAACATATTAGAGTTTACAATTTTGATAATCTTTACATTAGCAATCATGGAACAATTTCACCACGGACGATTACCATTAAGAATGGTAAGAAAGAAAAGAAAATAAAAATACAAATGACATGGGGGAAGAATGGTTGAAGAATAAAAGAATAAAAGGATTTATTTTCTGGGAAGCATGTTTAGGATTTACAATTGCTTGTTTGGGAGTGATTTTATTGGGCTTGACACTTAAGCAAAATAGGCAAACGGAAAAACAAATTGAAAAAAGAGTAGATAAGTCCTATGCTGAATATATTTTTAAACATAGTGATAAGAAAACATTATTAGTCCATGATCATGTCTATCATAGGTAAAAATAATGAAAAGAATAAAAGGTTTTACTTTATTAGAGGCAGTTTTTGCAATTGCGGTTACGATTTTATGTGCGCAAATACTTTTTGGACTCGTAAATACACTTAGAAAAATTAATCATCAAAAAAGTGGAATAAATGAAATTGCATATAGTTATGTACAAGTAAATAATTTTTTAAAAGAAAGTGGGCATGTTGAAGTAAGTACAACTGGATCAGACCCAACTAAAATTATTCTCAGAAAATTTTCTGATAAAAAGAAAAAGAAGAATGATCCAACTTATGAGACGTATGTGATTGATTTAAGCTCAAATGATACTTTAAGAATGCGGACAGATGAGGGTGGACATATGCCTCTACTTTTTAAAGTTAAAAAAATTAGATGTTCTACGTCAAAAGATTCATTTACAATCCTGATAACTGAAAAAGATGGTAGACAAAGTGAAATGTATTTTAAAACAGATTTACCAGAAAAAAAGGAAGTGAATCCAGCTGATGAGAAAGAAAAAAAGAGTTAATCGAGTAAACGGGAGTGCTTTGGTTAGTAGTTTACTGCTTATTAATATCTGTATTACTTTTACGTTAATGTACCAGCATACTTTTACTGAAAATATGGAAAGTAATCTTTCTTTAATAAATTATTTCTCTAAGTAATAAGGAGTGCTTGCTAGTATTTGAGGATACCTATAGAATATTAGAAGGAATATTAAAGAAGGAAGAAAAATGCAAAAAGTAGAAGAATTGTATCCAAAATTTCAGACAGCTATTGAGCATTTACAAAAGGCTCTTAATGTTTCTTTTTCATCTGCATTGACGGAAACCTTTGATAATTTAGAAAACGGAAAGATCAAAGTTGAGTCAGGTGCTCCCGATAAGGAAACTGTAGCTGAATTGACTGAAGAATATCGTCAATTAGATTATGATAATTTGCCACGGGCATTGAAAGTACAAATATTTACTTTATTAGCTTTAAAAGCAATTACTCAAGATGCTTATGACTATAACTTGATGCCTACACCATCGGTGGTCGCTACAATAATTGCTTTGATTTGGCAAAAAATTGTTCCTACTGGTAAAAAAACTGTGGTTGATCCAGCCATTGGAACTGGAAATTTACTTTATTCAGTAATTAGACAGTTAATACAAGAGAATCATTCTCAAAATAATTACAATCTAATTGGAATTGATAACGAGGAATCTCTCTTAGACTTGGCTGATATTGGTGCGCATCTTGAAGATTTAAAGATTGATTTGTATTGCCAAGATGCATTAGATCCATGGATGATTGAAAAGGCCGATGTTGTCTTAAGTGATTTACCGGTAGGTTACTATCCACTAGATAATAATGCTCAACGCTATGAAAATCATGCAAAAGAAGGACATTCATTTGCCCATACTTTATTTATTGAGCAAATTGTAAATAATCTTAAGAGAGATGGCTTTGCATTTTTAGTGGTACCACGATTATTATTTACTGGCAAAGGCTCTACTGAATTCATGACTTGGTTAGCAAAAAAAGTTAATATTCAAGCTATTGTAGATTTGCCAGATAATATGTTTTCAAGCCAAATTCAGCAAAAATCAATTTTAGTTTTCCAAAATCATGGAGATCATGCTGTGGAGCGGGAAGTACTGGTAGCTAAATTAGATTCACTAAAAGGACCAGAATCTTTAGTAGCATTTAATATGAAGTTAAATGATTGGTATCATAAAAATAAAGATTAATTTTATAAGTATGTGAGGTATATATATGAAAAAAGTTTTAGCAGTAAATTCAGGTAGTTCATCATTTAAGTACAAATTATTTTCTCTTGATAATGAAGAAGTAATTGCATCTGGTATGGCTGACCGGGTAGGATTACCAGGCTCTGTTTTTACTATGACTTTAGCTGATGGTAGTCAACATGATGAACAAAGTGATATTGCTAACCAAGAAGAAGCTGTTCAAAAGTTACTTAGCTGGCTTAAAGAATATAATGTTATTGATTCCTTAGAAGATATTGCGGGCGTAGGTCACCGTGTAGTTGCTGGTGGAGAAGAATTTACTGATAGTACAGTAATTACTGAAGATAATCTTTGGAAAATTTATAATATGAGTGACTATGCGCCTTTACATAACCCAGCTGAGGCAGATGGTATTTATGCCTTCATGAAAGTTTTGCCTAATGTACCAGAAGTCGCTGTTTTTGATACGTCATTTCACCAATCATTAGATCCAGTTCAATACTTATATTCTGTTCCTTATAAATATTACGAAAAGTTCCGTGCTAGAAAATATGGTGCACACGGTACTTCTGCACGCTATGTATCACGTCGTACCGCTGATCTTTTAAATAAACCAGTTGAGGACTTGAAGATGGTTCTTTGTCACTTGGGTAGTGGTGCATCAGTTACTGCTATTAAAGATGGAAAATCTTTTGATACTTCAATGGGATTTAGTCCTGTTGCAGGAATCACGATGAGTACCAGAAGTGGTGATGTAGATCCTTCTTTACTTCAATTTATTATGAAAAAGGGAAACATCACTAGTTTTAACGAAGTTATCAAGATGTTGAATACCGAATCTGGTTTATTGGGTCTTTCAGGAATTTCACCAGATATGAGAGATATTGAAAAAGCTATCAAAAATGGTGATAAGCAGGCTCAACTTACAAAAGATATATTCATTAATCGAATTGTTCGTTATATTGGTGCCTACATGACTGAAATGGGCGGATTAGATGTTTTAGTCTTTACAGCAGGCATTGGGGAACATGATGCAAGTGTAAGAAAGCAAATTATGGATGGTCTTACTTGGCTTGGTCTTGAATATGATGAAGAAGCCAACAAAGCTAATCATGAGGGTGTGATTACTACACCAAATTCAAAAATTACTGCTATGATTGTTCCAACAAATGAAGAATTAATGATTGCACGTGATGTTGTTCGTTTAGCAAAATTAGATAAGTTAAACAAATAAGGTTAAAATCAAAGCTATAGCATTTTAATAGGGACTGTGATATCATTGAAACATCTGGGGATGTTTTGGGATTCGACAGGCGTAGATTCGCGTTGACTGCGATTCGTAGGTCACGTCTACGTTAAAAACGTCACAGTTAAATTATAACTGCAAATAACGAAAATTCTTACGCAGTAGCTGCTTAGTCAGCCTGCGTGATCCAAAGATGGATTGCTCGTGTCTATCTACGGGTCTTACCATTTAACGAGCTACGTTTAACTACTTACCTTAATAGTTAGAAATAAGATTCTTAGGTTAGTTTTGATAGTTTAGCCCTGTTATATGGCGTTTTATCAAAACGAATTTTAAGTAATATAACTATGATCGTAGATGTTAACGACGAAATACGTTTGGACAGGGGTTCAATTCCCCTCATCTCCATAGTAAAAAGCCTGTAAGTTAAATACTTACAGGCTTTTTTATTATATATTAACTGCTATGTTTAAGATTCAATAGCAGATTCTGTTTTGAAATAAAACTGATAATCGTTTAACATTCGGCACTAATAAAGGATTTTCGCTAAATCTATATAATTTCTTCTAAATTTTATTTATTTTTTTATAAAAAGATGATAGGCTTTTAGATGAAATGTTAAACGCTTAACATGTAGGAGGAGAAAAGATGTTGGAAAATAAAAATCATAAAAAGATATCTTTAAGCGGAAAATCTTTGTTAATGGGAACCTTGTCAACAGCAGCAATTGTATTAAGTGCATCAACTGCAAATGCTGCTACTACTAATGCAGACAATGTTAATGAAAATCAAACTGTAGAAGTAACTGCTACTTCAGTAAACAATGAAAATAATAAGCAAGTAACTGAAAAAGATAGTGCAGATAAAAGTACTAGTGATGTGGCTGAAGATGCTAACACCAAGAAATCAAACGAAAATACAGAAACTACAGAAAATAATACTCAAACAGTTGTTACTAATGCGCCAGTAAGTGATGTGAAAAATACAAACACAGTTACCGCTGAAACACCTGTTGATAAAGTAGTAAATAATAGTGATCAAAAGACAACTAATGCTGCAACTACTGATACTAAAAAAGATGATGTAAAACAAGTTGAAAAGAAAGACTCAGTAGATAAAACAAATGCTGAGGAAAATAAAGATAGTTCAGTAAAGCCAGCTGAAAATGCTACTAAGGCTGAATTAAAGGGCCAAGTTAAAGATATCGTTGAAGAATCTGGTGTTGATACTAGCAAGTTAACTAATGATCAAATTAATGAATTAAATAAAATTAATTTCTCCAAAGAAGCAAAAAGTGGTACTCAGTTAACTTACAACGACTTTAAAAAAATTGCTAAAACTTTAATTGAACAAGATGCTCGTTATGCTGTTCCATTCTTCAATGCAAGTAAAATTAAAAATATGCCTGCTGCTAAAACACTTGATGCTCAAAGTGGAAAAGTAGAAGATTTGGAAATTTGGGATTCATGGCCTGTTCAAGATGCAAAAACTGGTTACGTATCTAACTGGAATGGCTACCAATTAGTGATTGGTATGATGGGAGTTCCAAACGTCAATGATAACCACATTTATCTTCTTTACAACAAGTATGGTGATAATGACTTTAATCATTGGAAGAATGCCGGTCCTATTTTCGGCCTAGGTACTCCAGTTATTCAACAATGGTCTGGATCAGCAACTTTAAATAAAGATGGCTCAATTCAACTTTACTACACTAAGGTTGATACTAGTGATAATAATACTAACCACCAAAAACTCGCTAGTGCAACTGTTTACTTAAATCTTGAAAAAGATCAAGATAAGATTTCTATTGCTCATGTTGACAACGACCATATTGTCTTTGAAGGTGATGGTTACCACTACCAAACTTATGACCAATGGAAAGAAACTAACAAGGGTGCTGACAATATCGCAATGCGTGATGCACACGTGATTGATGATGATAATGGTAATCGTTACCTTGTGTTTGAAGCAAGTACTGGAACCGAAAATTATCAAGGTGATGATCAAATTTATCAATGGTTAAATTACGGCGGTACTAACAAGGATAATTTAGGTGATTTCTTCCAAATTTTATCTAACTCCGATATTAAAGATAGAGCTAAATGGTCAAACGCTGCAATTGGTATCATTAAATTAAATGATGATGTTAAGAATCCAAGTGTTGCAAAGGTCTACAGCCCACTTATTAGTACACCAATGGTAAGTGATGAAATTGAACGCCCTGATGTTGTTAAATTAGGTAATAAGTATTACTTATTTGCTGCTACTAGATTAAACCGTGGTAGTAACGATGATGCTTGGATGGCAACTAACAAAGCAGTTGGTGATAACGTAGCTATGATTGGTTATGTTTCTGATAACTTAACTCATGGTTATGTTCCATTGAATGAATCTGGCGTTGTTTTAACTGCATCTGTACCGGCTAACTGGCGTACTGCAACTTATTCATACTATGCAGTTCCAGTAGAAGGAAGAGATGATCAACTTTTAATTACTTCATACATCACTAATCGTGGTGAGGTTGCTGGAAAGGGTATGCATGCAACTTGGGCACCAAGTTTCTTGTTACAAATTAATCCAGATAACACTACTACTGTTTTAGCTAAAATGACTAACCAAGGGGATTGGATTTGGGATGATAGTAGTGAAAATCCAGATATGATGGGTGTACTTGAAAAAGATGCTCCAAATAGTGCTGCCCTTCCTGGAGAATGGGGAAAACCAGTTGATTGGGATTTAATTGGTGGATACAACTTGAAGCCACACCAACCTGTAACTCCTATTCCAAATGTACCAACTACTCCTGAAACCCCAACCACACCAGATAAGCCAGAGGTACCAACTACCCCTGAAGTTCCAACCACTCCAGAGACACCAACTACTCCAGAAACTCCAACTCCAGAAGTTCCAAAGAATCCAGTTAAGAAAACTAGTCAGTCTAAACTTCCAAAGGCGGGAGATAAAAATAGCTTTGCAGCAGTTGTTTTAGGTGCTGTAAGTTCAATATTAGGTGCTGTTGGTTTAACAGGTGTTTCAAAACGTAAACGCAATAATTAAATTAAAAAAGATGAGTTCCGTTGAACTCATCTTTTTTTTGCTATAAATATAATTTATCCTAGGATGAAAAACTGTAAATTTTCTCAAAAATAGCTTTTTTCTATAATGAGTTAGAAAAGTAATAGAGTACTGCCTATCTATAGGTCAGAAGTATATTTAAGTATGCTTATCAAATATTAGACAATTACTTTTCATAATTTAGACTAGATGTTTGAAAGCTTTAATAAAAGAGGAAATATATGCAAGAAATTAAAGAAAAATATTTTGAAGGAGAAAGAGCCCTGTATGGCCTTTCAAATACAATTTTAAAAAATGTTACTTTTGGTGAAGGAGAATCTCCTTTAAAAGAAACCAAAGATTTAGAAATAAAAGCCACTATTTTTAAATATAAATATCCTTTATGGTATTCAAATAACATTAATATTACTGATACGATTTTTGAAACAATGTCTCGAAGTGGAATCTGGTATACCAATAATATTTCTATTAAAAATTCTAATCTGCAAGCTCCAAAGCTATTTAGAAGATGCAAAAATATCACATTAGACCATATTTTCTTTTCCAATGCAGAAGAGACAATGTGGACCTGTGAAGATATTACAATTAAAAATACAGAAATTAACGGGGATTATTTTGGAAAAGATAGCTCTAATATTTACATGGAAAATGGTAGAGTAATTGGAAATTACGTATTTGATGGAGCTAAAAATATTGTATGTAAGAACTGTAGTTTTGTTTCAAAAGATGCTTTTTGGAATTGTGAGAATGTAACTTTGATTAATTGTCAGATAGATGGGGAATATTTGAGCTGGAATAGTAGTCATATTACGTTTAAAGATTGTACTATTGAGAGTGATCAGGGACTATGCTACATGGATTATGTTACTTTAGAGAATTGTATCTTAAATCAAACTCCTTTAGCCCTTGAAAAATGTAGTAATATTAAAGCAACTATAAACAGCAAAATTACTAGTATTAAAAATCCAATTTCAGGAATAATTAAGGCTAAAAAGATAGAAACGGTAATTATTGATCCTACTAAAGTTGATCCTAAGGCTACAAAGATTATTTCTATAGAACCAGTTGATAGAGAAGTATCCGTTTCTGATCAAAATCAAGAAGGTGAATAAATTTGAAATATGATTTTAAGACAGTAGTAAATCGAAGACATCCGGATTCCGTAAAATGGAATGTGCAAGATAATGAACTGCCGATGTCCATTGCAGACATGGATTTTAAAACAGCTCCTGAAATTATTTCGGCAATGCAAGAAAAGCTTAAGCTTGGGGCCTTTGGCTATGAAGAAGCGGGAGAGGACTATTTTAATGCTGTAAGCAGTTGGTATCAACTAGAGCATGGAGTCAATGCTGATCCAACATGGATGATCTTTGTTACTGGAGTAGTACCAGCAATTTCATCAATTGTCAGACGCATATCGCATATTGGGGATAATGTATTGGTGCAAGAGCCAGTTTATAATATTTTTTATAATTCGATTGAGAATAATGGTCGTCATGTATTATCAAGTGATTTGAGCTATCATGATGGAAAATATGAGATCGATTGGCAAGATTTAGAAAATAAATTAGCTGATCCATTGACCACATTAATGCTCTTCTGTAATCCTCATAATCCTACAGGAATAGTGTGGTCGCGTAGTGAAGTAGAGCGAATAGCAGCTTTATGCCAAAAATATCATGTAGTGTTGTTATCAGATGAAATCCACGGTGACATAGTTAGAAATAATGTAAAATATACACCTGCATTCTCTGTTACCAAAGAATTGAAAAATAATGTAATCAGCCTCGTATCACCAAGTAAAACGTTTAATGTTGCTGCTCTTCACGCTGCTACGGTAATTATTCCTGATGAGAATTTACGCATGATTGTTAATCGAGGACTCAATAGCGATGAATTGGCTGAGCCAAATCTAATGGCCATTCCGGCAACAATTGCTGCTTATACAGAAGGATTTAATTGGCTGCATGATTTATTAGATACAATTAATGAGAATTTTATCTATGCTGAACATGAAATAAATAAAAACTTGAAAAATGTAAAGATTGTCTCTGGACCTGTAACTTACTTAATGTGGTTAGATGTAAGCGAAATTTCAAAAGATAGTAAAAAATTAGCAGATTATCTTCGAAAAGAAACTGGCTTAATTGTTTCAGCTGGCAGTATTTATCGGGGTAACGGGAGTCAATTTTTACGTCTTAATTTGGCCTCACCAATATCGATGGTAGAGGATGGAATTGAAAGATTGATTACTGGAATTAAAAATTTTTCTAAAAAATAGTTGAAAGTGGTTTCAAAATCATCTCAAAAAGATATATACTTTTGTTGAGGTGATTTTTTTATGGAACCATTATTTTTAACGCCATACTTTAGACCAAAAATTTGGGGTGGTCGTAAATTAAATACTGTTTTAGGATATGATATTCCTGATGGAAAGGTTGGAGAAGCCTGGGTAATTTCAGGATACAAAGACGATGCTTCAATTGTTAATGCAGGTCCATTTAAAGGAAAGACATTGCGAGAAGTATATTTAGAACATCCTGAGTTATTTGGTAATCCAAAAGCAAAAGAATTTCCTTTACTGGTTAAATTCTTAGATGCAAATGATAATTTGTCAGTTCAAGTTCATCCAGATGATGAATATGCCAGAATTCATGAAAACGATTCAGGGAAAACAGAAAGCTGGTACGTGCTTCATGCTGAACCAGGTGCTAAACTTATCTATGGGCACAACGCTAAGAGCAAGGAAGAGCTAGAAGATTGGATTAAAAATGGAAAGTGGTCAAAGCTTTTACGCTATGTATCTGTAAAAGAAGGAGACTTTTTATACGTTCCTTCTGGTACTGTACATGCTCTAACAAAGGGTATTATGGTTATTGAAACCCAACAATCAAGTGATGTAACGTACAGATTATATGATTGGGATCGCATAGATAAGAAGACGGGAAAGAAGAGAGAGTTGCATATTAAGCAATCTCTTGATACTATTCAAGTACCACATAAAGATCCGAAGCTAAAAATTACATCAGAAACAGTAGGAGATGCTAAGATTACTACGCTAGCACAACCACCGATGTCACCACATTTTTATTTATGGCAGATTGATGTTGATGGAGATTTTGCTTTGAGTTTAAATGATCATCCTTATCTTCTAGTATCTGTAATTAAAGGTAGCGGTAAGTTTATTGCTGATGGTAAAGAGTATGACATTAAATTAGGAAGCAACTTTATTATTCCTAACGAAATGAAGAACTTTAGTTTTAGCGGTAACTTACGTTTAGTAATTTCAGCTCCGGGTAAAGAATAAATTTAAGTGAATGGAGTTGGTCAAATGATTTATATTGGTTGCGGGGTAATAATGTTTGTAATCGGGGTCATTTGGCTGATTGCTCCTTCGCCCAACCCTAATCGAATTTATGGATATATGTCCTATTTAGCTTCAGTTAATGAAGCAAGCTACCAGTATGCGCAAAAAGTAGCCCGTAATTATTTTATGTTATTTGGTTTGATCCAAACTCTTTTAGGATTAGGAATTCATTTTTTGCATTGGGATCGCTACTTTTTAATTTGGTTGCTTACTTTTTATTTGTTTATCTTGGCTCCAATAATCTTAACTGAAAAGAAATTGCAGGCTTTTTTACGTGCTCGGCATGAGTTGCCACATGATTATATTGAACCGGATAAGATTAAACATACTAGAGTAAAAGGATTTAAGGACAAATAATGCTAAAGATATTAATGGTTGAAGATGACAATTCTGTTGCGGAAATGATGAAAATGTTCTTTAGTAAAGAGCAGTGGGACGTAGATATAGCTAAAGATGGAGTAGAAGCTGTTGAAATGTTTAAGGCAAATCCCAGCTCTTATGATATCGTTACGCTAGATCTTAATTTACCTAAAAAAGATGGTATGGAAGTAGCTAAGGAAATCAGAGCAATTTCTCTCTCAATACCAATAATTATGTTAACGGCTAGAGACTCAGAAACTGATCAAATTTTAGGATTGGGGATTGGTGCAGACGAATATGTTACTAAGCCCTTTAGTCCTTTGGCCTTAATAGCACGGATCAAGGCGCTATATCGCAGAAGCCATCTGGAAAAGGATATGCATGCTTCTAATGGTATAAAATATGATGTAGTAACTAAGCATTTAAAAATTTCGAAGGACCGTCGAGAAGTACGATTTGATGATAAAGTTGTTGAAGGTTTGACCCCTAAGGAATTTGATTTACTTTATACTATGGCTCAAAAGCCAAAGCAGGTTTTTTCAAGAGACAAACTTTTAGAGCTAGTGTGGGGATATGAGTTTTTCGGTGAGGAAAGAACTGTTGATGCTCATATTAAAAAATTACGTCAAAAATTAGAGAAAGCTGGTCCTCAAGTAGTTCAAACCGTTTGGGGTGTGGGCTACAAGTTTGATGATTCTGAGGTATAGAAGTTGAAGTTATTCTATCAAGAAATTTTAGGTTTTTTGCTAGTAATAATTACTAGTATTGTAATTATTGGCTCATCAACTATTCATTTTGCGACTATTCAAGCCTATTCTCAAAGTTACACTCGCTTAGAAGAATATGGAACTTCGATTGGAAAACTAGCTTTAGCGAAAGATAATCCTAAACATGAATTAGATGCTAAATTTTTGAAAAATTTACAGGTAGTAATGGAAGGCGAAGATGTAAATCTTCGCATTTTTAATAATAAAAATAGACAAGTTTATCCAGAAACTACAATGAACTGGGCTTTACCGCAAAAGTTATTTAAGCAATTAAAGAATGGTAAAAAGATTCGCATTAGAAATGATCATGAGGATGGACGAGTAAGTTCTTTTTCAAATAAAGATGCATATACTAGTGTAATTGTTCCCTGGCGTAGTAAAGGAAAACTGGTGGGAGTAATCTGGATCGGTTCACGTGTGCAAAATGTGGAACAAATGATTGTACGAGAAAAGCATAATCTGTTAACAGCTTTACTTAGTTCTTTAGTTATTGGCGGGTTGATCAGTTTTATCTTGTCGTACTATATTTCAAGAAAGATTAAGCTTTTATCTAATGCTACTAAGAAAGTCGCACAAGGGGACTTTAATGTCCATCTAAAACACAAGGATACTGATGAGATTGATGATTTAGCACGTAATTTTAATATTATGGTTAATGCTTTAAAAGAATCAAACGATGAAATTAAGGCACAAGAAAAGCGACGAGAGCAATTTATGGCTGATGCCGCTCATGAAATGCGAACTCCGCTTACTACAATTAACGGTTTGTTAGAAGGGTTTGAATATGATGCTATTCCTGAAGAGGCCAAACCTAAGTCTATTGCTTTAATGCACAGTGAAACAAAACGATTAATTAGATTAGTAAATGAAAACTTAGATTACGAAAAAATTAGAAATAATAAAATTAGTCTGATTCAATCAAAATTCAATGCGACTGAAGTTTTAGCTAATTTATTAACACAAATGAAGCAAAAAGCTGCTCAAAAGAATGATGAGTTGATTTTAAATTGTCCGCAGCAAGTTGAAGTTTATGCAGATAAAGACCGTTTCACTCAGATAATGGTTAATCTAGTTCAAAATGCATTACAATTTACTGAAAATGGAAAGATTACAATTTCTGCTAAGAGGATTGAGCATGGCGCCCAATTTAAAATAGCCGATACAGGAATTGGAATGAATAAGAAACAGATGAAATACATTTTTGAAAGATTCTATAAGGCAGATCCATCGAGAGCGAAAATTGGCTCGGGAGAATCTGGCTTAGGACTTTCGATTGTTTTATCTCTTATTAAACAGCATGGCGGTAAGATTAACGTCGATTCAGAACCTGGAAAGGGTGCAACGTTTACCGTAACCTTATATGATAAGGGTTATAAGGAATTTATTAAAGACTAACAAAAAGGGTAGTACTTAAAAATATAAGTACTACCCTTTTTCTATTTATCGAGATTATCTTTTCCTGGAGAACTGTTTTGATTATTTTTATTTTTTTCACTTGTAGCTGATTGAATATTCTCAGGAATATTATTAATTTCATCCTTATCAATTTCTGAAGCATCAGTTGTATAGAGCTCGGTAGTTGTCCCCTTGTGCTGAGAATAAAGAGAAGTAGATTTGTTACCTAATTCTTTTCTTAATTGCAACATTTTTTGATAGTTAATTTTGTAGTCGAATTCGTTCGGATTAGTTGGAATAAAGCCAGCTGGAGTGTAGAACCGTAGCAGATTATGATTATTTAACAAATCGGAATAGTGAAGAGAGGTGCGTCCATATTCAACTAATTTAGCAATTTCAGCTTTTTGCTTTTTATTAAATTTAGTGATCTTTTCCCCAGTTTGATGATTGTAAATTGTCCCTTTAATACCTTTACCGCCAATAATTATATATTTCGGAGTAACAATAGTACCGTTTCTAAACACAACTACTTGTCGATATTGTTTGGAGAATAAATCCTGACCAAATTGAATATAATTTTTATTTGAAATTCCTAAAAGATGAAGTAACGTTGGGAGAACATCAATTTCACCGCTAAGCTTGTTATCAATTGTCCCCTTAATTCCATTCATATGGATCATGAAAGGAACTTTTTGAAGTTCTGTTGTGTCATAAGATGTCCATTTACTAAAATCTTTACCTAATACTGGTGCCAGAGCAGATAATTCATCATCTGAACTACCAACACCGTAATGGTCTCCATAAAGGATAACCATCGTATTTTTATCAAGGCCACTCTTTTTTAGATAATCAAAGAACTCTTTAACTGATTGGTCAAGATAATGCGCTGTCTCAAAGTAATTATTGATGGTTGTATTTGAAGTATTTGTAGTAGTAAAGTTATCATCTTTATCTTCTTGATCAAGTTGAAATGGAATATGGTTAGTAACAGTTAAATACTTAACATAGAATGGTTGCTGAATCTGTTCAAGATACTTAATGCTTTCACTAAACAGTAGCTTATCTTTTAGGCCATATCCGATTTTGTCGTTCTTTTTTTGAGAGAAATAATTTGCATCGAAGAAATAGTTATATCCTAAATTTTTATATACTTCATTTCGATTCCAAAAAGTTCCTGTGTTACCGTGAAAAACAGCCGAAGTATAGCCAGTTTGACGAAGAATTTGAGGTGCACCTTGGAAAGTATTTTCAGATCCTAATGATGAAAATAGGGAACCATCTGAAATACCATATGTTCCAGTTTCAAGCATATTTTCTGCATCACTGGTTCGTCCCAAGCCTACTTGATGATAAAAGTTACTAAAGCTAACGGTGTCTTTATTATGATAGAGTGAGTTAAGAAATGGAGTAACTTCTTGTCCATTAACTTTTAATCCAATTAGAAATTGTTGAAAACTTTCTAGGTGTAGGACAATGACATTTTTTCCCTTGGCTTTACCAAAATATTCTGGATTTGCTTTTGCATAATGCTTTTTAGTAAAGTCGAGTACTTGATTAATATCTTCTGCATTAGCATTTTTCTTAACTTGGTTTGATTGTGCACTTTTTAAGAGGTCATATACTGAATAAGTATCAAGTCCAAGATATTTAACCACGTAAGAGCGGTCGAATGTATTTCTTAATAATCGTGGACGTGAGGTTTCAGCTAAAAACATATTTAAAGTTAACATGAAAACGCCAAATGATGAGACAGCAAATGGACGTTTAAATCCATACTTACGTGGATCAATTTTGATAACTTTAATAATCAATAAGATAATGATAATTATGAGATCCAGCCAAAGAAAAATATCGCTGGGATGCAGTAAAGCAACCGTACTCTTTCCTAGTCCTTGTGATACTTTTCCGGTATTTTGAATAGTTTTACTAGTTAAAAAGTCTGAAAATTGACGATAATAAATGACATTTGCAAAAAGCAAAATCGTATTTATTGTGTCTAAAACTAGCATTGCAATATAAGAGACTAATGGCTTAGAGAAATAGAGCCCTAAACTAAGAATAATAATGCATGTGCCTAAAGGCGTTAACCAGACGATGAAGTGCTGGTATGGGTCACTTAAGCCAAGCTTAAAATCAAAGTAAGCCGCATACATATATTTTGCCCAAAAACAAAGTGTTAGGATTGTTAAGAAACCAATTCTAGTTTGCCAGAAATTACGTTTTGTTTTATTCACGCTTCACTACTCCTTTTAATAAGGAATATTTTACTGGTAATTTCAAAAAACGACAAACTTTTGTTAAAGGTTTGCGATTTTTTAATATTTTGAAAAAATCATCTTTCATGGAGATCTTTACGTTATAATTAAGCCAAAATTACGGAGTCGGTTAGGTTATGCTTTTTTTACAACCCTTATATGAATATATTTTTCACCATTATGCAGCGCATATTAATCACTTTGCCTTAATTAAGTTGATTTTGTATAGCTTAGATAAGACACTTTTTTACTTTATTATTTTTGTAATTATTCGTTTATGTTGGCTGTTATTGGTGAGACATAGAAGAACCCTGAAGTCCGAAGCTTGTGTATGGATATTTAGTTTTTATATAATTTTGCTCTTAATGCTGACAGTATTTAGAGATACATATTTTCCATGGCAGTTGACATTTAATTTCCATCGTAGTCTAAGCGATATAAACTTAGTATTTATGAAAGAAACGCTGAAATTGACTCATGGTCAGAGTTTACTTGACTTTTTTTATAATTCGCTTGGAAATGTTTTATGGTTCATCCCGTTTGGTTTTTTATTTCCTACAGTTATTCAGAAAAAAAGTATGGTGGGAACCATTTTGGCCGGGGGATGTTTATCCGTAATTATTGAATCTTTGCAATTTGTTTTAAAAACTGGTGTAAGCGATATAGATGACGTATTTTTTAATGTTTGCGGGACTATAATTGGATTTATATTATATCGAATTATTTATAGATTCTTATAAGAAAAAACTCTAGTTTTATGAGGAAGTAACTGCTAAAATAAGGTTTGTATGTGAAAAAGTTACAAAAAAAGGAAGTTTAAATAATGAGTAAAGTTGTTCACTTTGATGCAAGTAAATTAACTCCTTTTGTTCATGAAAATGAATTAAAGGAAATGCAAGCAATGGTAACTGCTGCAGATCAAGAATTACGCGAAGGTACTGGCGCAGGTAGTGACTTCCGTGGTTGGATTGATTTGCCAATTAATTATGATAAAGACGAATTTGATCGTATTAAAAAAGCAGCTAAAAAGATTCAAAATGATTCAGAAGTTTTAGTTGGTATTGGTATTGGTGGTTCATACCTTGGTGCCCAAGCTTCAATTGAGTTCTTAAATAGCTCTTTCTACGGTAGAGAAAAAGAAAAGTACCCAACTGTAGTATTTTGTGGTAATTCTCTTTCAGGTTCATACCTTTACGATTTGCTTGAATGGTTAGGAGATAAGGACTTTTCAATTAATATTATTTCTAAGTCTGGTACTACTACTGAACCTTCAATTGCTTTCCGTGTATTGAAGGATAAGTTAATCAAGAAATACGGTAAAGAAGAAGCTGCTAAGAGAATTTACGCAACTACTGACCGTGCTAAGGGTGCTTTGAAGACTGAAGCAGATGCAGAAGGTTACGAAGAATTCGTAGTTCCAGATGATATTGGTGGTCGTTTCTCAGTATTGTCAGCTGTTGGTTTGCTTCCAATTGCTGTAGCTGGTGGTGACATCGATGCTATGATGAAGGGTGCTGCAGATGCACGTGCTGCTTACACTGATCCAGATGTTTTAAAGGACAGTCCTTACCAATATGCAGCAATGCGTAATATCCTTTACCGTAAAGGTTACACTACTGAATTACTTGAAAACTATGAACCATCATTAAGAATGTTTGGTGAATGGTGGAAGCAATTAATGGGTGAATCAGAAGGTAAAGATCAAAAAGGTATTTACCCATCTAGTGCTAACTTCACTACTGACCTTCACTCACTTGGTCAATACATCCAAGAAGGTCGTCGTAACTTAATGGAAACAGTTATTCGTGTTGAACACCCAACACATGATGTAACTATTCCTGACGATAAGGAAAACCTAGATCAATTAAACTTCTTATCAGGTAAAACTATGAATTACGTAAATGATCGTGCTTACGAAGGTGTAGTTCTAGCTCATACTGATGGTGGTGTACCAGTTATGACTGTTGATATTGAAAATCAAACAGCTCATACTTTAGGTTACTTAATCTACTGGTTTGAATTAGCTGTAGGTATCTCAGGCTACTTAAATGGTATTAACCCATTTAACCAACCAGGTGTTGAAAGTTACAAGAGAAACATGTTTGGTCTTTTAAACAAACCTGGTTATGAAGACTTACATGATGATTTAACTAAACGCTTAAAATAAATCTACTTAGCATATTTTTATAGTATGCAGATCGAATATAGCTAGATAATAGTTAAAGAAAGGGTAGAGGCTAATTGCCTCCACTCTTTTTTATTGGAGAAAAAATGAAAAAACAGACAGAAAATACATTGGCTGTCCTAGCAACAGCGTTCATGTCCTTTGTTGGAATTTTAACTGAAACAAGTTTAAATGTAACTTTTCCTGCGATGATGAAACAATTTAACGTATCTTTAGATACAATTCAGTGGACTACAACTGGATATCTATTGATGATTGCAATAATTATGATTAGTTCTTCTTATCAAAATGAGCGTTTTACTGCTAAGCAATTGTTTGTAACAGCTGCCATTGCATTTATGGTTGGAAGTATTATTTCAGCATTTGCATTAAATTTTTATATTTTATTGTTAGGGCGTTTAATTTCAGCTCTAGGTGTGGGTCTCTGTACACCAATGATGTTTAATTTGATTGTAGAAGTAATGCCAAGAGATGAATGGGGACTATATATGGGAATTGCTGGTTTAGTAGTAGCAATGGCTCCGACTCTCGGTCCAGCTTTTGGGGGAAGCATTTCTTATTACCTTAATTGGCGCTGGATTTTTATAATTGCTACAATTTTCGCACTATTAGTTTTTATTGCTGGAATTTTTGTGATTGGAAGCTACCATCCAGTAAAAAAGAAATCTTTTAATTGGCTGGCTTACACAAGTTTAAGTGGAGGGATGGTAAGTTTAGTAATCGGTGTAAATCAATTGAGTAAGGGACTGAAAAATTGGCGTCTATGGGTTTTATTAGTATTAGCCGCAATTTTATTTATCCTATTTGTCAGAATTTCTAAACGTTCTACTAGTAAGCTACTTGACTTATCAGTTTTTGAAGATAGGGCATTTATTTTTGGAGCATGTGCTTATTTTTTACTTCAGTTTATTAATATTGGAGTGAGTTTTGTCTTACCTAACTATATCCAAATCGTTAATAAACAAACATCTTTAATTGGGGGACTCGTTTTACTTCCAGGCAGTATTGTTGCTGGACTCCTGAATCCTTATTTTGGTCGACTATATGACCGCCTAGGAGCAAAAGTGCCATTATATGGTGGCGCGTTTTTAATGGCGCTAGGGAGCTTTTTATTAGCTAATTGGGGCTTAAGCTTAACCACATGGATGATTATTTGTTTTTATGGAATTTTGATGTTAGGACATCGTATGTCCTTTAGCAATACGATGGCGCAAAGTTTAAAAATAGTCGATAAAAATTTGAAAGCAGATGCAACAGCTGTTTGTCAAACAGCACAACAATTAGCTGGTTCAATGGGGACTGCAATTTTGGCTGCAATTATGGCGGTGTTTCAAAATAAGCAAACAGAGAGTTATGCTGCTTTAACTGCTCAAGGAAGTCGAATCGCATTCTATTTCACTTTTGGTCTTGGAATTTTGATTTTAGTGTGTGATTGGTTTATGTTTAGACTAGATAAAGAAAAACCTACAAGAGAAGAAAGTGTAACTAAAGATGAATAATAATTTTTTAGCTATGGAAAAAAACATACACGATTTTGCTCAAGAGCTTTATTTTAGAAATGAAGCTGCAACTGATTTAGTGGAAAAAGATGAACAAAAAGACTTATTACATTTTGATAGAAGCGGCGTTGAAGAATTACAAGAGATTGCTGGCATTTTGAAAGATTTTTGTCAGCCACAAGTTCGAGCTATTTTAGAAGTTAGTGAAGACGCAAATAAAACCGACTTAGATCAGAAGCTATTGCAAAATCAATCCCATCAGTTACTTCAAAATTATGCTAACTTAGAAAAGTTAGTTGCTTATGCAGAGAAACAAGCAGAACAAAAAAATAAGAAATTGAGTAAGCAATGGGTGGAGTTAAAAGAAAATCTAGCTAAAATGAATATTAATCAAATAGAAGATATTGAGAAAACTACAAAAAGTATGTCATAAAGAGTGAAAATAAGTGATATAATTGAAAAGCTGCATCATGGTGAGTAAGACGTGATGCAGCTTTTTTTCACTTTAAATTACTTTTCAAAGAAAAAAAGCAATGTAACTTGACAGATTTACAATATTCAATTATATTTACATATGTTGAATTTGCCCGTTGGTCAAATGGTTAAGACGCCACCCTCTCAAGGTGGAGTTACGAGTTCAATTCTCGTACGGGTGATATACTGAGATATAGCCAAATTGGTAAGGCACAGGATTCTGGTTCCTGGATGTTTCGGTTCGAGCCCGAATATCTCAATACGTTACCGTCAGATCAATGATCTGACGGTTTTATTTTATAATCCAGGTGGTAAGGATGATAGAATTTTTTAAGACTCAACATTTGGTTGAAAGTATGGTTAGTGAGCGGATTGTTCCTGGAGTAAATTATGCCTTTATTAAAAAAAAGCAAGTATTTACCTCAACAGTTGGCTTTGCTAGTTTAATACCTAAAGTTGAGCAACTTAGCCCTTTTGCTCTGTATGACTTAGCTAGTTTAACTAAGGTGTTAGGAACAACTAATGTTTTTTTGAAGCTGAAAGAAGAAGGAAAACTTAATTTTACAGAACCTCTTAAAGATTTTATTCCTGAATTTAAAGATGAACGTATTCGCCTTAGTGATTTGTTAACCCATACTAGTGGAATTCGGGGATGGATTCCTAATCGTGATGAATTAGCTGCACCTGATTTATTGAAGGCGATCATTGGTTTACCTGTTACTGATGAATTTAAAACAAAAATGCGATATGCCGATACTAATTTTATTTTATTGGGATTAGTTCTTGAGAAAATCTATGGGCTACCTGTGCAAGATATCATTATGCAGGAAATCATTTTACCTGCTAAATTGAAAGAGACAACTTTTCATCCTAAGGCAAGTGAGTGCGTTCCTACCGCTTTAACTGAAAAGGGAAAAATGTTACGAGGGATTGTACATGATCCTAAAGCTCGGGTATTAGGAAAAGATTGTGGGTCTGCCGGTTTATTTGCAAATCTGGAAGATTTAATAAAGATAACCCAGGCTTATTTAGGGCTACGTAATGACGTTTTACCTCTACAGCAAGATACCTTAGCTAATTTGTTTCAAGTTGAAACTCCTAAGAAAGTACATCCTCGTTCTTGGGGATGGGATTTACGGTTTGATCCTGTTGACCAACACCCATTGATTTACCATACTGGCTTTACTGGAACATTTATGCTAATTGATCGACTTAATCAAACCGCAATGATTGTTTTAACAAATCGAATCCATCCTAGCGGACATAATCATATTTTTCTTGCAATGAGGGAAAAGATTGTTGATACGTTTTTGAAAGAAAATGTCTGTAAAAATTAAAAAGGGATAATGTCAATTGACATTATCCCTTTTATGTTACATACCTGCTTTAATAATTTCCTTTTCACCCATTGTTTTACGAAGTGAAAGCATAGCAGTATAAGTGGCTAAAATATAAACTTTCTTAGTTGGTAATTTTGAAATTTCATCTAGCAAAGCTTCGTTATTAGTAGCAGTTGTCATTAACCCCGGCTCAAAACCTGAAACTTCCAGTCTGAATCCCATATCATGCCAACGTTTTCCACCGACTATTACTTTTTTGATTTGATCTTTGTTTAAACCTTCATAGTCTGCATCCCAGATCCAGGATGTATCGATTCCGTCTGCGTGATTTGCATTTAAAAGAGTAACTAAAGAATAGTTATCTTTTTCAGTATTTAACATATGGAGAACCTCATCAAGCCCAACTGGATTTTTAACTAAGATGAGATCTATTTCCTTATCTGCATAATTAATCAATTCTTGGCGACCAAAAATTCGTTTGTTTTCAGCAAAACTTTGGGCTACTTCTTCTTCACTTAAACCAAATTCACGCGCTACAGAATAAGCAGCTAGAGCATTATAGATATTATAGGTACCACCGATACCAATGCTGTACTCTTTTTCACCCATTTTGAATTTTAAGCTATTTGGAGTTTGATCAATAATTTGATTTACACTATAGGTTAATTCTGGACGATGGTAGCCACAATTAGGACAGAAATAGTCTCCTAAGTTTGCATAAATACGTTCGTGATAATGCAAGATATGATCGCACTTAGGACATAAAACACCATCAGTATTTACGGGAGCCTTGAAGTCATTTTCAGGCTTGTCCTCTGGAAGTTTGAAGCCATAGAATACTTTTTTATTAGGTAATTCCACGGATGAAAAAATACTTGCATCTCCGTTAGCGATAATAGTTGCATCGGGAGCTAGTTTAATTCCGTCGACAATCTTTTGGTAGGTAGTATAAATTTCACCGTATCTATCCATCTGATCACGGAAAATATTAGTTAAAACAAATACGCTTGGATGAAGTAATTTGGTCACCATTTTTACATTTGCTTCATCTACTTCTAGTACAGCAATTTTCTTTTTTGCTCTTTTATTCTTGTGAGCTAAAAATGCTGTAACAATTCCTTGTTGCATATTTGAGCCTGATGGATTAGTTAAAATATCACCATATTTCTTCTTTAATGCTTCCACGATTAAAGCGGTTGTCATTGTTTTACCATTAGTTCCAGTAACAATGATTGTCTCATAGCCTTTTGCTAATGAATTTAATACTTCAGGATCAATTTTCATGGCAAATTTTCCAGGAAAACTCGTCCCGCCCTTTAATACGTTATGAAGAAACCAGTAAGATGATTTACCAGCTACCTTAGCGATGCCTGATTTTAAATTCATATTATTATCCCTCACTTTAAAACTAAATTTTACTATAGCATATAGAGAAAATGAAGACGACCTTTTTATTTTTACCTGCACGATTTTTAAATTTACTTTATACTAATTAAGGCAATATTAGTGAAGTTACATAAACTTAACAATGGAGGAATTTTGCAGTGGCTCAGTTGTTTTTTCGCTATGGTGCAATGAGTAGTGGTAAGTCGATTGAAATACTAAAGGTTGCCCATAATTATGAGGCACAAGGACGAAAAATTGCTTTAATGACGAGTAATGTAGACGATAGAAGTGGAGTAGGAACCGTAGCTTCTAGAATTGGTTTACATCGTAAAGCTGTACCCATAAGTGAAGATTTAGATTTATTTAATTATGTTTCAGAATTGAATAAAAGTGATGTGGAGTCTGGCAATGGTAGGGTGGCTTGTGTTTTAATTGACGAGGCACAGTTTTTAAAAAGACACCACGTATTAGAATGTGCCAAAATTGTTGATGAATTAAAAATACCTGTAATGGCATTTGGTCTGAAAAATGATTTTCAAAATCATTTGTTTGAAGGTAGCGAAAATTTGTTGATTTTTGCTGATAAAGTAGAAGAAATGAAGACAATTTGTCACTATTGCGGTCATAAGGCTACAATGAATTTACGAATTAATTCTGGAAAACCTGTTTATGAGGGTGAACAAGTTCAAATTGGCGGAGATGAATCTTATTATCCCGTTTGTCGTTTTCACTATTTTCATCCTAATAAGCAAAGATAAAAGATAAGAGAATTAAGAAAGGATAATAATTATGGATAAAGTGATGGCCCAATTGGAAGGATTAGTTGCCCATTATGAAGAACTTCAAGAAATGATGGCTGATCCCGAAGTTATTAACGATACTAAGCGGTATATGGAAATCTCTAAAGAAGAAGCCGATATGCGTGAAGTAGTACAAAAATATCGCAAATATAAGTCAGATATTAAAGAAATTGATGATAATAAAGAAATTATTTCTACTGAATCTGATAATGACTTAGTTGAGATGGCGAAGGAAGAAAATTCTGAATTAGAAAAAGAAGTTGCTGAATTAGAAGATGAGATTAAGATCTTAATGCTTCCTAAAGACCCTAACGACGATAAAGATATTATTATGGAAATTAGAGGAGCTGCCGGTGGGGATGAAGCATCATTATTTGCAGGTGATCTTCTTAGAATGTACGAAAAATACGCAGAAACTCAAGGTTGGAAAGTATCTTTAATTGATTCTGAGTCGACTGAAGTAGGTGGGTATAAGCGTGTTGCCGTTATGATTACAGGTGATAAAGTTTACTCAAAATTAAAGTATGAAAACGGAGCTCATCGTGTGCAACGTGTTCCAGTAACTGAATCTCAAGGCCGTGTTCATACTTCTACTGCGACTGTAGCCGTTATGCCTGAATACGAACAAGTAGACATCGACTTAGATCCAAAAGATATTCGTGTAGATGTTTACCGTTCATCTGGTGCTGGTGGACAGCATATTAACAAAACTTCTAGTGCCGTACGTATGACCCACCTTCCTACTGGTATTGTAGTTGCTATGCAGGATCAACGTAGTCAACAACAAAACCGTGAAAAGGCTATGCAAATTTTGAAATCACGTGTTTATGACTACTATGAAAGTCAAAATCGTGATCAATATGATGCTAAAAGAAAAGAATCTGTTGGTACAGGAGATCGGTCTGAAAGAATTAGAACCTATAACTATCCTCAAAACCGTGTAACTGATCACAGAATTGGTCTAACTTTAAACAAGCTTGATCGAATAATGAATGGCGAGTTGGATGAAATTATTAATGCACTCGTTCTTTACTACCAAACTCAGCAATTAGAAAAGATGGCTGAAGAAAATGCCTAAAAGTCTAAAAAAAATAAAAGAAACTGTGTTAAATGATAATTCTGAAATTCGTCCAGAGGATATTGATTACGTTCTGGGGGAAAGATTAGGCTATACACCTTCAGAATTTGAATTACACATTAATGATGAATTAACTCCGGAACAAGAAAAGCAAGCATTAAAAGATATGAAAAAATTGCGTAGAGGAATTTCTCCGCAATATATTTTGGGATACGCTTGGTTTTATGGCTACAAAATTTTAGTTAACCGTGGAGTTTTAATTCCTCGGTTTGAAACTGAAGAGTTAGTTAAATGGGCACTTGAAAATATTGAATCTGGTAAAAAAATCCTTGATCTAGGAACTGGTTCTGGAGCTATTATGGTTGCCTTAGTAAAGCAAGCTCAGAAACAGGGAATTCAGAATTTGAATCTATACGCAAGTGATATTACAGATTCCGCTTTACGTGAAAGCGAAGAAAATTTCTTAAAGTATGATTTAGATGTTAAAACCCGTAAGGCAAATGTATTAGTGGGCTTAGAAAAATTTGACATGATTATTTCTAATCCACCCTATATTAAGACTAGTGAAAAGAACTTAATGGATCAAAATGTTATAAAAAACGAACCTGATACTGCCTTATATGGGGGAGAAGATGGTCTAGATTTTTATCGTAAATTTGCAAAGCAAGTTCAGTCACATTTAAATCCTCAAGGACAATTTTTCTTAGAGTTCGGTTTTAGTGAAAAAGAGCAACTAAAAGAATTATTTGAGACTGAATTACCAGATTTTGAAATTGAATTTAAGGATGACTTAGCAGGTAAGCCAAGAATGGTTCATGGAAGGTGGAAGAAATAATGGAAACGAAGATTTTCAATAAAGGACAAATTCCTGAAGCAGTTGCCCTGTTGAGAAAAGGAGAATTAGTAGCTTTTCCAACTGAAACCGTATATGGTCTTGGGGCATTAGCAACTAATGAAAAGGCTGTTAAGGGTGTATATGCAGCTAAAGGGCGCCCAAGTGATAATCCATTAATTGTAACTGTGTCTGATGAACAAATGATGGAAAAATATGTCAATGAAGTACCAGAACGTGCTAAAAAGCTAATTAAGCACTTTTGGCCTGGTCCATTAACTATTATTCTTTTTGTCAAAGAAGGCACTTTACCAGATGCTGTAACTGGCGGTCTTCCAACCGCAGCATTTCGCTGTCCAAATGATGAGATGACCCATAATTTAATTAGTGAACTGGGAAAGCCTATTGTTGGGCCCTCTGCTAATACTTCCACTAAGCCTAGTCCAACAACTGCAGAACATGTTTTTCATGATTTAAAGGGAAAAATAGCGGGGATTATTGATAATGGTCCAACCGAGATTGGTTTAGAATCAACAATTGTTGATTTGTCCGTTGAAAAGCCAACAGTTCTTCGTCCTGGAGAAATTACGCCTGAAGAGATTTCAGCAGTGCTAGGAGAAGAAGTTTTGATGAATAGGGGAACTACGCAGACTAAGGGTGTGCCAAAGGCTCCTGGTATGAAATATCGTCATTACGCTCCTAGTGCTCCTGTTTTAATTGTTGATAAAGAAGAAGATTTTTCGAAAATCCAATGGGATGATGAGACTGGTGTAGCTGCTTTGGATGAAGTTCTTGAAAAGATCGATAGTCCTAATAAATATAGTCTAGGCAAGACCATTGATAAGGCAGCTCATAATTTGTTTGGTGCTTTAAGATATTTTGATGGTGAAGATAAGATTAAGCGCATTTATGTCCAAGGTTTTGACCATGGTGCAATTAGTGCTGCTTACATGAATCGTTTAAACAAAGCTGCTGCTGGCCACCATTTTCATTAAAAATAAAAAGGCATGTAGAAAAACATGCCTTTTTTCGTATGATTTAGGAAACATTTATCTAATAATTTGTTAAAATAATGAACGAAGTATTATTTTTAAAATAGGAGGCCATTATGGGTAAGTTTACCGTTTTGAATCACCCGTTGATCCAACATAAGTTGACAATCATTCGTAAGAAAGATACAGGTACAAATGAATTTCGTCAAATTGTTGGTGAAATCGGTGGACTCATGGTTTATGAAATGACACGCGATTTGCCATTGAAGAATGTTGAGATTGAAACTCCAATTGGAAAGTCAACTCAAAAAGAATTAGCAGGTAAGAAACTAGTTATAGTACCAATTTTACGTGCTGGTCTTGGAATGGTTGATGGTGTTCTTCAAATGATCCCATCTGCAAAAGTAGGACATATCGGAATGTATCGTGATGAAGAAACTCTAAAGCCGCATGAATATTTCTTCAAGATGCCACCAGATATTGAAGAACGTGAATGCATTATTGTTGATCCAATGCTTGCAACAGGTGGTTCAGCAAATATGGCTATTGAAGCATTAAAGAAGCGTGGCGCTAAGAATATTCGTTTAGCTGTTTTAGTGGCTGCTCCTGAAGGTGTAAAGGCTGTACAAGAAGCAAATCCAGATGTAGACATCTATGCAGCAGCAGAAGATGAAAAATTAATGGATAACGGTTACATCTACCCAGGTCTAGGGGATGCAGGGGATAGATTGTTCGGAACTAAGTAATTTTACTCAAAAATATTTTGAAATTGAAATTTTTGGGTGTTATCATTTTTAGTGTGTTTGAGGTATTCAGCACAAGAAGGGA
>CANOQA010000006.1:0-55224 GCA_947568765.1 uncultured Lactobacillus sp. | reverse complement strand
CTTTATAATATTATCATCTTTTGCTCGCTTTGGCAAGCTTTTTTTGAATTTTTTTATTCGCTCTTTTCGCTTGCCTCAAACAGCATGTATTACTTTACAGGCTTTTTTACTTTTCGTCAACCCTTTTTTTGCAAAAAATTAGCAATATTTTTTAGAGTGCTAAAAAGGGCCTCAAGTTGAGGCCTTTTTGATTAATTCTGTAATTTAGAGTGTTTTATACCATATGTTGCATACACAATTATTCCCACAATTAGCCAGATTCCTACCATAATTTTGGTTGTCTTTGGTAGCATCCAAATGAAATATACGCTTAATAGTCCAGCGATTACAGGCAGGACAGGATAAAGTGGCATTTTAAATCCATCATTCACAATATCTTTTCGATGCCGTAGAGGAATAATCCCAAATGAAATTAAAGCAAATGCAATTAACGTACCTGCATTAATTAATGAAGCTAATTCCATTAAAGGAACCAATCCAGCAAAAACAGCTGCTACTATTGTAGAGACAATTACTGCGTGATCAGGAATCATCTTTTTAGCATGCACACTTCCCATGGAATCAGGTAGGAGTCCATCTCTTCCTAAAGCATACAGTAATCTTGATCCACCTAGCAACATAGTAATCATTGCCGTAAAGATTCCGACTAATGCTCCAATGGTAATCAATTTATTCCACGCAGTTAAGCCAACCACTTTCAGTGCATAAGCCGCTGGATCGTCAACATTTAATTGTTTGTAATTAACCATTCCAGTTAAAACCAGAGAAAAACTTACATATAGTAATACCGCAATAATTACTGTTCCCATAATTCCTTTAACAACATTTTTTTCAGGATCCTTCGTTTCAGCACTATTTGCCGCTAACGCATCAAACCCAATAAATGCAAAGAATACCGTGGCCGCCGCCGTAGATATTCCTCCAATTCCTAACGGTGGTGTTTGGAATTTCTTAGGGTAAAAGGGAACGTAGTTATCTGCCTTAATATAGAACATCCCAATTACAATAAACAAAATAATAATTGCAACCTTAATCATTACAGCAATGTTTTCCACGCGTTTAGACAGGTTAGCACCTTGATATAAAATCAGTGCAACAATTAATACAATTAAAACGGCAGAGATATTTATTACTCCACCTTCCATAGGACCAGCTTCAAGTGCTTTAGGCAAATGAATTCCAATTGGAGCTAAAATATTATTATTAAAATATGAAGCAAAACCAGTCGCTTCAGCCGAAACAGCTAAAAAATATTCTAATAATAATCCCCATCCAATTATCCACCCTACTACTTCTCCATAGATTACTGAACCAAAAGAATAGGCAGATCCAGCTACTGGCATTGCAGAAGAAAATTCAGCATAGGCCATTCCCACCATACCAGAAACAATTGCTGCTAATAAAAAAGAAATAGCAACTGCTGGACCAGCATGCTGTGCTGCTTCATGACCAGGCAAAATAAAAATTCCTGTTCCAATAACTGCCCCGATTCCCAATGCAACTAAATCACGAGCATTTAAATGTCTAGTTAAGCGAGAATCTGCTTTTAAAAAAGTATTTACTGGAACTTTCTTAAAGAAGTTTTTCATTCCAACTCTCCTTAATTTATTTTTAATTATTATACCTGATTTTATAGCTATTTCTACCCTATAATTAAAATTAATTAAAAAAAAGACTACGAATTTAATTCGTAGTCTTTTTTCAAAATATTGCTAACTATTTTTCTTCTTTTTTATCAGCTTTTTCAGCTTCCTTGATGTCTTTCTTTTCTTGTTCACGAGTTTCCTTGTCAAACAATACATCTTCAAGAATTTCACCATTTAAGTACAAATGCTTATCATCAATAGTGAATTTAACTTCCTTAGTATCTGGCTTAGAAACAATCAACTTAGCTGCTGGGGTTTCAAGATCTTGTTCAACAACTCTTCTCAATGGACGAGCACCAAATTCCTTGTCATAACCCTTCTTAGCCAAGTACTTCTTAGCATCATCAGTAACATGAAGCTTAATGTTTCTCTTAGCAAGAGACTTCTCCATCTTTACTAAGTAAAGGTCTAAGATCTTGAGCATATCTTCACTAGTTAATGAATTAAATGGAACAATTGCATCAAGACGATTCAAGAATTCTGGTCTGAAGTAAACTTCAAGTGCTTTACGTAAAGCATCTTGATCGTCTCCCTTAAGCAACTTATCAGAGTATCCAGCATTTGAAGTCATGATAATGATTGTATCTTTGAAGGAGATTGTTCTACCTTGTGCATCAGTCAAACGACCATCATCCATAATTTGAAGTAATGCATTAAAGACTTGTGGATTTGCCTTTTCAATTTCGTCAAGCAAAATCAAAGAATATGGTTGATGACGAATCTTTTCAGTTAATTGACCACCTTCACCATAGCCAACATAACCAGGTGCTGAACCAATTAACTTGTTAACAGCCATTTGGTCTTGGTATTCTGACATATCCAAACGTACTAAAGCGTCAGCCTTACCAAATAACTTAATTGCTAATTGCTTAGCCAATTCAGTCTTACCAACACCAGTAGGACCAGTAAGCAAGAATGAACCAGTTGGACGGTTTGAATCCTTAAATACTTGTTTACGAGCAATTGCGTCAGTGATGATATCAATTGCCTTATCTTGGTCAATAACAACCTTCTTCAAGTCAGAAGCTAAGTTAGCATTCTTTTGAGCTTCATTCGCATTAATTTCACTCATTGGAATACCAGTTTTAGTTTGAATTAAAGCATACATATCTTCTGGTGTAACTTTAAGTTCACTAGCCTTACCTGCATTCTTGAGATCTTTCTTAAGATCTTCAATTTCTTTCTTAATTTTAGCAGCTTCGTCATATTTCTCACTCTTAGCTGCTTCTGCTTTTTTACCTTCTAGTGCATGAATCTTATTCTTAATTGAAGTTTCATCCTTTTGATCCATACCTAAAGACTTCTTAGCACCAGCTTCATCCATCAAGTCAATTGCCTTATCTGGTAAGTGACGATCGTTGATATACCGGTTAGAAAGTTCAGCAGCTAACTTCAAAGCTTCTGGATCATATTTTACATTGTGATACTTTTCATATTTTGGAGCTAAGCCCTTCAAAATTTCAATAGCATCCTTAATGCTTGGTTCAGGAACTTGTACTGGTTGGAATCTTCTAGCTAAAGCTGGATCCTTTTCGATTTGTTGGTATTCACTAGTAGTAGTTGCACCAATTACACGAATTTCACCACTTGCTAAAGCTGGCTTTAAGATGTTAGCAGCATCCCCAGAATTATTTTCTGAATCAGTTGAACCTGCACCAACAATATTATGTAATTCATCGATAAAGAGAATAACATTCTTGTCACCCTTAGCTTTATCAATAATCTTCTTTAATTTTTCTTCAAAACTACCACGAAGAGAAGTACCTGCAACTAATTCATTAATGTTCAATTCAATAATATGAGCATTTTTTAGCTTTTCAGGAACATCTCCATCAACAATTCTTTGAGCTAATCCTTCAACTACTGAAGTCTTACCAACACCAGCAGGTCCAGTTAAAACAGGATTATTCTTTTTACGTCTACTCAAAATTTCAATAACTTGGTCAATAATAGCAGTACGTCCAATAACAGGATCGTATTTGCCCTTCTTAGCTTGTTCAGTCAAATCAACACCAATTGGCTTCTCCTTTTGTTGTTGACCATTTTGTGCACCTTGTTGTGGTGCTTGACCGGTACTATATCTCATTGGTTGTTGACCATTTGTCATTCTTCCATCATTGAAAAAATCTCTGTTTAATTCATTAAACAAATCATCAAAATTGTAATTTCCATTGTCAAAGTATGCCATGCTTTACACACTCCTCATATTCTCAAAAACTTTAGCACTCATTAGTTTTAAGTGCTAACTACTCACAGCTTTAATTATAACAGGTTATCCACAGAAAAGCCAAATATTATATCATATTTTTTCCACAGATTATTTTAATTTGTGAATAAAATAAGCGCAACGCGCTTTATGAAACACATTGCGCTTAAAATCTTTGTGAATTAATATGATAGTAAAGTTGAATAATTATTTATCTCTATTAATTTTCAAAGAATTTAATCATTTATATTCTTTCTATTTTTTCGATTCTCTTTTGGCTTTTGTTCATTAGCAGGAGTATTATCTCCATTATTATTTTCTAGTAGATACTGTTCAATTAGTTGAACTACTTGTTTATTTTGTGGCAGCGATGAATGCTGTGCATCAGCGCCTGTAATAGTCATAGTTGTATAATGCTTTACTTGATTTTGAAAAATATATTTTCCTGCAGCTACGCTACTTTCAGGAACTAAGCCATCAGATTCATAATTTTCTCCGCCAGAAACAGAATATACATCCAAGTTTTTAGGTATTTTCTTTCTATTTTTAATAAAATCATTCAACATTTCTGTCTTATGATCAACATTGCTTTCATTAAAGTTATACGGCGTACCTAAAGTCATTAATTTCTTTATTTTGATTTCATCACTATAGTCCGCATAGTAATTTTCCAACCAATAAGTCCAAATCAATCCACCATTTGAATGACCAAACGCCTTAAAATTATTAAATTTATACTGTTGACTGAGCTGCGCAAATGCTTCATCGAACCATCCTGCTTGTTTTTTAATATTGGCATAACCATCATGATTATTTTCAAAGCCAACCACAATAAATGGTTCATTGTCATTACGATTAATCTTTCCGCTATACTTTAATGTCCCATCTTTTTTTACTTGAATTTTTAACAAGCTATGTTTCTTAAAAGTATCTTTATTCAATAAATTAACTAATTCGTTAAAACGTTCAGTAGTCGCACTTGATCCGGGAATCATGATTACCGGTGACATTTGTGACTTTCGCCGTTCAGCTAAATCATTGTTAGCATTCTTAATCCAAAAAAAAGTTGGAATAGCTAAAACTATTAAGAAAATAAATGTACCTAATAAAAGCAGCCGATTTTTCGATATTATTTTTTTATTTAACATACTCATACCCTGCTTCCTCATCATTTAGTAAATCTATTTCATCTTGAACATCCTTAGCCATCTTAACAATTGGAAGATATAATAAAATATCAAGAGCAAATAAGAGCATTGAAAAAATTAAAGCTTGCCAAGTACCATTTGTAGCAATAAAGGCAACTAGAGGACCAGGAGTGCCAGATAAAACATTATATGCAGAGACGGGAATCAAATGAATTGCAATCATACTTGCACCTAAAAGCATATTTACAACAGGTAAACACACATATGGAATTAAAAATAATGGGTTCAGCATTATTGGAATACCAATCAAAGCTCCTTGATTAGAACCAAATAAAGTCGGAATAAAGCTCCAGCGGGCTATTCTAGCAATGCTATTTTTTCTGATGTAAATTAAAATACCAATTAATAAGACTAAAGTTAAACCACTGCCACCAAATCTTCCATAAGATTGATACAGAGAATTTCCCACATAAGGATTTGGTACATTCAAACTTGAACCATGAGTTAAAGCATAGTTTAGGTTGGCAACATTAGTCGCATTATCGCTACCCGTAGTTAAAGAGGCCAATGGTTGACCAATCCCAAGCCAATTTAACAGCAACGCTAATAGCAATAATGGAATGAAAACTCCTAAATTCAAATTATTTTGTCCCTGATTTTGGAAAAATTGATAAAAGTTAGTAGCAACAACACGCACATGAACTAAACTAGCTAAAATTCCAACCACTAGTCCAATTACCCAAGTAGCAAGCATTGGTCGAAATGAATTAAACGCCCTTTTTTTAATTCGTTGTGCACTTTCCGTGTGCTGGTGATGATATTCAACACCTAAAAACCTAAAAATTAAACCAGTACCAAATCCTATTAATAGCGCAAATAAAAAACTATTAATGTTTAAAAAACGCCAATTAAATGATAATTGAAAGTTTTTTATATCTCTAAAACGATACGCACACAAAAGAAGAGCTAGCATCCCTGATACTCCAGCCATTTGGGCATCTTTTTGATAAAGTCTAGCTGTATATTGCGCTGAAAAATATGCTGTAAAAAGCCCAAAAGTACCAAATACTACACTAGTAACCCCTTGACAGGCATACCATGCACCATTAAAAATTTGATCTGGTAGCCATTTATCAAAATAGAAAATATTTGATATTAAACTTGTAGGTGAAAACACACTCTGCCACAAAAATTGAAAAATACTCCCCACTACTGCTAACGGCATTAACATCATCAACGTTCGGTCAGCTACCCTAAAAAATGCTAATCTTCTAAGTCGAACAACCGTTTTAAAAATTATTTTTTCCATTTTTTATGTCCTTAAATTTTATAGTCTACTCCTTAGTTTAAATTAAAAATCATTATAAACCCATGATTTTTGTTAAAAAATAGATTAAAAGTTATAAGCCTTTATAACAACTAGTCAAATTAAGAACATGCTATAATTAGAGAGAAGATATTGAGGGAGAAAAATTATGTCTAAACGAAGTTTTTCTATTACCGATAAAAATAACCGTCTATTAATTACTATTTAAATCGCTCTGATAAAGATTGGAACTTAGTAATTAATGAAGCTATTAAGAATTACGTATGCGATCATTTATCTCAAAAGCAAATTCAAGAAGCGATTAAACATACTGGTAAAGACGCATTTCCAGCTGACGAAGTTCTTAGAAATTTTAACAGTAGCTGGATGAATGGAGACGCTTAATAAGCATTGCGTAAAATCTTATTTTCAGTCAAAATGAGAGTAATTAATAAAAAGAAGCTGACAATTGTCAGCTTCTTTTTATACTGCAAATCTAATTTCAGGGAGGATTAACATGTTAAGAAAGCACGCAATAGACCCAATCAAGTTAATCTGGTTATTTGCTGGTTCATTAATTATCAATACTGGCGTTAGTTTTATTTGGCCTTTAACTACTATTTACATCCACAATTATTTACATGAAACTCTAACTGTTGCCGGAATCGTTCTCTTCATTAATTCTGCATTTACAATGATAGGAAACGCACTAGGTGGTTTTTTATTTGATAAATGGCATCCCTACCAAACACTCCTAACGGGCGTTACTATTTCTACAATATCTACATTTTTATTAGTTTTATTTCATGGCTGGCCTGCTTATCCGATTTTATTGATTACTCTTGGATTAGGTAACGGAATTGTCGTCACTGGTTTAAATTCAATTGCCACACTAATCCGCAGTCGAAATGCCTCCTATGTTTTTAACGTTTTATATTTCACTCAAAATCTAGGACTAGTTTTTGGCTCCTTAATGGTCGGCTTTATTTTACCTTTTGGCATTACTTATATTTTCTTACTTGCATTTATTATGTTTGTGTTTTTGAGTATTGTAATCTTTCTGGAGTATCGTGGTTTAAATCAAGCACATGCTTCTAAAAATAAAAAAGTTGTCGAATCTGAATATAAAGAACAAATTCCCTATGGCGCAAAAAAAGCTATTTTTTCTATTCTGATCTGCGTCCTAGCAGCTTGGATTGCTTATGAACAATGGAACTCAAACATTTCTTCCTATATGCTCGGATTGCACATGAGTGTTCGCTTATACAGTCTATTATGGACTCTAAATGCTGTTTTAATTGTCATACTTCAACCATTACTTACCCATTTTGATGATTGGCTAACTCTTCATCTGCATGGCAGACTCTATATTGGTTTTAGCTTATTTGGACTAGCATTCTTGCTATTAATTGGTGCTACTCACTACTTCAACTTTGTTTTAGCAATGGCAGTCCTTACTTGTGGAGAAATTTTGGCCTTTCCTGCCGTTTCAACCTTTGTAAACGACCGAGCTAGCAATAAAGATAAAGGAAAATATCAAGGTATTGTTCAATCCGTTACATCAGCTGGACGTGCCTTAGGGCCACTAATTGGTGCTTTGGTAATAGATAACTTCTCATACCTAGTTTTATTTATTTTCTGTACTATTTTAGTTTTGATATCTGTCCTAATTTTTGCTTTCGTTAATGCCTATAACAAGAAAAAGATCGCTGACTAGCGATCTTTTATTTTTGCAACAAAAAAGCCTAATTCCACCAACATCGGAATCAGGCTCACACAGTGTTACGTACCGCTATTCTGACCAAATAAGAAGGCACATTTTCGCTACCGTAGAAAATGCACTTCAATACAACGGTACAGGTAAATCTTAGCACAGCAAGCATTCTTAAACAACCAGTTTTAAGAATGCTTAAAGAGCAAAAAAGAGATGAAAAACTAAATTTTCATCTCTATGTATCCGACTTTATTAAGCTTTCCATGAGATCATTACAAAGTTGCCTAATTTTATAATAATCCTTAACAGGGTAATTGGACTGAACTACTAATGCATCTCTAGTGTCATTTGAAATTCTACAATAAGTTGTATAACCATCGCCCGATCCATTTGTCGAGTGAAAGTCAGGGAAATTATAAAAACCAGCATTATAATTTGCAGGATCAGAAGGGGCATATGCCTTTTGCACAGAAGCAGGTTTAATTATTTCTCCATTCAGGATTGCACTAGTAGCCCGATAAAGATCATCATTAGACATCACCAAGCTTCCAGCTCCTAAATCTCCATGTACTCTGTCTATCGGAATAAAATGTGGACTTAAATATCCTTGGGTATTTTTTGTATATGGAATTGCAACCTGTATATGTCTATTTTTAGGTATATCCCAATAAAAAACCGTATTAGAAAGTCCTAGCTTTTTAATATACGTATTTTTGATAAGATTTTCATAAGAACGATGAGTTACTTTTTCTAAAATACCAGATAACAAAATATAATTAATTGATGAATACATGCGTTGATTATAATGCTGCTTATCAAAAATCATATTATGTTTAATATCATATTTAATTCCTGCCTGATTATTGTTAAATACAGGAGTTCCATAAGCTGATTCATTTTTTCCTCTCAGTCCACCCTCCATAGTCAAAAGTTGGCTGATCGTGATTTGATTAGCATGCGGAACTTGAGGATAAAATTTTGATAACTTATCGTTAAGGCTAAGCTTATTATTCTCAATCTGTTTTAAAACCAAAGTACCAGTAAAAACTTTATTAACAGAATTGATGAAAAAAGCAGTCTTAGAATTATTATGAATTTTTTTACTGATATTTGAATATCCTGTAGATTCATTAAGAACTACCTTATTGTTCTTAATTACTAAAACATTACCTTTAATTCCAGCTTGTGCTAGTTTTTTTTTATATTTGTTGCTGCCTTACTTTTAGTGTCTGGCATTTTTACGTCAGTTTTGTTTCCCCAAGCTTTAGTAAAGTAGTAGCTATTTAACTTATAGTTAACTGGATGATTCCTTTCTTCCATAAAAGGCTTTACATATTGGTCTACTTTTAACCAACCATTCCAGCCAAGGTGAATAGTATCTTCCATGAAGAATTTCTTTCCACCATCTTTTGATAAATCAGCTATATTATTAAAGCCTTGGGAAGTAAGTTGCTTCGTAATTTTTGCAACACATTCTTGATACATGCTTTGAGATAAGCCAGTATACTTAGCCCACTTGGCATTAACAGGTGGAATAATAAACAAGACATTTACATGTTCATGAGCAAGTTCATTTAATACTAATTCAAAATCTGCATATTCTGGTGACTTAGTATAGTCAAAGTTTTTTTGTGAATTCTTTAATTTCTTTAAGTGTTTATTATTTAACTTTTTATCAAAAAATCCATTAGAAATACCAAATTTATTATTGGTCGTTCCTTGCTGACCTTGTTCATTAGCAAATTGACGCAAATTATCATAGGCATAAGTACCTGGTAATTTACCGGCTTCTTTTTGAATCTTTGGAATATTATTAGTCATTCCCAAAGAAGAAAAGAAGTTATCCTCATTAGCTAACATTCGACGTCTAGCTTTTAAATACCAGGTTTGATACTTAGACAATTTTTGCCCTGAAGCTAATGTCATCAAAGCATACTTTGTTGTTTCACTAGCAGTTCCAGCTGGCATATCAAGCAAGCGACGTGCCGCATAGCGTGTAGCTACACTATCCTTAGCACCTAAAATCCAGTCAACAGCTTGAAGTTGAGAAAAGTACATTCCAAAAGCAGCCGGATTTTGTCCCTGCTTAGTAAACCACTGTGGTGAAATAATAAATACAGCTTTTTTGTTAGAAAGTTGATCTACTGTTTCCTGCATAGTGAAAAAGTGGGTTAGTGATTGACTTCCCGGTCCTCCTAATAAGAAAGGTCGATAATTTCTTTTATATTTATAAGCTAAAACGCTTGGATGTAAGGCATCCATTCTTGATAACTCACTAGAACCATAAAATGGAACGTAGTTTTTTTCAAAAGCAGCTTGCTTAATTGATTGTCCCTTAAAAACAGTTTGTGACTGTGAGACAGAAGCTTTAAACAAAGCATTATCTGACTTTTCACCATTTTGCCATGGAATCAAAAATAAGATTATTAACAAAATGAACGCACAGAGAACTGGGCCGAAAATCTGCCACAGTTTGCGTTTATTACTCATTTCTTAAGCTTTCTACCTTTGCAATGATTTTGTTTGGAGTATCCCAATCTTCACGGTGAAATTCTGATACTGGTGCAGTTACATCACACTTGTCTTGTAATTCAAGTAACATTTGAACAGTTGCCATGGAATCTAACAAACCATTTTCAAAAATGTTTTCATCCATTTGGTCACTTAAATCTTCACCAGTTAATTCATTTAAAATATCTAAAACAGCTTGCTTTGTATCCATAATAAGAAAATCCTTTCAAAAATAATAAACTACTTCCAGCCAAACCATAATGTACTCAAGAAACCTGAGAAAATTAGGAAACTGAAACAAACAACATTAAATGTTAAGAAAATCGCAAACCACTTTGTAAATTTATTATGTGGGATTTGCTTGCGGTGCTTACGCTTAAATCTTAACCAAATATCATTAATGATAATTGCCAAAGCATGGTAAATACCATATACGATATAGTACCACGTTAAGCCGTGCCAGAAACCCATAATTAAGAAATCTACAAAATATGCTAATTGCGACAATCTGATTCTATTTTTCACCAATTTATGCTTCATTGCAAAGAATGTAAAACGCATAAAGATAAAATCACGGAACCAGAATGACAAAGTCATATGCCATCTATTCCAGAAATCTTTAATATTTTGAGAAATAAATGGCTTATTGAAGTTCATAGGAGTTCTAATTCCCATGAAATATGATGTACCTACAGCAAATAAAGAATATCCTGCAAAGTCAAAGAAAAGATACATGCTGTAGCAATACATGTAGCCTAAAAGTGCCCATGATAAGCGAAGGCCACCATTTGCTTGACCATAAAAGAGCGCATCTTTAGCTAGTTGAGGCAGCCATAAGGTACCAAATACGTAACCAATAATAAATTTATATAAGAATCCTTGAAAAATATATCTAGTACCAAATTTT
Source organism: uncultured Lactobacillus sp. (assembly GCA_947568765.1). Taxonomy (GTDB): domain Bacteria; phylum Bacillota; class Bacilli; order Lactobacillales; family Lactobacillaceae; genus Lactobacillus. Next base: position 43,786 of record CANOQA010000006.1, on the reverse strand, counting down.
AAGTTTTCAATATATTTATCTCTTTCCGGAGCCTTATCATAATCTTCTTTAAATCTCCGATAACGATCAATAGGACCTGAAGAAATAGTTGGGAAGAAAAGCAAAAATCTCGCATAAGTAATTGGATCAACTTTTTTAATAGTCTTATCGCGAAGTTCCATAATAACTTGTACAGTTTTAAAAGTTAAATATGAAATTCCAAAGAAACCAAATAAATCTGCAGCTTTATTTGGCACTAATGGTGCAATTTTTACTGCTGCCAAAGGTAAAATCGCTAGGATGACTGCTAAACAAAAAACAGAGGTTTTATTCTTTCCAGAATTAACATATTTTTGATAAGCAAAAGTAACTAAAAACTGGAAAATAATGTATCCAATTAATTGCACTCCCTGTATCCAATCTTTACCATTGAACATTAAGAACAAAAATAGTAACGAAACGAAAGCTTCATATGCTTTAAAGCGTCTACCATGATATAACCCAATGATTAGTGGTAATAACGCAATAAAAAGAATAACAAAGTAACGCGGATTACTATAAGGCTGAATATTGATCACGCGTTATTTACCTCCTTAATTACTTGTTTAATATCTACCTTACCATTTTGAGAAATTGGCATTTCATCACGGTAGATAAAACGTTGAGGAAGCATGTATGGCATAATATCTTGACTTAACTCTTCACGTAATTTCTTAGTCAACTCAGCATCGCTATACTTTTCGCGCACTCCATCAGCTAGTTCAACAACAGCAACTAATTGTTGTACTTTGTGGTCTTTATTATATTTTGGCGCTACAACGCCGTAACGAACCAATGGATTCTTAGCAAGGTAGAAATTGATTTCCTCTAATTCAATTCGATATCCATTGAATTTAACTTGGAAGTCAATTCTTCCACGATAAAACAGCATGTCGCCATCTAAAAATCCTAAGTCTCCAGTACGATAGCTTGCATGCTCACTTTCCTTAAAGAAAGCAGCCTTAGTTTTATCTGGGTTATTTAGATAACCTTTAGAAACGCTTGGTCCTTCAATAATAACCTCACCCTGGTTATCTTCTTCACCTTTAGAAGTATCAATTGAAATCTTAGTGTCATCTTTTGCTACACCAATTGGTAAACGATCATATTTATCTAAAACTTTATCCGTAATTTCTACTTGTGTTACGGCAACTGTTGTTTCAGTTGGCCCATAAGTATTAAAAATATGACTGTCTGGGAATTTCATCTTCAACATTTTAGCTGTTTTATGACTTAATTCTTCACCACAAAATAGGAAATGAGTTAGTTCTGGATGGTGTTTAGCATCAAACGTAGGATCTAAGAAACTCATTTCTACAAATGATGGAGTTGAAACCCAAACATTGAATTTTAACTGTGGCAACGTCTTAAACAATTGACCTAAGTTCTCAGTTACATCGTGAGGTAAAACTACTAATTTACCGCCTGCCGTCAAAGCTGGATAAAGACTCATTACAGATAAGTCAAAAGAATATGGGGCTTGAGCTAAAAAACTAGGTTTCTCAGGAAGTGAAAAATCACTTAATTCCCAATTTACAAAGCTAAGCAAATTATCATGGCTAATTTGGACACCCTTAGGTTTTCCTGTTGTTCCTGAAGTAAAGATGATATAAAAGTTATCATCTCCATTTACAAACTTATCTTGATCAATTTCTACATGACTATCGGAAACGTCTCCAGGAGTTAAAACTTTTATATTCTCCATTTCAATAGGAAGTTTATCAATAGCAATCACTAAAGGAGCCTCAGAAACCTCTTGAATCATTAATAAACGCTCACTATTAGAATAGCTAGCAATTGGAATATAAGCATGTCCTGCTTTAACAGCACCAATAAAACTAGCAATCATTTCAAAGGTTTGACCACCCCAAATCATTACCGGAGCTTTTTCAGGAAGATCTAGTTCGCTAATCTTAGCTGCATAAGCATCTGACCTAGCTTTTAGGTCTTCATAAGTATTAGTTTCGCCAAGATAATCATAGGCGATTCGGTTTGGATCTTCAGTAGCAATTTGATCGATTGTCTTGATTACATCTTTAATCATTTAATGCGACCCTTTCAGTTCTAGAAATCTTTATAAATAAATTTTGCAGCCCCAATGCCACTATATGAGTACAAGTAAACTAGCACTACAAGCACTGCAAAGTAAAAGAGAGTTTTAGCAATAAACAAGCCTATTTCTTTTTTCTTTGTATCGCTCTGTTTATCTTTGTTTTCTGCCATGCTTACACCTCGTATCTTTTTTCTAAATTTTACAACATTGTTATAAAATAGGTTAATATCTTTACTATTTTTTAGGAAAATAGCATGAACAGTAGTAATTATACCAAAAATAGCCTTAGTTATGGACAGTTCGCTACTTTTGATTACGTTTTCTTTCAATAAAATAACCAATACCTAAGAAAATAGATGGCAAAATTGAAACAAAGACTAATACTAACAAAATCACTTTCAATAGCCAGTCAGGATTTTTCCACTTTCTATCATTAGCAGTCGTTAAAGCGTAAGCAGAAAACAATACAATTGTAATTAAGTTTATTAAAAATAAAATACTATGGGAATACTGGTATAATACCAAAACACTACTTCCTGATATCAAACCGCTCCAGCCTGCTAATCGTACCCAAAAAGATATTTTTTTTACCATTTTAACCTCCTAATAAGGCATTGATATTTGCCGATAAAATTCGGTCAACAATCATTATTTGATCACTTTCATAAGCCTTCGCTCCAGATTCAAATAACATCAACAATTGACCATTTTGAACATAAATTTGTTCTAAATATGGTGGCATAATAACAACTTTTTCTGCATTTCCTTCATCTAGATAATTCAGAGCTGAAATTGGGAAAAAGTATAATTTAGAATCTTTACTTCCATATGATTGACTCAAAATAATCCAATTCTGATAAAATGCAATTCCTTGAATCTGCCGATCCATTGAGGCGCTTCCCGATCCCAAAGCCCAAGATACTTGGCCAGTTACTGCTTTAATTTGATCACTTGTAATTGTACCTTTAAAGGTGCCTGAACGAGCGATTGGATAGCTAGCAAATTGTCCTTGTCCATCTGTATTAAAAAAGCCAACAAACAGTTGATTGTCATAATACGTTACACAAGATGCTCTTTCAATGGTAGGCAAAGCAATTACATTATCATATCGGATAGGTTGCTTTTTCTTATTATAGCTATATTTTTCTAGTTTCTTTAATGAAAACGACATTAGAGCTGAAGAATCATCTTGACTTCCCGTTACCCAAATATTTTTAGCAATTGGATCATAGGCAATACCGCCTAAATGCGGAGATCCTGAAACTTGAACTGTCTTTAAGTATTTGCCACTTTTCTTATCTAAGCAGTAAATAACCGAGCGGTGATTATGCGTTGAATCGTAAGCTGTAATCAATAAGTACTTCCCCGCTACAGTTAATCCCTGAGGAGTCATTGAGTCCGCATCTGTAATTTTCTTTTTATTAAAATCATAGCTTGGCGTTACAACTTGACCCGGAATTACAACACTGCTGCCGATTTTACTAGCACGAGGCGTTTCATAGGCTGCGCTATAGACATCAGGATATTTTTCATTCAATAACTTTTTAAAATAAGCTAGATTATGGTGTCCTGGACTAATGCTTGTGCCATCTTTTGCTTTTTCTACATCGGGTCTAGAAGTAAAAGTAGCTTTTGCCTGTTCTCGTTTTTGATATTGCTGGTATCCATAATATCCACCGTAAGCAGCCCCAGCAATAACTATCAAAACTAAGACTAATTTAAACAGAATTCTTAAAAATTTCTTCATTAGCTTTCCCTGCCTAATAGATAATTTCCTTAATTCGATATTATACCTGAATAGTCCTTTACTATCTGAAAATTAAAAATTTTGAGCAAGTATCTTATATTTCTTTATGTTTTATACTATAATATATTAACTGTAGTAGTGGATTAACAATAATCCATTGCTATTAGCATTAACATCCAACTTTTTATTTTCATTCTTACTCCTCCAAGTAGATTGAATAATAACAAGATCAGCCTCGGGCTGATTATCTATCTTTGAAACGACTTATACACTTCCCAGCATAGGTCGTTTTCTTTTTAGTGCATTAAAAAAGAGAATCCATAATCCGGATTCTCTTTTCTCGTGCTGATAATGATTAAGGAAATGGAAAAAAGTTAAGTAAATTAACATCTTTAGTATATCTTTGATAGGTGGCATCCCTTAACTTATTCCAAACTTTACTTTGAAAGACATTCAATTTTAAATCATTAAACGCCATTAAATTTCCAACTAAACCAACAACATCAAATAATTGTGAAGTTAATGCGACCGCGCGATATTTTCCTGTTTTTAGATTAGCAACGGTTTCATTTATTTGTTCAACTATCTTATTAACTTTAGGATCATTTTCTGCCATCAAGCTTAATCTAAATGCTTCAAGTAAGTTGATATATTCTTGATATATAATTTAATACCAACTTTCTACCATATAAAAATTTTGTAAAAGCGATTTCATTTATATACAAATAATATCATACCAATCTCACTAATATTGATTTTTTCGCTAAACACTTCACTATTAATCCGTTATCAGTAGCTAGTATTTCATTTTTATTTAAGTCATACCAATACGGTATTTTCACCTAAAAAATTGTACAAATTGTACTTTCGTAATACGATTATCTTACAAAGAATAATTCCTAAATTTATTGAAATCTACAGAAGGTAAAAAAGATGGTTTCTAAAGACGTAATTATTTCTACAATGACTGAGTTAGTCGACTCACTTAATAAAACAAACCCAAGTTCAGAATTCACTAGCTTCCTTACAGATAGTCTAACAACTATTAAATCAAGCAATGGCGTTGCTTTCACCGGTCAACTTCAATACTTCTTTAATCGCGCACCTGTCGTAAAATTTTCTGACAATATTACTTTTATCCCTGAAGAAGAGAAATTATGGGACAAACTGCTCTTCCTAAATGAGCTAGGAAACAATCTTTGGGGTGCAAGTTTATAATTTATTCTATTTCTTTAGTAAATTTAACTTTTTTAATAAAAAACGTCACAATTTATTCACATTTTCCCTCTAATATATAAACCATAGCAACGGGGAAAACAAAACCCCATCGCTATTAGCATTAACATCCAACTTTTTATTTTCATTCTTACTCCTCCAAGTAGATTGAATACATTTATCAGTCTTTGACTGATCCTATACTTATATATTTTGAAATCCGCGTCTTTCCCAGCGCGGATTTTTTTGTGGGCTTATTTTCAATACTTTCATACAATAGAAGTGAAAAGAAATATATTTTTTAATTTAAATATTTAAGTTTAGAAAGGATTATCATGTTCTCACCATCTATTCAATCATTGATTGAGGAAAAAGCGGACTCATTTATTATTCCCGCCTCTAGGATTGCGTTTGTAGAAGACGAAAATCCACTCTACCATGCGTTTTTAATTCTTACTAAAATGAAATATTCTAAAATTCCAGTTTTAGATAGAAAACAAAAAGTAGTTGGTTTAATTAGTTTAGCCATGATTACAAACAAGATGCTAACACCTGATAATATTGTTATCGAACCTTTGTCAGACTTAAAAGTCAAAGATGTAATGCAAACAGAATTCGAAACAATCAATTTTGCTCACACTAATTTTGAAACTCAACTACATCTTTTAGTAGATAATCCATTTATTCCAATAGTCAATGACAATAATATTTTTCAAGGTCTGCTAACTCGGCGAGAATGGATCAAAGCATTCAACTATGTTACTCATACAATTGACGAAAAGTATGACATTACTGAGAAATGCGTTTCACATGAAGAAAACTAAATCGCTTAAATTTAATCTGTTAAGTGGTATAGTAATATTGTTTTAGTATTATTGTTAAATTATTTGGAGGTAAAGTTAATGAGACATCAATGGAAATTTTTCACGATTCTCGGAATTGGTGTCATTGCAGCAATTTTAGACTTTCTGTGTGGAGCTCCTAAAATTGGTACATGGCCCATCTCAGGCATCCTAATTGATATCTTCGGAATTTTTATGGCAATCACCATGCTCCGCGAAATGATTCATACTCTTGAATCCGGTCGTTGGGGCGTTGATATTCTAGCAATTATTGCTGTTGTTTCAACCATGATTGTTGGAGACTACTGGGCAGCTTGGATGATCTTAATCATGCTTACTGGTGGTGATTCCCTCGAAGACTATGCTACTAGTCAAGCTGATAAGGAATTACGTTCTTTATTACAAAATTCACCAAGAATTGCTGATAAGTTAGTTAACGGCAAGATTGAAGAAGTTAAGGTTGACGACTTAAAAATTGGCGATATTGTGTTAATTAAGCCAGGTAGCCAAGTTCCAGTAGATGGAGAAATCATTAAAGGTAATTCTAGCTTTGACCAATCTTCTTTAACTGGTGAGTCAGTTCCAGTAGATAAAAAAATCGGCGATAATTTAATGTCAGGATCAATTAATGGGGATGCAGCTGTAGAAATGAAAGTTACTAAAGCTGCTAAAGATTCTGAATACCAATCAATTGTCGCTTTAGTTAAGTCTTCTGAAGCAAAACCTGCTAAGTTCGTTAAAATGGCTGATCGTTATGCAGTACCATTTACCATTATTTCTTTAATTATTGGTATCGCAGCTATGATTACTTCTGCTGTAACTAATCCAGCACTAGGTTGGCAAGGACACTTTTTGCGTTTTGCACAAGTTATGGTTGTTGCATCTCCTTGTCCACTGTTAATCGCTGCTCCAGTTGCAATGGTATCTGGTATGAGTTCAATGTCACGTAGCCACATTATCGTTAAGTCTGGTACTACACTTGAGAAGCTATCTCGCACTTTAACTTTTGCTTTTGACAAAACGGGTACGTTAACTGAAAACCAATTGGTTATTGACCAAGTTATTTTAGCTAAAGACAGTTCAATTTCAAAAGAAGAACTACAAAGCTTAGCTGCTAGCGTTGAACAACAATCCAGTCACGTTATTGCCACTTCATTAGTAAAAAGCACCGATAAAAACTTAATTAAACCAGTTACCAACTTGAAAGAAGCTACTGCTAAGGGTGTTAGCGGCGAAGTTGATGGTAAGTTAGTTAAAGTTGGTAAACTTTCTTATGTTGATCCCGATCAAGAAAAAATTACTGTTAATTCAACAGCTGTCTTTGTTTCAATCGACAACAAATTTGCTGGATATATTACTTTCCAAGATCAAATGAGAGAGAATACGCCAGAAACTATTAGCCGTTTACGTCGTCAAGGTATCAAACAAATCATGATGTTAACTGGTGACCGTAGAGCGGTAGCTGATAAGGTTGCTAAAGAAGCCGGTATTAAAGAAAGTGAAGTTCATGCAGACTTACTTCCTGCACAAAAAATTCAAGCAATTAGAGATGTTAAGCCCGATCTAAGACCTGTTGCCATGGTCGGAGATGGTGTTAACGATGCACCTAGTTTAATGGCTGCTGATGTTGGTATTGCCATGGGTGCTAAAGGAGCAACCGCTGCTAGCGAAAGTGCCGATGCTGTAATTATGGTTAATGACATTTCTAAAGTTAATGATGCAGTTGCAATTTCTAAACATACTATGAAAGTAGCCCATGTCGACATCATCACTGCAATTTGTATCGTTATCTTAATTGAATTAATTGCCTTTACTGGTATCATCCCAGCCTTTTGGGGTGCAATCTTGCAAGAAGTTGTTGACTTAATCACTATCTTACTTGCTCTTCTTGCTAAGACGAAACCAACTAACCCTAAACAAACTGGGATTAAAAATAAATAGTTATTTGCAACTATGAATATTTTTAGCTAAACTAATTTTTAGTTAAATAATTTTCATTAGTGGTTGGGTTTTTAAAACTTTCAAGATTTGCTTATTTGGGTCAATAAGCGCTTGGAAGTTTTTTTATTTACCACAAAGTTATAGAAAGCTGGAGAAGATGCACTTTTTAGGAGAATTAATTTTAATTTTGCTGGCTACTACATTATTAGGACAACTGTTCTCACGCCTTAATATGCCAGCAGTTATTGGTCAATTATTATCAGGAATTTTATTAGGTCCAGCTATTTTAGGACTAGTCAAACCAAACGAAATTATTTCGCTTTTTTCAGAATTCGGAGTAATTTTATTAATGTTCTTAGCAGGTCTTGAAAGTGATTTGGATTTATTAAAAAAATACTTCAAATTAAGTTTCACAGTTGCTGGTATTGGTGTTATACTGCCTGTATTTTTTACGGGAATTGCTAGTTACTTGTTTGGAATGAATTTCCTAGAAGCATTATTTATTGGAATTGTGTTTGCGGCTACAAGTGTTTCGATTTCAGTTGTAGTATTACAAGAAGCTAACCAAATTCATACCCGAGCTGGTACAGCTATTTTAGGGGCAGCTGTAGTCGATGATATTTTAGCTGTCATTGTTTTAAGTCTATTCACTACCTTTAGTCATGAGGGCGGCAAGAGTGGACTGACTAATAATTTCTTTATTAATTTATTAATTGAAATAGTTTACTTTGTCGCTGTTTGGGCTGTCTTTAAATTTGTTGCCCCATATTTCATGAAATTAGCTGAAAAAGTTGAAGTTGACTATGCTGTTGTTATTGGCTCACTTGTATTAGCTTTATCAATGGCTTGGGCAGCAAACTTTGTCGGTTTAAGTGCAGTTGTTGGTGCCTTCTTTGGTGGACTTGCAATTAGACAAACGCCTCAATATAAGGAAGTTCAATCCTCAGTAAGTGCAATTGGATATTCAATTTTTATTCCAGTATTTTTTGTAAACATTGGTTTATCAATGACATTTGCAAGCTTTGTCAAAGATATCTGGTTCATTATCGTGATGACCATTTTAGCTGTAGTATCTAAATTCTGGGCTGGTAAATATTCAAGCGAATTATTTGGTTTTACTAAAAATGAAGGAAATATTGTTGGTGCCGGCATGGTGTCACGTGGTGAAGTAGCTTTAATTGTCGCTCAAATTGGAATTACGCACCATCTCTTTCCTGAAGATATCTATTCAAGTTTAATCTTGGTAATTATCATTACCACTGTCCTTTCACCGTTTATTTTGAATTACTATATTAAACGCGAACTTAAAAATGACTAACAAAAAACGAATTAGCTAAAATTAAGGCTAATTCGTTTTTTCATATTCTAATTTACTGAAACATTACCCAGAGAAGTATCTGCTTCTAAGACATTCCTAGAGTCACTATTCTTTTCAAAGGAATTACCTTGCTTTTTACCACTAATTGTAACTTTTCCAAGAGAAGTATCTAAATCATAGCCACTCGCATTACTGCTCTTAACTCTAATATTACCTTTTGAAGTATCAAAACTAATTCCATCTTTAGTCTTCAAATCTTTAATATCGATATTGCCGTTTGATAAATCAATATTGCCTGTTTTTACTCCTAAATAATCAGCACTAAAATTACCATTTGCATTATCAACATTTAAGCTTTCTAATTGCTCTTTCGGCATTTCAATTACGATTTTAGAATTTAACTGCTTAAAGTTAAATAGACGAATGTGGGTAACTTGATTCTTAAAACCAATTTTTAATTTGCTATCTTTAACCTTAATTTCAGGAGCAATTTTTTCTGCTCCAGAATAACTGACATGATATTTATTTCCTACTTTTAAAACTACATCTCCCGTTGGAATGTCTATATCTACTTTATTAAATTTAGAAAGTGAATAATCTTGATTAACAACTTTCTGATTAGCTATATTAAACACAGTCCATCCTCCAACTAATATAATTACAATAATGCTAATACTAAATAATATCTTCTTCCAATTCATCTAAATATATTCCTTCAAGTCAAGTATTTCGTCATATTGCTTCAATTCAGCTTCCTCATAGTGGTGAATTACTTCAATGAAAGTTAAATTTGAAGCTAACAGATATTTATGAATTATATCAGAAGTTTTCTTATCAAGAGAAGCGTTAATTTCATCAAGTAATAATACAGGACGCTTCATTAAAATCGCTCTTGCTAGCTCAATTCGAGCCAACTGTCCACCGGATAATTTATCCGCTGCCACGCCCAATTGATAATCAAAGCCTTTTTCTTTAACTAATCCATTTAAGTCTAATTTATCGCAAACTTCCTCTACCTTTTCCCGGGAAATATTTTTTCCTAAAGTCAGATTAAATAATAGACTATCCGCAAAAATAACCGGTGCTTGACTTGCATATGAGAATAAGTCCCGAAATGTACCAGCTTTTACCTTTTTATCATTTAATCTAATCGCTTCGGCTTGTCCATATTTTCCATATAACAAAAATTGCAATAAAGTCGACTTTCCTGCTCCAGATGGTCCAATGACTGCAATTTTTTTACCTGGCTTGACGTTTAAGTCAATTCCAGTAGCTAATTGCTTGCCATCTCTCTTTAGGATCAAATTCTCTACTTGTAAGTCTTGTAAACTTACAGTTTCACTATTTTCTTGATCTGTTTCTTTATCTAAAAATCCATTAACCTTCTCAACTATCTTCTTAGTAGTAGATAACTTACTTCTGTCATCTAAGATAAATAAAATTGGATTTACAAATGAATTAGCTAATTGCACAATTGCAAATAAAGCTCCTAAGCTTGTTTGCCCTTTTACAACTAAATAAATTCCAAATAGAAATGGCATCAAAAACGTAATAATATTAGCAATAAAATTAATCCATGAGTTAGTATCAAGATTTAAAAGATTCATCTTACTCAATGCCTGTTCTAGCTTAGAAATTGTTTGTCTATTTTTAGCAACTGCCTGATTTTGACCATCATACAGATGCAGGGTTTCAACACCAGCTAAGAAGTTTTTAGTTTGATTAACATACTTACTATTAGCACTAGTCCACTTTTCAGATGATTCTTGAATCGGCTTTTGAAAAACATTAGAAACAATCATTGGAATGAAAGATCCAACTAGGAATAGTAATGTAAGTAACCAATTAACTGCTAAAGCATAACCTAGTGCTAATACTAGTGAAAAAATCTGCATAATAATTTCAATTTGAGCATTAAAACGATTAGTTTCAAGTAGTTTAAAATCATTAGTTAAAAATCCTAAACTATCACTATTTTCATCTTTTGACTCTTCTAGCATCCCACCCAAAATATGTGTCCTTAAATAAGTGTTAGTTTCCTTAATCGTATTAGTTTTCAATCTGTTAAATACTAAACTTGCAATTAAAGTAACAACTAATGCTGCAATAACAATAATCAAAAATTGTGCAATTTTACCCCAATTCTTATTAGTAGCAATATTAGTTAGTGTTTGAACAACATTAGCCATAATAATATTTTGAAAACTAGCAATTAAGCCAAAGATAATCATCAATATGAATCTAAATTTATTTGAATACTTAAACAGCATCTTCTTCATCCCCTCATCGATTTAAACTTGTTGATAAGAGTATATGATGAGATTATACTTAAAAATAAATCTCTTGCAGATCTGCAAGTTAATTTTTGGAGAATGAAAAAATGTATGGTTATGAATTCAAAGAATTACGCTTAGAACAAGGTATTACACAAAAAGAAGTCTGCCGTGGAATCTGCTCTGAATCAAAACTATCACGCTGGGAAAATGATCAAGTCGAGGTTGAATTTAGTACGGCAATGAAATTATTAAATAGAATTCACATTACTAGCCATGAATTTATGGGTTGGTCTAAATTCTCACCACGACCCGAAATAGATCCTGAACTTTCTGAAGCTATTGAAAAAGAAAATATCCCACTTCTCAAGCAAGTTACACAAAAACAACTAACCAAGTATCATAAAAATCATAATAAGTTTGATCTATTTATGGCTGCTAATCTATGTAATCAACTTTTTATTATCGAACATAAAAATTACTTACCTCCTATTGATCGAAAAAAGCTTTTTGCGATTTTTTCAAAAGTCAATTTATGGAGTCAATACTATATTTCAGCGTTTGGCGCATCAATTTTTCTATTCAATCCTAAGCAAATTTATGGTAGTTCAATGCAAATAATTCGTAATATTGACCGCCTTAAAGAGGCTGAAACTAGTTTTAACTTAGAAATCATTATGGGAAGTTTATCAGATGGCATTTTACGGCTGATTTCACTTAATGAATTGTCTTATGCTCAGCGATTAGTTAAAGAACTTAAAAAAATTGAATTACCACAATATCTAATGTTTTTTACCCTAACCTTGACTTATTTGCAAAAGGCAATTGATTACATGAAAAATGGGGATGACAAACCAATACTTACATTAATTTCAGAAGTTTTAGATTTGGGATGCAGTGTCCAAGCAACTACCTACCTAGATATGTTTAAATATTTAAAAACGCAACGAAAAAAATACAATTTTTAACATAACGTCTACACTCATTTTTATTCGCTCCTAATATATAGTCACCATCATTTAATAGGCATAATAAAAAACGCAGTTTAAAGCTACGTTTTTTGTAACTATAAAATACGATCAAATTATCGTAGCAACAATCCAGACTATATTCGTAACTAATAATACCAAAGCTACTAGCCCTTTAAATAAGTTTTTTCTCTTTGTAACAGAATATCTATTAACTAAATATTCCATACTCGCACCAACAACTATGTTCATTAGTACCATTACCATACGATAAGGAAAGCTTCCCCACCATGATGTTAAATTTAGTACTGCTAGTAGTGTAAAAGTTATCGTTACATTGTAAGAATAACTGATTAATTTTACATTTTTCATAGGCTTTTCTTGACCTCTTTAAAAATAACGTACCAGAAATATAGATATGCTGAAATACACATGACTAAAATAGGAACTTTAATCAACAATGACCACTGCATTGTCATATCCATAATTGACATACGAATATTTGTTTTGAAGATAGCATCTACAAATAAAGGTAAAAAAGGAACTATTCCTAGTAATATCTTAAAAACTAATACTAATCTTTTCATAATATTATCCCTTTCAAAACAAATTATTTCTTGAACTGTCTAACTACTGCCGTAATTATCGCTAGCAAGTTAACACATATAAGAAATATAGTGCCCATTAAAAATTCAGTGTTCCAAAAGTCTTTAACCGCGGCTACAGTGTGAACACCAAATAGCATAGTTCCAAAACTATAATAGGCCGAATAGATCGTTATCAATATTAATCCAACTATACTAATAGCCATTAAACCTAGTATCCACTTAATAAAATTCATTCCAACTACACTGCACTCCTTTCGGTTAATTATTTTGTTGAGATTAAGTATAAATTATAAAAGTGTGAAATAAAGAAAAATGGGTGTATTTACCCAATATTACATTATTTATATTTATCCTTAAACTTTTGTAACTCTCCCCCATACTCAGGCATACCTACAAGACAAAAACTTTTTATTATAGTATCGCAATATTGCAACGCAGACTTATCTTGATTCTTTTTATATTGAATGAAATAAGTGAAAAAGGTCATAGCACTTTTATAAAAGAAAAGATCAGGATTAGTTGGAACCTTATTAGCAAAATCAATATAAAAATCAATATTCTCAAATTTATTTTCTTCGATAGAAAGGACTAAAACATTAATAGCTAAAGAAAATAGAGATTTTTTAACAAGCATAGATTCACGCACTTGATACTTTTCAATTATCTTTCTAACAATTGCTTCGTTATCAGCCAAACTATAGAAACGCATAGAATTGCAATACAGCATAAACTTAGTACTATTGAATTTTGGAATTTCAAAAATTTTCTTCTTAATCTCTTCTCTAATTTTTTGATCAGATTTATCCGGATTTAGTAATTCTAAAAGTCCATCAGCAATCAAATTTTGAATTTCTTTATCTTTTTCAGATAATTCACTCTCCGTAATCATTAATTTAACTTTTTTAGTTTATCTTTGTCTACGTGATAATATGCTTCTTCCATTATCTTTCTTTGAATTTGAATCTGACTTTGATAGTTTTGGTCTAAAGTTTCAATAAATTCTGTAGCATCAATTTGATTATATCTAAGCAGATTAATTAAGTTTTCCGCTGAAATTTGATGTACATTTCTTTCTACTTTTCCGTAGTAAGATCGATCAATTATATTACCTGCAAATTCTTGTAAAGTTTTATTTTGGTTAATACGGTATTGCTTGAGTAGATCTCCTATTGTCATTTTTACCTTCACCCCTAATCAAAAATTTTTATCACTATTTTAATGAGATAGACAAAACCAAACAAGTGCAAAATTTGGGATTTTGGTTAAAACATACTATGTTATTAGAGAGATGCCGTTAATAACGTTCATCACTGGCGCAGTGAACCATAAAGATCGTATCAAGTAAACTTACACTTGAAGCTAAAATCTTCTGATTAATTGTTGTAACTAACTATTGTTGCATTTTAAGTGAAGCAGTACTTACAACTGCAGCTAACAAAAAGTAAAATGGCAAGATTATAAAAATTATGAAAACGACAAAGAAAAAAGCCAAACACTTATATGCTTGACTTTACGTGAAAGAGGCTACCTTAGCCTCTCTTTATAATCTTAATAAAAAGTAATGGTACAAATATCAAGTTTCAACTATAAACACAATTACTAGATAACCATACCAATCGAAATTCACATCATGATTGCCAAATTGAGTTAAACAAACAAAACTAGAAACAAAATTCCGATTAAGCAATAAGCAAATGGAAAACCATATTTAATAATGTGCCGCCTAACTAGTAAACATAAAATGAATCCAATAATTGCTAAGCTAACACCCAAAACATACAATAAACCACCTACATTTTAGTGATTTGCGCCTTCAACTGCTTCAATATCGCCCTTACCATCACGGTCAACAATAGCGCTAAGAGCTGCAGTTAACCCCTTAACAATATCATCAAGCGCCATTGATGGAGTATTGGGACGATTTACTACTTGCTCAGGTAAGAATGGAATATGAATAAATCCTGCCTTAATGTTAGGAAATTCCTTATCTCTCATATATTGGACTTGATACATAATATGATTACATACATAAGTACCAGCAGTATTTGAAACGCTAGCTGGTAGACCTGCATCCCTGATTGCCTTTGCTTCTGCCTTAATGGGCAATTGTGTAAAGTAGGCAGTTTCACCATCTTCATGAATTGGTTCACCAAGTGGTTGGTAGCCCTCATTGTCCGGAATACGACCATCATTGATGTTAATTGCTACTCGCTCTGGAGTTAAGCCAAAACGACCACCAGCCTGACCAACATTTAAGACATAATCAGGATTTTCGTTTTCAATTGTTTCTTTGACAACTTCAGCTGACTTATTGAAGACAGTTGGAATTTCTAACTTAACAATTTCTGCACCATTAATTTCATCAGGCAGTCTTTTAACTGCTTCAATTGCTGGATTAATTTTATCTCCGCCAAAGGGATCAAAACCTGTTACTAAAATCTTCATAATCTTATCCTTTCAAGACTAAAATGCTAAAAAGTACATTAAACCAATTTGAACAACCAATAAGATAACTGCGATTGGAGCTTGTTGCTTAATAACGCCCATCTGGTCCTTCATTTCTAAAAGTGCAACCGGTAAAAGTTAGCTGCCATTGGTGTTACTAAGGTACCGCAATATCCAGACGTCATTCCAATTGCAGCAACAACTACTGGATTAGCACCTTGAGCAATTACAAACGGAATTCCAATTGCAGCTGTAATTACAGCAAAGGCCGCAAAGGCATTACCCATGATATAAGTAAAGAGTGCCATTGCAATACAGTATAACGCTACTCCTAAGAAGTGGTTTCCTGCTGGAAAAACATGACTAATCATATCAGCGGTCAACTTACCAACACCGCAAGTAGTAAAGACTACTCCAAGCATAGCTAATATTTGTGGCAAAACTCCTGGCGCACCAACGCTACGTACCATCCGCTGAGAATCTTTAAAGACTTGCTTAGCCGGCGCCTTAGTTAAGAAAATAGCCAAGATGAGTGACACAACTGCACCGATACCAATTCCGACTTGACCACCAAGTGGAGTGAACTGAGCAATTAAAATAGAAGTCAATGCCAATACAATACTTGGTAAAAATACTTTTGCACCTAAGTGCTTAGCGCCTTCCTGTGCAGTTTTAGGATATAACTTAGGTAAAGTTCCAACCTGGATTTGTTTGAATAATGCCAAAATTCCAATTACTAAAACCATTGCTCCAGATACTACTGCTGGAATCCAATCTCCAAAGGCAAAAATAATTGCCAAGAAGAACCAAAAAACGGCGGTTCCAATTCTTACCTTGTTTGTCTTATCTCTTAATGTTTCAATCCCAGCAACTGCCATACATAAACCAATCAAGGCATAAAGAATGCTTAGCAAAAAATTAATCGTATTTTGCATCTTATTCACCTTCCCATTTCTTCATTTGACGGTCAAAATAAAGATTGTAAGCAAAGACTAAAATAAAAGTAATGATAGCAATTGGAATAGTATTAAGCACAATTCCAACAGGATCAACTTTATAGCCCAGTGATTTCATAGTTGAAGAAATCAAAAGTACTCCACCAGAAGCTACAAACAAGTTCTGAGCAAAAAAGTTACCAAAGTTGTCAACTGCCGCACTGCGTCCCTTAATTAGATCAATTTCTGATTCAGTTAATTTTTTATTATCTTGATCTTCAGCAGCCGCAATTACCATTGGTGCAATTAATGGTCGAACGAATTGTACTTGTCCTTGTAAAGAAATTCCAAAAACTCCAGCTAATTCACGAATTAATAAATAGATATTCAAAATCTTACCCGCAGTTAACTTTTTAAGTTTTTTAATTGCATTAACCGCATAATCTCTTAATCCATGTGATTCTACTAGCCCAATCATTGGCAAGGTTAGGAAAAACAAACTTACCATTCGATTTTCCACAAAACTCTTTCCAATTACTTCCAACAATTTAACAAAATCCATCCCAGAGAAAAGTCCTGTTACAATTGCTGCAATAACTACAACTGCAGTCGTGTCCCACTTCAAAACAAAGCCGACTACAATTATTAATATTCCTAACAGCTTTAAATATTCCATACTACCTATTCCTTAAATAAAAAATAAAAAAATACTATAAAAATATTATACAAAATGCAATAAAAAATACGAAAGGGAAAAACCATTCGTATTTCAATTTCTATTCAAATTAGTTAATCAACAAATAAGTAGCTGCCCCATCTTACTGGTTCTTCAACAGTAGGTAGCAATAAGAAAATAACTACAATAATCCAGCCAAATGGAATAATAATTAACCATAGCCACCAACCACTATAGTTCGCATCATGTAGTCTTCTTACTGCATAGCCCAAAAGACCTAATTTTATCCAAACTAGTAAGATGAATAAAATTAATTCAATTAGCCAAGTTAAAAATGTAATATGTGATACAGCCCACGTCACATTATTTGGAGTAACAGAGAAAATTCCACTAGTACATAATGCTAGTATTGAAGCTATTCCAATTACAATTGTTAATAAGAACTGAATAACAAATGCAACCCAAAAGGCTTTTCGAGTACTACGCGCTGCCCAAGTGAACGGATAGAGAAATAATCCTTTAAAAATTTCCCCAACTGATGGATCTGGAATATCACTTTCTGGTGCATGATATTCTTGTTCATAATAAGGTTTATCAGACATAAAATTTACCTCATACTAATTTCTAATTATTTTCTGCTTTTGTAATTAGTTTATCAAAATTTTGATCCTGATGTTTTTTAGCTAGGTCAGGTGTCTTCCAGTAAACTTGATCCGTTATTTTCCCTTGGCCACTAGCTAAAATAACTACCGGATGACCGTCCAAGATTGTATAACCATAAGACGTTTGGTGTTTATCTTTAGCTGTCCAACCAATTAAGGTAATATAATTGACTCCTTTCGGGGCTTCAGTATTATTAAAGACTTTAACCCATGTATGAGTATCGTTCAGATAGTCATTAGAAAACTGCTGATGCTTTTCAAAATACTCTTTATCTGGGATATGGATCTCATATTGATGATCTTCCGTCGTAAGCGCATGTGGACCAAATTCAATTTCTCTTAATTGATTATCATCCTTACTATGTGTACGCCGGTTTTTATCCATACTGTACCACTTACCTTGTAATTTTGTAGGAACAGTATATAACCCTTTATCACCAGCAATATTTTTAGTCTTTACTCGCTGTCTTTCTTTCGTCTACTACCTTGATATTCTTAATGATCTTGTTAACCTTACTGCCATCATTATGATTGTTAAGATATTTAATCATCATTTTAATATCAGATGAACCAATTTCCTTATTCTTATGATAGAAGAAAATCGTTGGATCATTCTTTGTATAATAGAAATATTTATCTCCATCAGCTGTGGCAATTTCGTATGCAACATCACTACCATTTTGCATATATGAATAATCCTTGCGATTGTGGAGTTTTACTTTAACGGTATTATTTTGTGCTTGTTTAAAAGTCTTCTTCCAAATATCAGGATACTTTTCACCAGCATAAGCAATTGTAATTGCAGTTTGCTTCTTAGTAGTCAAATTATTTGCTGTAATTTTACTGCTTTTCTTAACTGTTGTCGTTTTTTCATTTGAAGAACTAGAATTATTATTTTGCGTATTGCTGCATGCCGTTAGCATTGTACAGCTTAACAAACCAATTAAGCCAATTGATATAATCTTTTTCATCATTAATCCCTCCAAAAAATTTCCTCTCAAGTTTATTAAAGCACTCTGTTATTTATTACCCAAGCAATATAGCCTTAATTACTAGCGTTTATTTTTCTTCTTTTTTATACTAAAAATGTATCAAAAGAAAGGGGATCAAAATGCTAAATAATATTCATACTTTCTTTAACGCCTTTGGAGCAACAGTTATTGTTCCTATTATGATCTTTATTATTGCTTTATTTCTAAAAGTAAAGCCAAAAAAAGCAATGATGTGTGGATTTTATGCGGGAGTAGGATTAACAGGATTTTCTTGGATTATTAATGAATTTACTCCAATAGTTACTAAGATCGTTCGTCAAATGGTTAACAATACTGGCATCAAATTACCCGTTGTCGATATCGGCTGGCAGGCTGGTTCTCTTGCGAGTTTTGGTTCTCCAGTTGGTCTTACTTTTTTTGTATTTGGCTTGATAGCTGAATTTATTTTATTTGCTGTTGGAGTAACCAAGGTATTCATGCCATCTAATCTTTGGAATAATTTTGGTTTCATGATTTGGGGAACCCTTGCTTTCTATGTAACTCATAATTGGTGGATTTCACTAGGCTTATCCTTTTTTATGCTTCTTTACACTTTATTATTAGCTGAAGTTCAGGCTGATCGCTGGTCAAGTTATTACAAAATTGAAAATACTACTGTCTGTGCCGCACAAAACATTGTTCAAACGGTCCCCGCTATTCTTCTAGATCCTCTGTGGAATCTGCTTGGCTTTAATAAGGCAAATTTGACACCAGCAGCTTTCAAAAATAAATTTGGCGTCTTTGGCGAACCAACTACATTAGGGGCTATTTTAGGAATAGTAATCGGTGTTTTAGGCAATATTAAAGATCTAACAACCATTAAAGCATGGGGACAAATTCTACAGTTTGCCGTTCAACTGTCAGCTGTTATGACAATCTTTCCTTTAGTTACTAATGTATTCAGTAAGGCTTTTACTCCTCTAGCTAAGCAAATTGATAAAGAGAGGAAACAAAGTAAGAATCAAAAAGCTGAAGCAGATCTTGTTCACGATAAAAAACGTTGGTTCCTAGCAGTTGATGACGGTGTAGGTTATGGCGAGTCCGCCACGATTATTTCAGGAATTATCTTAATCCCAATTATGGTTGTTATTGCCTTTCTTTTACCAGGAAACAAAACTCTTCCTGTCGTTGATTTAATTTCACTTCCATTTATGGTTGAATCAATTGTTGCTATTACTGATGGCAATATCTTAAAGGTTATTGCAAACGGTATTGTATGGTTTAGCTTAGGCTTATATGCGGCTAGCTGGCTAGGTTCAATTTATACTGGAGCTATTTCTCAGTATGGTGCGACAATTCCAGCTGGTATTGTATTAGTTACTAGCTTTAACTTAATGGCTCGTCCCCTCAACGCATTAGTTTTTGCAGCTTTTATTTCACAGAATCCTCTTTGGATTAGTCTATGTATTATTGTTTATTTGGCTTTGTTATTCATTTTAAGAAAATACCGTCCACAAATTTGGACTTATTTAAACAAAATGGCCAATAAAAATGTTCACGCTAACCAAGACCTTAAACCATCCCCTAAAGACTGAATTTGTTACAATAAGTACAAAGGATCTGACAAAAGGACGTGAATATTGATGACAAAATTTAGTTGGAAAAATGTATTAATTGCTGGTACTGCTGCTGGCGTTATTTCTGGATTAGTTAAATTAGGCTGGGAAAATATTCTTCCTCCAAGAACGCCAGAGAGAAATAAAACTAATCCTCCGCAAAAATTGTTGGAGCAAATGGGCGTGCCTGCAAAATTAACTCATGCAACTTATACTTATTCTGGTGAAAAATTACCATGGGTTAGCTATTTAGTTCACTTTGGCTTTTCTATTTCTTTTGCAACTGCTTATGCAGCTTTACTAGAAAAGA
Organism: uncultured Lactobacillus sp.; assembly: GCA_947568765.1. GTDB lineage: Bacteria > Bacillota > Bacilli > Lactobacillales > Lactobacillaceae > Lactobacillus. The sequence continues at coordinate 23,188 of CANOQA010000006.1, read as the reverse complement.
AAGTTAAATGGCTAACTGTAGATCAAGGTGTTCCTTTTGGTTTGGCAGTTTGGATTGCCTTTCACCTAGTTATCATGCCATTAATGAAGACTGTTCCCTCTCCTAAGGATCAACCAATAGAGGAACATATTTCAGAAGCACTAGGTCATATTGCCTGGATGTGGACTAATAATGAAATTGCCGAGATAGTTTTGAAACAATTAGGGCAAAGAAAAAAAGAGCATTAAAGCTCTTTTTCTTTTACTATAAAATTGACAGAATATTGTTTAGCATGTGAGTTAAAATCGAATATCTAATATCTTTTGTTTCCACATATGTCCATGCCAGAATCATTCCCATAACCCAGTATAAATAAATGAACTTACTAAACATTGGGTCATGCCCGTAAGCAAAAACAAAGCCACTTGCCACAATTCCAACCCACTTATTTAAAGTATTATCTGCTGGAAAAAAAGTGTTGAAGAACAGTGCTCTGAAGATGAGCTCTTCACAGATTGGTGCTACAACAATTAGTAAGACATTAAACATTGGCGATGCGACTTTTCTAACCTCATCAAGCTCTGCTTGATTCTGAGAAACAGCATTCCCACCAACCAATTTAATATAAGCAACTTGAAAAATTACAAGCGCAAAGAAAGCTGCTACTGAAATAATGACTCTTCTGACATCCCAGTGCGGTTTTGCGTTAAAGCCCCAGTCATTTTCTTGCTTAAGCTCTCTCTTATAAATCCAATACATCCAGTAAATTACTGCTACTGTTAAAACTGCTAAAATAATTGCAAATAACAAGTTTACCTTCTTTTGCGCATAACCTAATTGCAAAAGTGTATATAATACAAAAGCAATAATCACTGTTGCTAAATTTCCTAAAAAGCGTAAAAAAGTCTTCATCTGAACACTTCCTCTAATTGAAATTATCTATTTCTTTTCATTATAATTATTTATTAAAAAGACATAAGGACATTTAATCATGCAATCACAACTCATGCAATCTTTACATCGACTTCTAATTTTTGCTACATCTAATAAGGTAACGATTACTACATTCATGATGCTAGTATTTTTAGGATTATTTTTACTTTCTTGGTTAATTGAACCACGTCGTTTGATCAACGGCCTTATTTTTACAGCATTTGGGCTTAGCTTTTTAATATGGACGGCCATTCTAATTATTTCACAGCACAATGCTTTTTTAACCTCTTCATTTTCTTTTATTGCCCTAGCAATTTTATTTGGAGTATTTTTCTTAGTTACATTCTCATGGATTTTCTTTCTTTGGAACGCATATTTTGTTTGGAAATATGAAAGTCACTCTTTGCCCAATCTTTTAACTTTAATTATTGGTTTATTTTTAGTCGGCTTATGGACTTTAAATAAAATTGGTGTCTTCCAAAAACTACCGGGCTGGCTACATTCATTAGTCGCTGGGGCTACATTAATTGCCTTCTATCTTCTATTTGTAATGTACAACTTCTTACTAAATTTAGTTTTATATCAAATTGTACCACGTCGCTACAAACAAGATTATCTAATCGTTTTGGGCGCTGGCTTAATTGAAGGTAAAAAAGTCTCTCGACTTTTAGGTGCTAGAATTGATCGCGCAATTGCTTTTTCTAATAAACAGTATGACAAGGGTCATAAACGACCTAAATTAATTATGTCCGGTGGTCAAGGAAAAGATGAAAATTTATCTGAAGCAGCTGCTATGAAAGACTATGCTGTTAAACATGGCTATGATCCTAATCTAATCTTACTTGAAGATAGGTCAACTAATACTTACCAAAACATGATCTACTCTAAAAAAGTAGCTACCAAAGACTGGGGAAATACTAAATTTAAAGCAAAATTTTTCACTAATAACTATCATCTTTTTAGAGCCGGATTATATGCAAAAATGGCTCATTTAAATGCTAATGGTATTGGTGCAACAACTAGGTTTTACTTCTTGCCTAATGCTACTATCCGTGAATTCGCTGGTGTCTTTATTATCCACAAGAAGCGTCACTTTGTTATTATTGGACTAATTGCAATTTTATTTATAATTCAAGCAATTTTAGCAGTATTAGGACTGAGTAAATATATAATTGCTTAGAAGGGAAGGAACATGCTACAACTTTTACACTTAAAAAAGACATATCATGTTGGAGACACTGTAACACACGCTCTTAATGACGTTACAATAAACTTTCGTAATAGCGAATTTGTAGCCATTCTAGGACCAAGTGGTTCTGGAAAAACAACACTTTTAAACGTAATCGGTGGCTTAGACCATTATGATTCTGGTGACATCATCATTAATGGTAAGTCTACAAAGAACTTTTCTCAAACTGACTGGGATGCCTACCGTAACAACTCTGTTGGTTTTATTTTCCAAAGTTACAATTTAATTTCTCATCTTTCAATCATTGAAAATGTGGAACTCGGGATGACGCTATCCGGTGTAAATAGCAATGAGCGTCATGAAAAAGCAATCGCAGCTCTTAAGCGTGTTGGTCTTGGCAATCACTTAAAGAAGCGCCCAAACCAATTATCTGGTGGTCAAATGCAACGTGTTGCCATTGCCCGGGCAATAGCTAATGATCCCGATATTCTTCTTTGTGATGAACCAACTGGTGCGTTAGATACAAAGACTAGCGAAAGTATCATGGAGCTAATTAAAGAATTAAGTCGTGACAAGTTGGTTATCATGGTAACGCATAATCCAGAGCTGGCTGAAGAATATGCTAGTCGAATTGTTCACTTTCAAGACGGAAAAATTCTCAGTGATTCAAATACTTTCGAACCAAAAAAGGAAATAAAAGATACCTTTAAGCTTAAGAAAACCAAAATGTCTTACTGGAATGCTTTAAAACTAAGCTTTACCAATATTATGACTAAGAAAGGTAGGACATTTTTAACTGCTTTTGCTTCTAGTATTGGAATTATTGGGATTGCAATTGTCTTAGCTTTATCGCATGGTTTTCAAAAGCAAATTAACGATACGCAAAGCAAAACATTAGCCAAGTTTCCAATTTCCATCTCGCAAACAGCTACCGATATGAATGCTGCCGCTAATCGAAACGAATCTGACAAAAATATTAAAAATAAAGGTTATCTAGTCGCTTCAAAACCTGCCAACGAGAAAAATACGCATGAAAATAAGATTACTCAATCTTATATAAATTATGTCAAAAAAATTAATCCTGACTATGCTAATAACATTTCATTTATTCGCGGTATCCAGCTTAATCTTTTAACCAATGATAATGGCAAGATCAAACATGTAGAATTTTCTAATGTCAATAATTCAGGATCAGCCATTGCCAGTGCTCAACTTCAAGGAATGAATAGTGTTGGTATTAATACAAGTGTCTTTCCTAAAACACTTGATTCAAAGCATGGAACATTTTTAAAAGATAACTATCAACTTCTCGCTGGTTCCTGGCCAAAGTCAAACAATGATGTGGTTCTTGTTCTAAATAATAAGAATCAAGCCAATATTAATGCACTTAAGAATTTAGGTATTTCAATAAAAGATGGGCAAAAATTAAATCTCAACAAGGTTGTCGGTCAAACTTTTAAAGTAATTAGTAATAACGATTACTATCAAGAACTTCCTACGGGAAACTTTCTCCCACAAAAAGCTTCTAAGTCAATGTACGATTCAAGCAAGTTAACTTTAAAGTTAACTGCTGTAATTCGTGGTAAAAATAATAGTCAGATGGCGCTACTCGACAATGGAATTGCCTATAGCGATGGTTTAACTCAAGAAGTTATTAAGCAAAATGAAAATTCAAATATTATAAAGACTCAAAAGAATAGCTCAACCAATGTTATGACTAATCAGCCAATGAATAAAACTCAAAAAGAACAATTCATTGCCTCACTTGGTGGCTCTAGCATTCCTAGTGGTATTCTAATTTATCCAAATTCTTTTAAATCAAAAGATAAAGTACTGGATTACCTCGATAAATACAATAAAGGTAAATCAAAAGAAGATCAGATTATTTATACAGATATGTCTGGTACGGTAACTAAATTAACCGGTGGTTTGCTTGATGGAATTACTGATGTTTTAGTTGCCTTTGCTGGAATTTCATTAGTTACTTCAATGATTATGATCGGCATTTTGACGTATACTTCAGTACTAGAACGTACTAAAGAAATTGGCGTTCTCAAGGCCCTTGGAGCTAGAAAGCGTGACATTACCAGAGTATTTGACGCCGAAACATTTATTTTGGGACTATTTTCAGGCATCTTAGGTATCTTTCTTGCCTACTTATGTACTTTCCCAATAAATGCAGTATTATCTGCCATTACAAAAATGAGTAATGTAGCTCAGCTTGATCCAGTGCAAGCCTTAATCTTAGTAGTCATCAGTACAATTCTAACCATGCTTGGTGGTCATATTCCTGCCCGAATGGCTGCTAAGAAAGATGCAGCAATTGCATTAAGAAGTGAATAACTTGATAAGGATTTCAATCTCGAGATCCTTATTTTTTTGTCTCTAATTTACCTAAGAAAAAATTTATAAACTTATTCTTATATATTATTGAAAACGTCATCAATAAAGTATATCCTTAAGGTAACAGATGTTATATGTGTGGAAATAGAAATAGGTGAATGAAAATGTTATCGGGTGTAACAATGTTAGATCTTGCCCGCTTCCAATTCGCAATGACTACAGTCTTCCACTTCTTCTTTGTTCCCTTCTCCATTGGGATGGGATTCATTGTATCAATCATGGAAACACTCTACGTCGTTAAAAAGGACGAAGTATATAAAAAGATGGCTCAGTTCTGGGGGAAAATTTATCTTTTGAGCTTTGCTGTCGGGGTAGTTACAGGTCTTATTCAAGAATTCCAATTCGGAATGAACTGGTCTGACTACTCTCGTTTTATGGGAGATATTTTTGGTGCTCCATTAGCCATTGAAGCTTTACTTGCCTTCTTTATGGAATCTACCTTTATTGGCTTATGGATGTTTACTTGGAATAAATTCAAACCAGGTCTTCACTGTGCTTTGGTTTGGATTTCTTTTATCGGCTCAATGTTAAGTGCAATCTGGATTTTGACTGCTAATGCCTTTATGCAACACCCTGTTGGCTATGCCATTAAAAATGGTAAGGCACAGATGGCTAGTTTCTGGGCTTTAATTGCAAACAAACAACTTTGGGCTAGTTTCCCACACGTAGTAATCGGTGCGATCGTTACTGCCTCATTTGTAGTAATTGGTATGGCTGCTTTTGGATTGCTTAGAAAACGCGATGTTAACTTCCACAAGAAGTCGATGAGAGTTGCTTTATGGATTGCTTTATTTGCTTCAATCGCTGAAATTGGGGCTGGTGACTATCAAACTCAAGTTGAAATTCATGAACAACCAATGAAGTTTGCTGCAACTGAAGGTGTTTACGAAACTACTGGTGATCATGCACCTTGGGATATCGTAGCTAACTTAAATACGAAAGAACATAAAAATGAAGGTGCAATTTCTATTCCTGATGTTTTAACTATTCTTACTTACCATAAGACTAGCGGTTCTATTAAAGGAATGAACCAAATTAATAAGGAATTACATGCTAAATATGACAAGAAATTTGGCAAGGACATGAGCTATTATGTTCCTGTCAAGACCTTGTTCTATAGCTTCAGAATTATGGCAGGTTTTGGTGCCTTATTCGCATTACTTTCAATCCTAGGTTTAATTTGGACTCGTCCAAAGAAGAACACAATTGAAAATAAGCGTTGGTTCTTATGGATTTTAGGTATTTCTACCTTCCTTCCATTTGTTGCTAATACTTGTGGTTGGTTCATTACAGAATTGGGTCGTTTTCCATGGACTGTTTATGGTCTCTTCACAATTGCCGACTCGATTTCTGCAAGTACAACGACAGGTGAACTTTGGTTCACAAACATTATGTACTTCCTTATCTTCTCAACGCTTGGCGCAGTGATGATTTACTACTGCAAGCGCCAACTTGACATGGGTGTAGCTGATACACTTGAAAGGGGTGCATACTAATGATCGATGGAATTGACTTTTTACAGTTGCTTTGGTTTTTATTGATTGGCTTACTCTTCATGATCTTCTACTTCACTGAAGGTTTTGACTATGGGGTAGGTATGGCAACTAAATTTTTAGCTAGAAATGATCAAGAAAAGCATCTCATGATGGAAACTATTGGCCCACACTGGGATGGAAACGAAGTATGGCTAATTACAGCTGGTGGTGCCATGTTTGCTTCATTTTCTGATTGGTATGCAAGTTTATTTAGTGGATATTATATTCTGCTCTTCTTTACCTTATTTGCCTTAATTATTAGAGGGGTATCATTCGAATTCTCTGCCCATGCAGAAACTGAACATGGCTTTAGAATTTGGACTGGAACTTTATTCTGGGGAAGTTTACTAGCACCATTCTTCTTAACAATGATGTTTGGTAGTTTAGTCCAAGGTGTTCCAATTAATGCTCAAGGAAATATGAGCTTAAGTTTCTGGAATATAGTTAACCCACTCTCCGTTGTAGCGGGAGTTGCTGGAGTACTTCTTTGTTTAATTCACGGCATTAATTTCTTAAGATTAAGAATTGATGACCCTGAATTAAGTGAACGTGCTGCTAGTTTAAACGAAAAGCTTTATCTTGTAGCATATATCGGTGAAGTTGTTTTTGCCTTATTGATCTTCTTCCAAACTGATTTCTTTAAGCTAAGACCAATTTCTTCAACAATTATTACTTTAATCATTGTTGCTTTAACTGCTTGGTCAGATATTGCTTTGATCAAAAATAAGCAAGCCACTGCTTTTGTAACAAGTGGATTGACTTTAGTTGCTGTTGTTGGACTTTTATTCAACGGACTATTCCCACGTGTATTAATCGCTACTGATCCAGCTCACTCACTATTAATTAAGACTGCTGCTAACTCCAAATTGACACTTGAAGTAATGACGATTGTAGCTCTTATCCTCTTGCCAATTGCATTAGCTTATATTATCTGGTCATATGTAGTATTTAGACGCAGAATTAAGGTAACCCAAAATGCTTAATCTAGAACAGGAATAAAAATGATTGATAAACGACTTTTCAAATTGCCAAAAGCCAAAATCATGCTCGCAATGCTTGCAGGACTAATGTTCTTGCAAGCATTTGCTATTTTAGGGCAAGGAATATTTCTTGCTCAAGCAATTGTCGGCTCTTGGAAACGACATCCCTTTACCGATATTACACAAGATGTTTTACTATTTTTAATTTTTTATTTATTGAGACAAGGAATTAATTGGTTTCAAAAATGGTACATGAACCGTTACGCTAATCAAACAACTACTCTCTTGCGTAAGCAGCTCCTTAATAAAACTTACGATGGAGGAATTGCTCTTGTATCAAGAATTGGAACAGGAAATTTAGTTTCGACCCTTCTTGATGGCATGGATGAAATATCTAACTATTTATCCTTAATCTTTCCTAAATTAATAGCTCTAGCAATTATTCCTTGGGTGATTTTAATCTACGTTTTTACATTAAATGCACTTTCTGGCTGGATTTTACTGTTAGTTTTTCCTTTATTGATCTTGTTCATGATTATTTTAGGAACAGCAGCCCAAAGTAAAGCTATTAAACAATATGCTGGTTACGTTAAATTACAAAATCACTTTGTAGATGCTTTGCGTGGACTAAGTACTTTAAAAGTTCTGGGACTTGCTAGACGATATGGAAATATTGTTTATAAAAATAGTGAAAACTACCGCAAAAAAACTATGGGTGTTTTAAGAGTTGCTATCTTATCAACTTTTACACTCGATTTCTTTACTACTTTATCAATTGCAATGATTGCTATGTTTTTAGGAATTGGTTTGATCAATGGTAATCTGATTCTTTATCCTTCACTTGTTATATTGATCCTATCACCTGAATATTTTTTACCAATCCGTGATTTTGGTAATGACTTCCATGCTACTTTAAATGGAAAAAACGCACTTGGACAGATTTTTGATATCCTATCTTTTCCTACTACTCCGCAAGAAGATCAATTATCACGTTTCACGTGGAACAAAGGCAGTACGCTTATAGCTAAAGATCTTTCTTTTAACTATAGTCATGTTGATCAAAATAAATTTACTGTTAATAAAAACGCCAAAATGACTGGTGTAGTTAAAAATAAAAAATCATCTGCGCAAACCAGTCATACAGTTGATGAACTACAAAATATCAACTTAAACCTTACTGGATTTCAAAAAGTTGGTATTATTGGTCCAACAGGCGCAGGTAAAACGACTTTAATGCGAATTTTAGCTGGATTTCTCACCCCACACCTTAAAGAAGATAACTTCATCGTTAATGGGGAAAATCTTACTCAACTCAATCAAAAGAATTGGCAAAATCAAATTACTTATATCCCTCAGGATCCATACATGTTTGCTGCTAGTATCAAAGACAATTTGACCTTCTATAATCCCGATGCCAATCAAGAAGAAATCAATACAGCATTAAAAGCAACTGACTTAAATAATTTTATTGCCAGCTTAAAAGATGGTTTGAATACTAAAATTGGTGAAAATGGGCGTGGTATTTCTGGTGGTCAAAAGCAGCGAATCGCACTAGCACGTGCTTTTTTAGCTAAAGATCGCAGGATTCTATTCTTCGATGAGCCTACTGCTCACCTTGATATCGAGACTGAATACGAATTAAAAGAACCAATGAAAAAATTAATGAAAAATCACCTAGTTTTCTTTACAACGCACCGTTTGCATTGGCTAAATGATATGGATTGGTGCTTAGTCATTGAAAATGGAAAAATCGTTGAACAAGGTACGCCTGATGATCTAGCTAAAAACGGAACTGTATTCAAAAAATTAACTCAGCCACTGAAAGAAGACCTACTATGATGAATAAAAAACTTTCTTGGAAAAATGAACGCTGGGTCAAGCCTTACCTAGCGCAATATAAATGGAATTTTATCCTAGCTATTTTTCTTGGCGTAATCATGTTCTTTTGCGGCGGTGCCCTTATGTTTTATGCTGGCTACACCATCGACAAAGCAGCGACGCATCCAGAAAACATTCTAATGATTTATGTACCAATAGTTTTAATGCGAGCTGTCGGTATTGGCCGTCCTTTGTTTAGATATCTAGAGCGTTTAGTATCCCATAACTGGATTTTACGCGTCACTAGTTCTTTAAGAAGACGCCTCTTTTACATTGCCGAAAGAAATACTTCAGCTGTTGGCTCAAATTTTCAAACAGGCAGTATTTTGTCTCTTCTTACTGATGATATTGGTCATTTACAAAACCTTTACCTAAGAACTATCTTTCCTGCGATCTTGAGCTACTTAGTTGGCTTTATCGTAGTAATTTTGCTTGGGCTCTTTTCTTGGCCCTTAGCTGGAGTAATTGCAATTTTACTAGTTGCAGAACTAGTATTAGTACCTTTCTTTTCTCTCTTAAAGCAAGCGGCTGTACGTACTAAAGAAAAAGAAGAAAAAGCAAAGCTTTATACAGAATTTACTGATCAAGTTCTAGGAGCTGGGGATTGGAAAATTTCTGGTCGAAAAGCTGACTTTTTCAATCAAACAAAAAACACATTAAAGTCTTTAAGTAAAAACGAAAAGAGGTCTGGAAAGTTTGATTGGGCAAGAGATTTTGGACTTGAGTTTATTTTTGGTTTAATGGCTGTTACCTTACTTTATTTTACTAACCAAACACTCACTTATAATCAAGAGGCCGCAAACTATGTTGGAGCTGTAGTCTTAGCCCTCTTCCCTTTATCAGATGCCTTTATTCCAGTTGGTCAAGGAATTGAAGAATGGCATACATATAGCGATTCTGTAAAACACTTAAATGAATTAAAGGTACCAGAGAATCGTTTGCCTGCTCAGCAATATCTCAATCCTGCTTTTGCAGGTACTTTAAGAGTATCGGATATTTCATTCACTTATCCTAAAGAAGACTATCCAATTATTCAAAATTTCTCTCTTACTCTAAAAAGAGGACAAAAAGCTGCTTTAATTGGCCCATCAGGTGCTGGTAAAAGTACTATTTTGCAATTAATCTTAGGTGATTTAAAACCTAACCAAGGGACTGTGACACTCGATCATTTAAACGTTCTTAAACTTCAAAGGGAACGCTCAAAGTTATTCTCTGTTCTAAATCAAGAACCATTTTTGTTTAATACAACTATTTATGAAAATCTCAAAATGGCTAACCCAGATGCCACTACAGATCAAATGATGGAAATTTTAGAAAAAGTCCAGCTAGCTGATTTTGTTAATTCACTTCCTAAGAAGTTAGACACAGAAGTAGCTGAAGCTGGAGCACGTTTTTCAGGCGGTCAGAAAGAACGTTTAGCACTAGCACGTGTACTTTTACAAGACACACCAATCGTCCTCTTAGACGAGCCCACTGTTGGTTTAGATCCTCTTACAGAACAAAAACTTTTAAATTTAGTGTTTGAAGTTTTAAAAAATAAGACAGTAGTTTGGGTAACGCACCATCTACAAGGTGTAAAATATATGAACGAAGTTCTCTTCTTTAAAGATGGAAAAATTACAATGCAAGGAAATCCACATGATCTCTTTAAACATAATGAACATTTCCACCAACTTTATTTAATGGATCAAGGACTAATCTAAAAAATAGAAAGAAGTTTACTATGTCTGCTGAAGCTAAGCAAGGCTACTATGAATTAATTGAACCACGTACCCTATTTAATTCAATTATTCCCGTATTATTAGGGATGATGTATACAGAATATAATTTTCAGTTTTTCAGAATTTTTCCTACAATTGAAATGTGTATTGCCACGATTGTTCTACAAATTTTTATGAACGTGAATGATGGCTATTGGGATTATAAACGTGAAAAAGCTGCCAAAACTGGCGATCATAAGAAGAATCCCATTGGTAAATCCTAAACACGTTTTAGCTTTTGTTTGGGTATTATTCATCATTTCAGCTGTTTGCGCTATTCTAATTGGATTTCAAACTAATATCTATATTTGGATTGTTGGCATTATTTGTTATGCTATTGCTATTTCTTATTCAACGGGTTCACACACAATTTCTGCTGGGCCGTTTGGAGAGATTGCAGCTTGTTTTGCAATGGGCTTTGGCATTTTCTTGGTAATGGTTTACATCAATGTTTGTTCTAAAGTCTCTTTTAATTGGAACTTTATTTATCCAATTATTCTAGCCGCTGGAATACCTGAAATTTGTAACTTTACTTTAATGCTGGGCAACAATTTATGTGATCATGATGCCGATATTGCAAATGGTCGCCACACGCTGGTTTCATACATTGGAATCAAAGGTGGATTATATTTATTTGTATTCAATTATTTACTTGGTTTCTTTTTAACAGGTTGGGCAATTTGGATTGGCGTCCTTCCTTGGAGTGTAGCTTTAATTTTAATTTGTATTCCAACCATCTATAAGAACATGCGCTTTCTTTGGAAAATACAAACTAAACCTAAATCATTTCCTAAAGTTGTTCAAAATACACAAGTCTTATTTATTACTGAAGCGGTTGGTTTCTTTATCGGTTTGATTTTAAATCTTAGAATTAGATAATTAAAAAAGGTCGAAACTTCATCTTAGTATGAAGTTTCGACCCTTTTTAGTTATATTTTAAGCTAAATTAGTCACTTTTCCTCTTAAGATTTATTTTTTAGTAAACTATAAAAAAATATAAAGAAAAGGATATAAACAAACATGAAAGTATTAAACGAGTGTCAACTACAAACCGTCGTTGGTGGAAAATTGGTCAGTTGCAAAGTGCGGAGGAACAATTGGTACTAATATAGCTATTGGTGCATGGAGAGGTGCACGGGCTGGATCCTTTTTTGGTCAGCCAGTTTCTGTAGGAGCAGGTGCACTAATCGGTGCAAGTGCTGGTGCAATTGGCGGATCAGTACAATGTGTGGGCTGGTTAGCTGGAGGTGGAAGATAATGATCGAAAAAGTTTCTAAAAATGAACTAAGCCGGATATATGGTGGAAACAACGTAAATTGGGGTAGTGTTGCAGGATCATGTGGTAAAGGTGCAGTAATGGGAATATATTTCGGGAATCCCATATTAGGGTGCGCTAACGGAGCTGCAACATCATTGGTTCTACAAACTGCTAGTGGAATATATAAAAATTATCAAAAAAAGAGATAGTACATGACGGGAATATGGATAGTAATTATTAGTATTATTGTGCTTTCAATAATTATCACCAATATAGTAGCTCTAATACAGACACTATTACATAAGAAAAATGAAAAATATTATTTTGATAAATCTTTTGGAGCCTATGGCGATAAAAATAATCCAAAATATCTGTTTAATAATGTTGAACATCATGATTTTTTCCATGTATTTTATCAGTATTTTATTTGCTCATATATTCCATTTATAGATGTCATTTTTTGGTTCTTAGGTTCAATTTGGTAATAATCAAAAAAGGTCGAAACTTCATCTTAGTACGAAGTTTCGACCTTTTTTTATTTCAAATTATTTTTATTGCTTCCACGCTGCATCAAATTTTGCTTTACCTGCTTTAATTTGATTATCAACATTTTGACCATTCTTAGCTGCATACAAAATCTTAGCCATAATTGGATCTAATTGACTGTAGGCAGCGTTTGAGTTCTTAGCTACTGGAATACTGTACAAGTGTTTCATAGCCCCTTCTAACTTAGCTGGAAGCTTAGTCTTGGTGTTTTCTTTGTATTCTTTAGATCTCACAACAGAATTATTAACTGGAATATAGCCAGTTGCATTTGCCCATTTAAGTTGAGTAGATTTAGAAGTTAAAAATTGCATATATTTAAATGCGGCAGTTCTTTGCATTGCTGTTGCTTTTTTAAACATGTAAATATCAGTACCTTGCTGCATAGTATATTTACCAGGGCGTGCAGCTACATCGTAAGTAAACTTATCACCAACTGCCTTTTTAACGTATCCTTCACCTGCTGATGTTCCAATATACATCGCTACCTTTTCATTAGCAAATGGACCTGATAAATAGTGCGCTGAGCCAGCAGTTGTGAAGTAGCCCTTCTTCATACCTTTAGCGTAGTAATCAACAACTTTCTTGGAATCTTTGCCAGTAAAGTTAACTTTATCAGTTAAATTAATTCCTTCATTTTTCATACCCAAAGTATAATAGTTAGCTAAAGAATCGAAACCTGCACCAACAACTTGATGGTTGCTCTTCTTATAAATAGTTTCTGAAACTTGTGCTAATTCCTTCATAGTTGTAGGAACTTTTTTTAATACCATATTTTTCAAACATGGACCTGTTATAGGTTAAAACTTCAATAGATTTATTAAATGGAATACCGTATTGTTTTCCTTGAATTTTAGCTCTATCCAATAATTCAGTTCTAATAGTTGACTTAGCCGCACTTCCCCAACCGAGCTTACTGTTATTAATGTATGGGGAAAGATTAACCAACATATTACTCTTAGCAGCATTATACAGCCAACTAGGATATGCTTGCGTAATTGTTGGTAAATTATTTGGTGATTGTAATGTCGAATTTACCTTAGCTTGTAAATCAATGTAAGAATCCTGATTTTCAAGCTTGATTTTAATATTAGGATTTTTTTTCAAATTCTGCAGTTAATTTCTCTAATTCTGCATGCTGACCTATCTTCTTTATTTCCTTTTGAACATCCAGTAGCAATTAATGCCAATCCTGCAACTAAACTTAAAGCAATCTTTTTATATAAATTCATCAAAATCTTCCAGTAATTTAAGAATCGAAGCACTATTTATTGTGCCAAAGCAAAAATCATATACAAGATGTTATAGTATAAAAATAAATTTTTTTATTTTGAAATTTTTTAAAAATCAAATTATACGTAAAATACGTATTATATGCAGCTTTTATATATATAAAATATGGGCATATCCGTACATTATAAAGAACAACATTTATAATTATTCATATTTTATCTTGAATTACGATTAATAGTCTGCTATCTTTAAATCGTCAACTTCATTAAATAGTTCTGGAGGAAAAAATGAAGATAAAGAAATTTTTGATTGCTGCCACTATTGTTTTTCTTGCTGCAACAACTGCAGCTTGCTCGAACAGTAAATCTGCTTCTAAATCAAGTGATGGTTATACCCCTAAGGAGTTAAACGTTCAATTCGTTCCTAGTGTCCAAGCTTCTAAGCTTGAAGCTAAAGCTAAACCATTACAGGGTTTACTTGAAAAGCAATTACACATGCCCGTTCACGTAACTGTTTCAACTGATAATTCCGCTTTGGTTGAAGCAATGGCATCTAAGAAAGTTGATGTCGGTTTCTTACCACCTGATGCTTATGTTTTAGCTCACAGACGTGGTGTAGCTGACGTTTTACTTCAAGCACAACGCTATGGCTACGATGAACCAAGTGGTAAGCAAAATCATAAATTGATGGATAGCTACCGGTCAATGATCGTTGTTAAAAAAGGATCTAAGATTAAGTCTTGGAAAGACCTTAAAGGTAAAACTATCGCAGTTCAAGACCCAACTTCTACTTCTGGCTATGTCCTACCAATTGCTGAACTTCACAAGAAAGGTTTAAACGTACCAAAAGACTGTAAATTAGTTCAAGTTAAGGGTCACGATCAAGCTGTTTTATCAGTTTATAACGGTGATGCAGATGCTGCCTTTGTCTTCTCAGACGCTCGTCCACTTGCTGCTAAAGACGCACCAAGTGTAATGAAAGATGTTGTTCCAATCTACTACACTAAATATATTCCAAACGATACTGTATCTGTTAGAAGCGGTATGTCTAAGGCATTCAAAAATAAACTAGCTAAGGCATTCAAGGATATTGCTAAAACTAAGAAAGGCAAAAAAATTCTTGAAAACATCTACCAACACTATGGTTATGTAGATTCTAAAGACTCTAATTTCGACATTGTTCGTGATTACGAAGCTGAAGCTAAAAAAGCCGAAAAATAAGTTTAATAATTTTCAAAGACCACTCTACTTTGACTTGTAGGATGGTCTTTTTCTCGTTTAAAATTAGAATAGATTTCTAAACGAGGTATTTAAATGAAACTAAATAATAAATTATCTCTACTAATAGCAACAGGTACTTTTATCTTAGGATTAAGTGCTTGTACTAAACCCACTCATGAAACACAAACAATTAAAAAGTCAGATAGTCATATTGCTTTAATCTCAGATGTTAATGGTGTTAAAGATAACTCACTTAATCAATCTGCATGGCAAGGTTTAAAAAATTACGGTACTAAAAATAATCTTTCTGAAGGCAATAACGGCTATAACTACTTTATCCCTAAAGACTCCAAAGATTATCAAGCAAGCATCAATGACGCATTAGACAAAAAATTTTCAACTATTATTAGCGTGGGCTATATGATAAAACCAACTATTGTTAAAACCGCTAAAAATAATCCTCATAAAAACTTTGTCGTCATTGATACACATGCACCTAAGCTTAAAAACGTATCTAGTATTTCTTTTAAAAATCAAGAAGGCGCCTATCTTGCAGGAGTTGCAGCTGCTTACACTACCAAAAGCAATACAGTTGGCATTGTTTTAGGACAAAATAGTAAAGAACTAACTACTTTTAAAGCTGGATTTATCCAAGGAGTAGTCACTACTGGTCACAAACTTCATAAACATATTAAAGTGATAAATCAAACCGTAGGTAATTTTTCAGATGTTAATAAAGCACACGATATTGCCCAGGAAATGTATGGTAAAAAAGCCGATGTGATTTTTCAAGTTGCTGGTAAAAGTGGTCAAGGAGTCTTCAAAGCTGCCAAAGAGGTTAATCAAGCACAACCTGTAAAACAAAAGGTGTGGGTAATTGGTTCAGATGAAGATCAAACTAAACTTGGAAATTACCAAGCAAAGGGAGGTCAGCCTTCCAATTTTACCCTTACTTCAGTTATCAAGAGTGCTGACCTTGCAGTAGAAAAACTTGCTGATGAAACTGCCAAAGGTAAGTTTCCTGCTGGTAAAAATCTGAGTTATGGACTTAAAAACAATGGGATTTCTTTAGTTCAAGGAAATCTGTCATATCATACTTGGATTCAAGTTCAAAAAGCAAAGCAAAAAATCATCTACGGGAAAATCAAAGTAGAAAGAAGTCTCAACAACAATTAATTTATCCAAATTTATATGATCGCTAAAAGAGTCATAATATCAACTTATTTATAAATCAAAAGCCGCTTTTATTATTTTTCTCCGCAATTTCAAACCTAAGAAGGATGATAAATTTTATGAATCTTATCATAATTATTGTGATCAAGATCGTTCAAAACAATTGCAAGATGGAGCTACAAAGATTATTATTAATTCACAAAAATCAGCTGCTAACCAAAGCGAAGATTTACAAGCTTTGGCTAAACTGATGAATAACGAACTTGTAAATTTAAATAAGCATTTTGATTGTGCACAAAAAAGAATTAAAGAAATCAATGAAGATCTCGAAAATTGATAAAGATATATAAATAAAATCGTAAAAAATAATTCTTAAAGCAAAAAGATTGATTAACTAACGTTTTAGTAACGTGGTTAATCAATCTTCTTTATTTTATAAATATTTCCAAACTATATCATCGCAAGCGGCATTTTTTCAGTCGGTTGCGGAAAATCATTATCAATTAATTTTATTTCATCTGAAGTTAGTTTAATGTCTTGAGCAGCAATATTTTCCTTCATGTGTTTAACTGTGCCTGCTTTAGGAATCGATAAAACATTGCCATGTCTCAAAGTCCACGCAAGCATTATTTGATGAGGCGTTGCCTGATGCGCACGTGCAACTATCTTAAGATTGTTAGTAATTCTAATTGAATCACCTTTACCTGAATTAAAGGGAGAATAGCCAATAAACCCAACACCATGCTTTTCTTGCCAAGGTAAAACATCATATTCTACCCCACGCTCAGAAAGATTATATAAATCTTCGTTAGCAAAACAATCCTTGCCACCCGGCACACTAAATAATTCTTCTAGATCAGCTACATCAAAATTAGATACACCCCAATGACGAATTAAGCCTTCCTTTTGCAATTCTTTTAGTCCGTCTACTGTTTCAGATAAACGCTTATCGCCACGCCAATGGAGCAAATACAAGTCTAAGTAATCAGTTCTTAGTCGTTTTAAACTATTTTCCAAACTTCGACGCTCTAGCTCTGGAGAAGCATGATAAGGATAGAATTTTGAGATTAAAAAGATTTGGCTACGATCATATCCTCCAATTGCTTCACCAACTAACTTCTCGCTTTTTCCTTCGCCATACATTTCTGCTGTATCAATTACTTTAATTCCATTATTTAAGCCATAACGAAGTGCTGCTATCTCATCCTTTTTCTTAGAAGTGTCTTCGCCAATTCCCCAAGTTCCCATACCTAAACCGGACAAGTCATTTTCCTGAAAACTCTTCTTCATTACCTCTCACCTCATCTAAATTTTACCGCAGAAGAAAATAAATTTAAAAATGTTAGCGGTTTAAGTTGACTAGACCAATTTTATATTTTACAATGGACTAGACCAATAAATGAGGAGGTATACATTATGAAAATCATCGTAACTAAAGACAATATTGAAGGCGGCACTAAGGCATTTGAAATTATTAAAAAAGGAATGGAAGACGGTGACAAAGTTTTAGGTTTAGCAACTGGTTCTTCTCCAATTCCACTGTATGACGATATGTGCAACAGCGACCTAGACTTCTCTGATATGACTAGTATTAATTTAGATGAATACTATGGCTTAAATCCAGATAATGATCAAAGTTATCACTACTTCATGCAAAAGCACTTATTTGATAAGAAGCCATTTAAACATTCTTATATTCCAAACGGAATGGCAAAGGATATCGATGAAGAAGTTGATCGTTATAACGACATTATCGCTGCAAATCCTATTGATATCCAAATTTTAGGTGTTGGTAGAAACGGACACATTGCGTTCAACGAACCGGGAACTCCTTTTGGCAGCTTAACTCATAAAGTTCAATTAACTGAAAGTACTATTAAAGCAAACTCACGCTTCTTCGATAATGAAGACGAAGTTCCTCGTCAAGCTATTTGTATGGGAATTAGATCAATCATGAACAGTAAAAAGATCGTTCTACTTGCTTTCGGTAAATCAAAACAAGATGCTGTTAAGGCATTAGTCGAAGGTCCCGTTACTGAAGAAGTTCCTGCATCTATCTTACAAGATCACCCAGATGTAACAATTATTTGCGACGAAGTAGCTGCTGCAAAGCTTGATCCAAAATACAGAAATTAACCCTCATTTAAAACCGTTTATTTTGGCGAATTAATCTTTTTTAGATTAGTTCGTTTTTTCTTTTTTGCGATTTTTTTGCGTGTTCGCTTGACTTTTTTCTTTTATAGCAAATTAAAAAACCACTTGTTTTCATACCAGATATTGAATTACACTATTAAAGCAAACTATATATTGTAGAAAGAACGTGATGACAGTTATTGTATTGAGCGGGCCTATTGGAGCCGGAAAATCCAGTTTAACCAGTCTTCTTGCAGAACATCTAGGCACCCAAGCCTTTTACGAAGGCGTAGATAACAACCCAATTTTGCCACTTTATTATAAAGACATGGCACACTATACTTTTCTTTTAAATACCTATCTTCTAAATCACCGTTTGGCTCAAATCAACCAAGCTATTCGCGATCACAACAGTGTGTCTGATCGTTCCATTTACGAAGATGCTTTATTTTTCAAAATGAATGTTGATAGTGGTATTGCAGATCCTACTGAGTTTAAGATCTATGACAGCTTACTTGAGAACATGATGGAACAAGCACCAGGTAATCCAAGTAAGAAACCTGATCTTCTAATCTATATTCATGTATCTCTTGATACCATGCTTTACCGCATTCAAAAGCGGGGCCGGAAGTTTGAGCAATTATCAACTGATCCAGATCTAAAAGACTACTATGCACGTCTTTTATCCTATTATGAGCCTTGGTATGAAAAATATAATGCATCCCCAAAGATGATGATTGATGGTGATAAATATGACTTTGTTGCCAATGAAGATGCACGAAAGAAAGTTATCAGCACAATCGATCAGAAACTTACTGAGATAGGTAATTTGAACTAGTTAACGAATAGAAGGAACGTGATGACAGTTATTGTATTAAGTGGTCCCATTGGAGCCGGAAAATCCAGTCTAACAGGTATTCTATCTAAATATTTAGGTACTAATCCTTTTTATGAAAGCGTAGACGATAATCCTGTTTTGCCATTATTCTACGAAAATCCCAAAAAGTACGCTTTTTTATTGCAAGTTTATTTCTTAAATACTCGCTTCCAAAGTATTAAAGCAGCGTTAACTGACGATAATAACGTACTTGATCGTTCTATCTACGAAGACGCACTTTTCTTCCAAATGAATGCCGATATTGGTCGTGCAACTAAAGAAGAAGTAGATACATATTACGAACTTCTACATAATATGATGAGTGAATTAGATCGGATGCCTAAAAAGAATCCTGATCTGCTTGTCCATATCGATGTTTCATACGATACCATGCTTAAACGTATTCAAAAACGTGGTCGTAATTATGAACAATTGAGTTATGATCCAAGTTTAGAAGACTATTACAAGCGCCTGCTCCGCTACTACAAGCCATGGTATGAGAAGTATGATTATTCACCAAAAATGACTATTGATGGTGATAAATTAGACTTCATGGCTAGTGAAGAAGATCGTCAAGAAGTCTTGAACCAAATCGTTGCTAAGCTCAAAGAAATGGGTAAGCTTGACGAAAATTGGAAACCTAATTTAGTTAAATAAAGCAAAAACTGCGATCGTATTGGATCGCAGTTTTTTCATATATTCATCCCATTAAACTAATGTCTTGAAGCACCGCTGACGGCATCGGCTGCTTCACCAGTTAATTGATTTTCTTTAGTAACAGGATATGGCTTCATAACACTCTTACTCGTTGAAGAAACTCCCCAATCAGCTGTATAGTCAATATGATCAATCTTGGCATGTTTAATATCTTCAATTGTTTTACAACCAGTTAATTGCATATCAATTAACAATTCCTTATTCAATTGTTCAATAACTGATTGAACACCTTGGGCACCACCAAGTGCTAAACCATATAAGAATGGACGTCCAATACCAACTAAGTCGGCACCCAATGCTAATGCCTTAAAGACATGAGAACCACGACGAACACCGCCATCAAGAATAATTGGAACACGGTGGTCATAACTCCTAACAGCTTTAGCAATTTCTGGCAAAACATCAATTGTAGCAGGAGCTCCGTCAACTTCACGTCCTCCGTGGTTAGAAACTACAATTCCGTCTGCTCCAGCACCAATTGCAAGCATTGCATCTTCTGCGCATTCAATACCCTTAACAATTACAGGCACATCGGCAATTTCCTTAATCTTCCGAATATCGTCTGGTCCAATATTTTGTGCAGAGGAGGCATACATTTGAGCAACACTTTGACCTTCACCTTTTCCGCCATTCCACTCATTAAAGAAAGCAAGTGGTACAGGATAAGTGAAATTAGTCCGCAAGTTTGCTTCACGATAACCACTAACTAGTGCATCTACTGTTAAGAAGAAACCAGTGAAACCAGCTTTAACAGATTCTTCAATTACCATCTTATTAAAGTCCCAATTTTTACTTAGGTACAACTGCATAAAACGAGGAGAATCTCCAACTGCTGCTTGAACCTCTTGAACACTCTTATTAGCATATGTACTCATTCCAAACAAGGAACCTGCAGCCTTTGCACCCTTAGCAGTATCAATTTCTGCTTCTGCATTAGCAATACCATGACAGGCAATTGGACAGATCATAACAGGAGTCTTTAACTTCATCCCTAAAAATTCAGTATTTAATTCTGGATCCTGCATTCCAGTTAAAGCACGAGGAACAATTTGAAAATGATTAAATGCCTGCGTATTGTTACGCCAAGTCCATTCGTTTTCAGCCCCACTAGCTATGTAGTAGTAGGCTGCTTCTGGTATTACATATTTTGCTTCATTTTCTAGTTCATTCAAATTAACCATATGTAATTTTTCTTCTCTAGTACTTTGTGGAAAGCCCTTATAGTAAGTTGTCATCAAATTTTCCTCCAATCATTCAGTAGGTTTCTATCCATCTTAATTTTAGGACTGTTTAATCTATTTATTAAATAAAAGCTATTATGAAATAATTCACTAAGTACCAATTAAACACTCTACATAGCTTTTATAGCGCTTTCTCGAATTAAAATTCGTGTTTACATTTATTTATTTGAATGCTACACTGTAAAAGTTGCTTATTTAAAGCTAAAAAGCGAACATTATGTCTGGAGGACAAAATGAATTTTATAAAAAACTACTTTCGTTTAGAAAAGTTGGGAACTAATATTAGAACTGAATTCATTGCAGGTCTAACTACCTTTATTAGTATGTCTTACATCCTTTTTGTTAATCCAAGTGTTCTTGGTGCTAGTGGCATGAATACGGGAGCTGTTTTCACTGCTACTGCCCTAGCTGCCGCTCTTGGTACAGCAATCATGGGTATTGTAGCTAATTATCCAATTGGTGAAGCACCTGCTTTAGGTATTAACGCCTTCTTTGCTTATACAGTATGTATTGGTATGAAAGTATCCTGGGAAACCGCGTTAGCTAGTGTTTTCGTTGCATCAATTATTTTCATTTTAATTACTTTATTTAAGTTAAGAGAAAAGATTATTGATTCAATTCCTTCAGACTTAAAATTTGCCATTTCATCAGGTATCGGTCTTTTTATTGCTTTCCTCGGTTTACAAAATGGTGGTTTAATTGTTGCTAACAAGTCGACTTTAGTTGGTTTAGGATCACTTCATAATCCACTTGTTTGGATCACGATTTTTGGCTTAATCGTTACTGTAATTTTAATGATCTTAGGCGTTCCAGGTGCAATTTTCATCGGAATGATTGCAGCATCAATTTTCGGTATTTGTACTGGTCAAATTGCTGTACCACATAAGTTTATTTCTTTAGCGCCAAGCCTTGCACCAACCTTTGGACAAGCAATTTTCCACGTTAAGGACATTAATTCACTTCAAATGTGGGTTGTCGTTTTAACCTTCTTACTTGTTACTTTCTTTGATACTGCTGGTACTTTAATTGGTCTTGCTCAACAAGCTGGCTTTATGAAAAACAATAAAATGCCACGTGTTGGTAAAGCACTCGCAGCTGATTCAACTGCTATGATGTTTGGTTCAATTTTCGGTACCTCACCTGTTGGTGCCTTTGTTGAATCAAGTGCGGGTATTGCAGTTGGTGGTCGTTCTGGTTTAACTGCTGTCTTTATTGCTATTTTCTTCTTAATCTCAATGATCTTTAGTCCACTACTTGGAGTCTTTACTACTCAAGTAACTGCTCCTGCCTTGATCATTGTTGGGGTTTTAATGGCACAAAATACTGCGCACATTCACTGGAACAAGTTAGAAATTGCAGTTCCTGCATTCTTGATCTTACTTGGTATGCCACTTACTTACTCGATTTCTGATGGTTTGGCATTAGGAATGATTACTTACCCCATTTGTATGGTTTCTGCAAAACGTGGTAAAGAAGTTAGCCCAATGATGTGGGTACTATTTGTAGTATTCATTATCTTCTTGTGGGTTTTGAATTTTAAGTAGGATAAAATTTACTAATAAAAATACCGATTTATCATCCATCTTGATAATCGGTATTTTTTATTGCTTTCTACTATGTTCGAGTAAAAACTTATATAACGGTATTATCTTAATTTTTACATTAGTATTGCAGCGATGACTTTAGTTTTTATTAAAATTAAAAAAGAGGAATAATTCCATCCCACAAAAAAGCCCGTGCATTCGCACGAACTTTTTAATTACCGATTAACAAAAATTCTTTTAATCTCCCAGCAAAAGTTTCAATACTCAAACTTTGAATACAATCTTTACCAATTTGGTTAATCTTTTTTGACTCGTTCGCCTTCTTTTGCAAACCGACTTTCGTTATAATCATTCATGCAGAAAGTTTTATGAGCGGCGGTTGTTTTTCCTCCCGGAGGTGAGGCCTATGGTCAATATACTGCAGAAAGGGTTCAACCATGTCGGTTTACGAAAGTATCTCTTTGATGATTTTGTTTGGTACGTTTTTGTTAGCCCTGCTAACTTACATCGACCACCACAAAAAATAAAAACGCCGCTCAATTATATAACTTTGGAAGAGTTATTGAGTAGCGTTCAACGTAAAAAGTAATCT
>CANOQA010000005.1:0-67045 GCA_947568765.1 uncultured Lactobacillus sp. | reverse complement strand
CTTTATTGATTATACTAGATCCACAGAAAATGTAAACCTTTTTTGCTCAATATCGGCACTAAAAATCAGAATTTGTTGCTTTTTCATATGCCAAATATTCATATATTTTATTTAAAAGTTTCTGATGAGCTCCGCCCTTCTTTTGCTCAAGATAATTTCTAAAATCATGAGCAAATTGATCCGGATCTCTAATATAATCATTTAAACGCGGATATAGCATCCCTAAACAAACATTCATCTCACCAATCATTATTGGCAGTTTGCTTGGATCCTGTCTAAAGTAATCCGCTAAGCTAACACAAACTTCACGATAAATTGGACTTTTTTCAAGTAAGTCCGTTTCTTTAGGAATAAATTCTTTTAATTCTCCTAAAATGTAAACTTGAACTTTTTCGCTGTATCCAAGTTTTATTAAATCTTCACATAAGGATAAACGCAAAGCAAAATTAGGAGATGGATCCATTAAAATACTTTTTGCCAAATTAGTAAAGTTTTCTGTACTTAAGCAATATAAAAGTAAATAATCTTTTTCTTGAATATATTTAAGCTGTTTAAAATTTTTCATTATTTCTAACTGCTTAATTTGACTAACCGGTTCAATTTTTACTGGTAGCTTTTTTTGCAGTAAGTACTCAAGCTCAGCCGCTTCAATTGCATAATGCTGAAAAGCTAAAATTTTAAGATAAGTATCATATACTCTTTGATTAGAAAAAAGGTCAGGCTCTTCCTTAATCAAAGAATATGCCTGATCTCCCTTCTCTTGGCTTAAATATATTTCACATAGTTCACAAACAATATCTGAATCATGACCTAACCGTAAAGCTTCAAGTAAATATTGCTTAGCTTGCGGTAAATCATTGTGCTTTTTAGCCTCTTTTGCTAAAAGAAGAAAGTTATCTTGACTTGCATGTGACATTAAGCTTTTGCCTTCTTTTGTTCTGAATCTTTTTTATGATGATTTTTTCTAACTGGCCGTTTCTCAGAATTATTTTCTTGGTTGTTTCGTCTAGCCATTGCACGGTGTCTATTTTGGTTAACTTCCATTACAACTGGTAAAACAACTGGACGACGTCCTGTTTGCTTGTAAAGATATTTTTCAACATCATTACGAACATCTTGCTTTAATTCAGTCCAATCAAATTTCTTATGTTCAAAGTTATTGTTTACTGCTTCTTTAATTACATCAGCAGCGCCATTCATCAAGGCATGGTTAGCCTTAATGTATACAAATCCTCTAGTTGAAACACGTGGTTCTGAGATGATCTTCTTTTTCTTTCTATCAATAGTAACTGCAGCAATGAAGACACCGTCATCAGATAGAACTTCCCGGTCTCTTAAAACGATGTTTCCAACATCACCGACACCAGAACCGTCAATCATGATATCTTCACCAGGAACAGCATCTGTACGATAGAAACGACCCTTTTCTAAAGCATATGCATCCCCGTTATGTGGTAAGAAAATATCCTTCTTATTCATACCTGCTTCAATGGCTAAATCTTTATGGATCTCAAGAAGACGGTATTCGCCAATAACTGGAATTAAGAACTTAGGCTTAAGTGTATCAATTAACATTTGTAAGTCACGGCCAGTAGCATGTCCACTTGTATGCTTATCTCTACCGAGTTCTTTAACTGTTCCGCCAGCACGATAAATCATATCACTAGTTTGGGCAACCATAGTTTCAACTGAGTGTGAAGGAGTGGTAGCGATGAAAACTAAATCACCCTTCTTAATCTTAATCATACGGTGACGGTTAGTTGCCATCTTTTGAAGGGATTTAAGTGGTTCACCCATCCGACCAGTTTCTAAGATTACTAATTCATTGTCAGGAATCTTCTTTAAGTCCTTACTGTGAACAAGTAATCCTTTAGGTACGTTTAAGTAACCTAATTTCATTGCTGTATAGACAATCTTACCAGCATCTCTACCTGTCAAGAAAACATGTCTTCCAGTGGCAGCCGCTGCTTGGAAAATCTCTTGAACACGGACGATATTTGATGCTTTTGCTGCAGCAATGATTCGACCATCATAATTCTCAAAAATATTGTAAATATATTTTTCAATACTAGTCTGACGATCATTTGGGAAGTTAGCTTCAGCATTAGTGGAGTCACTAAGAAGTGCGAGGACGCCCTTTTGGGCAATTTCAGATAAACGAACAAAATCAGTTCGATAACCTTTTTTAGCTGATGGATCAAACTTAAAGTCACCAGTGTAGACAATCTCTCCTTCTTTAGTGGAAATATCAATTCCTAAAGAATCTGGAATTGAGTGCGTAGTCTTGAAGAAAGAGACATTTGCATTTTTAAATTCAATTTCTGTATCAGCGTCAATAACATGGAACAAGTCATTTTTACGACGTCTATTTTCACGTTGAACAGCGATCTTAGCCAATTCAATAGTTAATTTTGAACCAAAAACTGGAATATCGTGATCTCTTAAAATATATGGAAGAGCACCGATTGAGTCAGCATGACCATGAGTTAAAAAGATACCTGCAATTTTATCGGCATAATCTTGGAAAAATTGTAGGTCAGGAATAACAACGTCAATTCCTAATAAAGATGAATCAGGATACTTCAAACCCGCATCCATAATAAAAATTTCGTCTTCTACTTGAACAGCGTACATGTTTTTACCATTTTCACGTGCGCCACCCAAGATCATTATCTTAATCTTTTGTGACATTTTTTTGCTTCTTTCTATATTTACTTAAATTATTTATGGATCTTAATGATCAAAACGAAGTTAATCTAATTAATTTTACCATATAATAGTATGAATTTGAAAGGAACAAAAAAGCTACTCTTTAAGATAAAGAGTAGCTGAGGTTTATGAATTATTAAAATTAACGACGTAAACCTAACTTGTTGATTAATTCACGGTAACGTTGAATATCTTTGTTCTTCAAGTAACGAAGTAAGTTACGACGGTGACCAATCTTCTTAAGCAAACCAACGTATGAGTGGTGGTCTTGCTTGTTAGCCTTTAAGTGGTCGTTCAAGTTGTTGATATCACTAGTTAAAAGTGCAATTTGAACTTCTGGAGAACCAGTATCGCCATCGTGACGTGCGTATTCTTTGATTAATTCATCTTTCTTTTCTTTTGAAATAGCCATTAGAAAAATACCTCTCTTTTAAATAATTGCCATTAACAACGTTAACCGTCGGCGGCGGGAAAACAGCGTCAATGGTTCCAACAGATATTAATATTACATGGAAGTTTTTAAAAAAGCAAGTCCAAATTACCTTGCACCAACGGCTTGTATTAAGTATAATTAACGAGTAAATCTATTTTATCGAGGTGATTTTGATGCCACAAATTAAATCAGCAATTAAACGTGTTAAGACTAATGCTACTGCTAACAAGCGCAACGCTGCTGAATTAAGTAAATTGAGAACTGCTGTAAGAAAATTCAACGAAGCTGTTGAAAATGACGCAAAAGATGTCCTCGATTTAGAAGTTAAAGCTGCACGTGCTTTAGATAAGGCTGCTTCTAAAGGTCTTATTTCTAAGAACAAAGCTAACCGTGATAAGTCACGCTTATCTAAGAAGGCTGCTAACAAGTAATTATTTACTTGACACCTGATATTAGGCAAAATAAAAGCTCGGAGTTTTCCTCCGAGCTTTTTTGTTGTCTAAATTTTTAATAGAAAGAGCTTCAAAAACTCATCCCCATGATAAGTTCCGTTTTTGTAGCCAAAATCAAGTTCAATCGCCTGCTTTAACAACACTGTTAATTTACTTAATGAGACTTTATTTTCAAGGGCTAATTTTACTCGATACGGATTCACTTTTAACTCTTTAGTAATTTGATCTTTACTCCACCGTCTATTCTGCAAAACTTTAACACAAGTCAAAAATTCAAGTTGAGATTCAAAAATAGCTAGTAGCTGAATTGCACTTGCCCCTTCTCGTAAATGATCCTCTAAACGTTGAGTAGCCTCTTGATATTTTTTATCAAAAGCAGCTGTTAATATTTCAAAAATATTTTCTGAAAGAGAACGATCAATATTTTCATTAATTAGTGTTTCCGTGATCCTTTTATCTTCACCAACAATATTTTTTAATTTTACATAGTTACTTAAAGAGACATCTAGAACTTGGTCACTTCTTTGGATCAATATTTGAAGCGCCATATTCGTAATTTGATATCCTTCTTCTTTACTTATGGCCTTAATTATTCCACTAACCTCATAGGGCTTAAACGTAGTTTCAACTACATTAACATGTTCAAGCAAAAGTTTACTAATCTTTTTTCTACGATCGATTTTTTCATAATTAGCCACAAAAACAACTACATCTTCTAAATCACTCAAATGTTCAATGATTCTAGTTAATTTTTCAACTTGTTTTTTAAACTTTTGTGGTACTTTAGCCATTAAAAAGAAAGGATTCTTCACAACCACAACTTTCTGGTTACTGAATAAAGAAGACTCGGTTAAAGTTGCCATTAATTCATCAAGTCCATCTTCAAGGCAGTCTACAATCACTTGATCAAGTTCAGAAAAAGATTTTTGATTGAGATAGTTACGAACCAAATAATCATTAAAAAATGAATCTGGTCCTTGAATCAAAAGATTAGCATTCTTAGGATTAGTCTGTTTAAAAAGAGAGATTAATGTCATTTTGTATTTCCTTTATAAAAAGTCGTAATCTTATCACCTTGAAATGGTGAGTAATTCCAAGTAATTGTACCACTATCTTGCGTATTTAAATATGGAATACCTAAGTCTTTCAATGTTTTTAAAGTTTCTTGATGGGGATGTCCAAAACGATTATTGCGTCCTGAAGAAATAAAGACTAGGCATGGATTTAACTGCTTTAAAAAATCTGGATCGCTAGAAGTTTTACTACCATGATGGCCTAATTTAAAGTAATCAACTTGGAAATTATAATGATTTTGTATCTCTTTTTCTCCTTCTCTGCCCAAGTCCCCAGTAAAAAGCCAACGTTTATTTGCTAACTTAAAAGTTATAGATAAAGAATCTTCATTTTTACCTAAGCCCGCTTTAAAAGGATAAAGCACATCAAAGTCGATCCCGCTCTCTCTAACTTTATCGCCTGCAAGAAGTGGCATCAGTTGCACATCATTTAAATGATTACTTATTTTCTTCATAAAAGACTGATTATCAGTCAAACCTCTAGCAAAATATAGATGCTTTACTGGAATTTGATCCAGTAAAGCTTTTAAATCACCGATATGATCTGCATCCTGATGACTTAAAAAGACTCCATCAAGATGATCAATTCCCTGTGCATATAAAAATGGTATAGTGATCCGATTTAACTGCGGCTCACTTTTTCTTTTTCCAAAATTTAGCTTTCCGCCCGTATCTATTAAATATGTTTTTCTATTTAAGGGCGTCGTAATTAAAATGCTATCCCCCTGTCCTACGTCAATAAAAGAAACTTGCCCCTTAAGTGGAAAATGAATCAAACAGAAAAAGCTAGTATATGCCCCAAGCAAAATTACTCTTAATTTTAATTTCTTTACTTTATTCTTAGGCATAATAATCAAAAACAAAGTCACAGCCAATAAAAATATAGTTTGAAACCAATTTATTTGCCCAAAAGTTATTAATCCCACCTGCTTATCAGCAATAAAATTAGTTAAGTCCGCAATGACTTTAAAAATTGGTTCACTTATTCTGACAATATCTGGTAAACACCAAAATATAAAAATCACAATAAAGGTTAAAGGCAAAAGAATAAAATTAAAAATTGGAACAATCAAGAAATTATAAATGATAGTTAGAAAGTTAATCCGATAAAAATTATGTAATAAAATTGGCGTAATTAATAAATTGAGAACTATATTTTGTTTAATTTTTTTAAAATCTTTGCTTATTTCTAATCCAAAGACTAACAAATAACTTAAAATCGCCCCACTATTTAAAAATAATAGCGGATTAAATAGGAGATGAGTTAACGCTACTATTCCTAATTTATCTCCGCTACTAATCATAATCTTTTTTCTTTTAAAGAATACATTCCAAAAGTAGCTTAAACTTGCTCGCACAAAACCAGCCTGAAAATTAGAAAGTAAGATTTCAATTATTAAAAAAAGAACACAAAAAATCGTTAACTCTTCTTCTGTTCTTTTCATAATTGTTCCAAGCCACATGATCCCTAGAATATATAAACTTACGTGTAGCCCAGAGATACTTAACAAATGGATAATTCCTAAGTCACGATAACTATTGAGTAAAACCTTATTTTCTGGACTAGGATTTTGTGCTAGAACCATTTCACTGGCAAAAAATCTTGTAAACTGGGGCATTTTTTCAAAATAATCGATCAGCCACTTACGTAAAATATGGATCCAATCAAAAATAGTAATTTTCTTAGGATAAAGCTCATAGCTTTCAAGTTTCACTCTCTCCCTTATTTTTTTACTACGATAATACTTTTGGTAGTCAAATTCACCTGGGTTAGCTGCTGGCATAATTTGTTCTACTTTTGCCTTGTAGTTTACTAAATAACATCCCCCAAAGCGATTTAATTCTTTTTCAAGTGACTTGTTTATACTTCCACTAATTAAAACTTTATTCTTTCCAATTCTTCCCTCCCTATAGAAAAATTGGTCACTCACCTTCACCTGATCACTATATATTTGAATTGGTTCTCCAATTTTCGTTTCACGTGTTTGCTGATTAAGTAAAGTTATAAGAGATATTATTCCTAAAAACAAAACCAGTAATTGTCGATACTGAGGAAATTTATAAATGAGCAAGAAGCAGAAAAAAAGCAAAAAAATTACAGCTACAACTCTTTGAGCAAAAGAAGTAGCTTGCAAAATTAGAAAAGTAACTGAAATACCTCCCAAACTAAGTAATAAATAGAATCCGGGAGCATAAAAACTAGAGAGCCAATTGATCTTTAAGCTTTTCAAAAGTCTTTTCACCAATTCCTGTCACTTTAGTTAAATCTTCAATTTGTTTGAAACCTCCATTTTGATCGCGATACGCAATAATTTGTTCTGCTTTCTTCTGACCCACTCCATTTAATTTCTGTAAATCTTCAACTGTTGCAGAATTTAAATGGACCTGCTCAGAATTTGAACTAGCAGAATCTGAAGCAGATGAGTTAGTAGTTGTATTTCCGACTGCTGGTACATTCTCTATTTTTTCACCAATGTGGGGGACATAAATTTGATCTTGATCCTTTAAAAGAGCTGCTCGATTTATTGCTCTTGTCTCTGCCTTATCGGTTAAGCCGCCACATACTTTTAATAAATCATTTAAGCGTGCCCCATTTTTTAAAGTATAAACTCCACTATGTTTAACAGCTCCAGCAATATCTACAGTTACAGTATTTTGTTTAGATGGGCTATTAACGCCAGTAGCAGAAGGAGTATTATTACTTTTATTTTTAGAAAAATCTGTTGATTGGTTCTTATTATTTTCACTTAAAACTTGATTATTATTAACTACCGGCTGATTATTTTTTTGAATAAAATATCCACCAATTAAAATCATCGCAATAATTCCAATTACTAGTCCTTTCTTTCCTAAGATGAAGTCTTTTATTTTTTCAAAATCCATTTTTATCACCTCATTATTTATTACGAAAAAAAGCAGCAATTTTTTTGCTGCTTTTTCTTATTTTTCTAAATAATTTAGTGCATCTTCAAATCGAGCTACGGGTACAATCTTCATTTTAGTATGAATTTTCTTAGCAGTTTTTACCGCTTCTACATAGTTCGTTTCACTCTTTTTAACTCCCGATGGTTGATCAGTTGGAGCAAAGAAGACTTTCATTCCCTGTCGACTAGCTGCTATTACTTTCTTATCAACGCCGCCAATCATTCCTACTTTTCCTTGATCATCAATCGTCCCAGTCCCTGCTATCTTTTTAGAACTAAGATTTTTTCCGGTAAATAATTGATAACATTCGAGCGTAAACATTAATCCAGCTGAAGGGCCACCAATATTTTCCGCATCAATTTTTACTGCAGGCTTTGTTACTACCCGCGTATGATCTACAAGTTGAATACCGATTCCGTAACGGTTAGTTCCAGAAAGTTTTACCGTTTCACCGGAGAAAGTTAGGTGTTTTTTTCCTCTAATAACTTCAATTCTTACCTTACTCTTCTTTAAAGAAGAAACATATTTAATTAATTCTTGACTAGAATTGAATTTCTTACCATTTACGCTAACTAATACGTCTCCTACCTTCAACTTATTCTTAAAAGTTGAATTACTCATTATTTCCATTACGTAAACGCCTAAGAACTCTTGACGATGCGGAACATTTGCCTTCTTAGCCGCATAGTAAATAGCATTATTTTGACTAGTTTCCATATAATACTGCTGCATTTGGTTATATTCTGCACTAGTCGATGTTCCCATTAATTCATCCTTTGAGTAGCGACTATCTGCTGGCCTCAAAAAACTTGTCAAATAATCAATCATTACCGCCGGTCGTTCGCTTACAGTTACCAAATAAAAATTAGGATTAGCCTTTCTAGTACTTTTTACATATTTACTAATCTGAAAAGCTTCACCAGGAGCTTCAATATAATATTGCGTTGGCCACAGACAAAATACAACTGCTATTAAAAATGCTGCTATTCCTAGCAGCCAAAACTTTAATTTTCTATTTTTTTTCATTATTTCTATTCCTCAATTTTTCTTCCAATGCAGCTGCGACTGGCTTTGGAACTAAGGTTGAAACATCCCCACCAAAAAATACAGTTTCTTTAATCATACTAGAAGAAATAAAACTATCTTCTGGGCGAGTAAACAATAAAACTGTATTTAAATCTGGATCTAACGTCTTGTTGATTCCAGCTATATCACGCTCATAGTTAAAATCGGCTGTATTTCGCAATCCACGAACAATTGCGCCTGCACCAAGTTCATGTGCTACTTCCACGGTCAACTCAGCTGGTCGAGCAATAACTTCAACTTTTTCGTTGTTTTCAAAAACTTTTCTCGCCAATTCTAAACGTTCTTTTTCAGTAAAAAGATACTTTTTACTAGTATTGGTCATAATTACTACATATAATTTTTCAAACATATGAGATGCACCTTCAATCACCTCAACATGTCCATTAGTTATTGGGTCAAAACTTCCGGGAAAAATCGCCTTTATCATTTTAATCTCTTTCGTAAACCTTTACCTTTGTTCGTCCTAACTGATGATCCTTAATAATTGAAAAGCCAGAAACCTCTGGTAATTCATCATGTTCATCTGTCTCCGCTACAACAAGCGCCTTCTCATTTAATAGGTTATTCTCAAGCAATTTCGTCATAATCTTTACAATTTTTTGTTTAGCATAAGGTGGGTCAAGAAAAACAAGATCAAATTTCTTACCCCCATCCTGCAAAATTTTAATTGCGCGATTATCACTACACTTTAAGACTCTGAATCTTTCTTCTTCCTTGGTGAGTTCAACATTTTTTTTGATAACCTGGCATGCCTGACCACTAATATCTACTAAAACAGCCTCATCATAGCCACGAGAAACAGCTTCAATTCCTAAGGCACCACTGCCGGCATATAGATCGAGTACTTGACCCCCATCAAAAAATTGCCCCAAAGAATTAAATAAAGACCCTTTTACCTTATCACTAGTTGGTCGAGTGGCATTACTCTTCAATGTATGTAAATTACGCTTAGCATATTTTCCTGCAATAATTCTCAAACTCGTAAATCCTCGTTTTCTTCTCGTAATTTTTCTGCTTCTTCTTTTAGTTCCCGCATCATTTTTTCCTCGTGTTCAGCAGAGAAATCAAGCTCATCAGTTTTTGATGTTTCCACAGACTGTACATAACTTTTGCTTCTGAGCTCTGCAATTGTCTTAGCTGCGTATTGTGAACTGACATATAAAATCACATACTTATTTTTACGTGAAAAATAAATAATATTACCAAATCTACGCAACTTATACTGATCGCTAATTTGATTCAGCCAAACAATTATCTGCGTACGGGGAGTCATTTTTTCATTTGACTCATCCTTAAAAACCAAACTCAAAGTACACTCCTACTTTCTACTAATGCTTTCTTTTCAGCAGCTGAAATATTTAAGACTAAACCTAAAGCAGCAGTTAGCACAATCATTGATGATCCCCCATAAGAAATAAATGGTAAGGTTACCCCAGTAATTGGCAATAATCCTAAAACTGCTCCTACATTAAAGAGCGTTTCTGTAAAAATCATGGTTACAACCCCGAAACAAACTAAAGCATTAAATTGTGAATCGGCATGAATTCCTACTTCCATAATGCGCCACATT
Source organism: uncultured Lactobacillus sp. (assembly GCA_947568765.1). Lineage (GTDB taxonomy): Bacteria > Bacillota > Bacilli > Lactobacillales > Lactobacillaceae > Lactobacillus. The sequence continues at coordinate 56,797 of CANOQA010000005.1, read as the reverse complement.
AAAAAGAATAATAAGGTAATAATCACAATGGCGCCAATTACTCCTAACTCTTCAGCGGTAATAGATAAAATGAAATCAGTATATGGTTCAGGTAAGTAGCCTCTCTTTTGCATACTATTACCTAATCCAACACCAAACAAACCACCATTATGAATTGCATAATAGGAGTTTACCAGCTGTGCACCACCTGTTTTTTCTAGCTTAAAGGGATGGGCAAAAGCGAGCAAGCGCTGAAATTGATAGGAATCTTTGATGAATCCTGGGGTCCAAAACAATAAAATTGCCATCAATAAAACAATTCCTAGTAGTAACCCTACTAACCAATAAACAGCTAATCTTGTGGGAATTCCTGAGACACTATACATGACAAAAACAATCATAAATAGAATGGCTGAACCACCAAAGTCAGGCTCTAAAATTACCAAACCAATCATCAAGAATGAAATTACAGTTGGCCCAAATAAATTATGCCAAATTTGTCCCGGAACAAACTTTCCATCTCGTCTCGACAAGACAAAAGCCAAATAAAGAACTAGAGATAATTTAGCTACTTCCACTGGCTGAATATTAATAAATCCTAAATTAATCCAACCAACAGCACCATTAACAGCAGCTTTTCCATGACTAACAATTTTAAGAACGATTAAAAACATTAACATCAAAAATGAAATTCCTAAGTAGGACATAACAAATTTTCTGTTTTTGAATACTCTTAATTTTAAAGCAAAACAAGGAATTCCAAAGGCTATAAATGCTGCCAAGAAATATATAATCTGTCTTTTCATATATACACTCGGTGAAAAACCATTTACTAATAAAATGTCCGAGCTTGCTGAATAAACCATAATAACCCCGATAGTTGACAAAACAAGATATGGGATCAAGATGCTATAGTCTAAGTATCTTAGTTTTTGTCGCACAATATATCTGCCCCTTTAGTTAAATAATCTTTCTTATTATATCACTACCTCTGCATAACAAAAAAAGTAGCTCAATAAATTGAGCTACTTTTAAAAATTAAATAAGAAATAAACTATTTGTTACGTTTCTTATCTGCCTTTTTTCTTTCGTTAGTGTTTAAGATCTTCTTACGTAAACGAATACTTTCTGGAGTTACCTCACAGTATTCATCATCGTTCAAGAATTCAATAGCTTCTTCCAAAGTCATAGTCTTAGGAGTCTTAATTGAAGCTGAGTGGTCCTTACCGGCAGCACGGGTGTTAGTTAAGTTCTTACCCTTAGTTACGTTAACAGCAATATCACGTTCACGTGATGATTGACCAACAATCATACCTTCGTAAACTTCAACACCAGCACCGATGAATAATTCACCACGTTGTTCAACTGATTGAAGTGAGTAAGTTGTTGATTGACCTTGATTGATTGAAACTAAGGCACCGTTACGACGACCTGGTTCCCAGTTCTTAACAACAGGCTTGTATGAATCAAAAGTATGGTTCATAATTCCGTAACCAGCAGTTTGGGACATGAATTCATTGTTGTAACCAATCAAACCACGTGATGGTACTAAGAATTCAAGTCTAGTTTGGCCGTTACCAGTAGATTCCATATTCTTCATTTCACCTTTTCTTTGTGAAAGAGAGTCGATAACAGAACCTACATAAGCATCTGGAGTATCTACTTGAACTGCTTCAAATGGTTCACACATTTGTCCATCAACTTCACGGTAAATAACTTTAGGACGTGAAAGTTGTAATTCGAATCCTTCACGACGAAGTTCTTCAACTAAAATTGACAAGTGTAATTCACCACGACCAGAAACAGTCCAGGCATTTAATTGGTCAGTTGGTTCAACCTTTAAAGAAACATCAGTACGAGTTTGACGAATTAAACGGTCTTCAAGTTTCTTAGGTGTAACTTGATCACCTTCACGACCAGCAAATGGTGAATCGTTTGCAACAAAGTCCATTTGAAGAGTTGGTGGATCAATCTTAAGAAGTGGTAATGCTTCAGGCTTGTCAGCAGAAGCAATAGTTTCACCAACATAAATATCATTAATACCAGAAATAGCAATGATATCACCGGCTTTTGCTTCTTGAATTTCGTTACGCTTCAAACCGAAGTAACCAAATAATTTAGTAACACGGAAGTTTTGAGTTGAACCATCACGTTTCATAACAGTAATGTTGTCACCAACTTTAACTTTTCCGCGGTAAATACGTCCTACACCGATACGACCTACGTAGTCATCCCAATCAAGCATAGTGATTTGGAATTGTAATGGTTCATCAGAATTATCAACTGGAGCAGGAATGTTCTTAACAATAGTATCAAAAATAGGGTCCATTGTTTCTTCTTGCTTAGCTGGGTCTGATTCGTATGAAGAAGTACCGTTTAAAGCAGATGCGTAAACAACTGGGAAATCAAGTTGTTCATCACTAGCACCTAATTCGATGAATAATTCAAGAACTTCATCCAATACTTCCTTTGGACGAGCACCTGGACGGTCAATCTTATTAATAACTACGATTGGCTTAACGCCAGCTTCCAAAGCCTTCTTAAGCACAAAACGAGTTTGTGGCATAGTACCTTCGTAAGCATCAACAAGCAATAAACATCCGTCAACCATGTGCATGATACGTTCTACTTCACCACCGAAGTCAGCGTGTCCTGGTGTATCCAAGATGTTAATAGTAGTATCACCGTACTTAACAGCAGTGTTCTTAGATAAGATAGTAATACCACGTTCACGTTCAATAGCATTGGAGTCCATAGCACGATCTTCTAGATTCATGTGCTCTGGCAATGTATCTGATTGTTTTAACAATTGGTTAACCAAAGTAGTCTTACCGTGGTCAACGTGTGCGATAATGGCAATATTTCTAATATCGTCTCTTCTTTGCAAAAGAAATTCCTCCCCGAACTTCATAAAAAAACTGTGACTCCAGTCACAGCCCTTTTACGCAAAAATAATAATGCAGTTATTGAAGCTTTATATCTCTATAGTTTCGTTTTACAATTCTACTCTAAAAATATAATGTCGTCAACGGAAGTACAAGCTGTGAACTGTTTATTTTTAACAAAAATATTATACCAAAAACTTCGGTCGTTGCCGTCTTTTCTTTCAATTGTTATTATAGTTTATAGCAAATTATTTAATTAAGGAGATATAATTTTGATTTTAATGCATGATATTACGCGCGATGGCAATCCAGTTTTAAGACAAGTTGCTAAGCCTTTAACTTTTCCATTATCCGATGAATACAAAAAATTAGCTGACGACATGATGCAATACTTAATCAACTCCCAAGATCCTAAGATTGCTGAAAAGCATCAATTAAGAGCTGGTGTTGGTTTGGCTGCTCCACAAGTTGGTGAAAGTGTTCAAATGGCTGCTCTTTTAGTTCCAAACGACAAAGGTGAAATCATCTTTAAGGAAGTTTTTGTTAATCCTAAAATTCTTTCTGAATCAGTTAGAAGAACTTGTCTTGCTGAAGGTGAAGGCTGTTTAAGTGTAGACAAAGACATTGAAGGATATGTTCCTCGTCCTGATAAATTAAAAATTCGTTACTATACAGTAGATGGTGAAGAAAAAACTATTCGCTTAAAAGACTATCCAGCAATCGTTGCTTCCCACGAAATTGATCACTTAAATGGTCATTTATTCTATGATCGCATCAATAAGCAAAATCCTTTTGAATTAGCAGAAGATACAATCGTAATTTCTTAAAATTAAACTTTTAATTTTCTACTAGGCGTTAGAGCAAGATGTTCTATCGCCTTTTTCCATACTATATATGAAGTAAATTGGTATACTTAAAAGCAAGTTTATGATAAAATTTTAATAGCTATGAATTTCTGCAAGTTTATGCAGAAGTTTTTTTGAACGTTTTAAATATAAGGAGATTATAAGAAATGATCTACAAAGTTTTATACCAAAAAGACCAGATCGTTAATCCAAGAAGAGAAACTACTAAGACTCTTTTTTTAGAAGCAGATAATGTAGTTGCAGCAAGAACTATGGTTGAGGATAACACCCCCTACAACATTGAACTCATCCAAGAATTAACTGGAAACTCCCTTGCTTACGAAAAGCAAAGCCCAGATTTCAAACTGACAACTTTTGATTCTAAGGATAACTAACGACCTTGAAATTAAAGAATAACGAAGTCGGCGTTTACGCTATAGGGGGTCTAGGCGAAATCGGCCGTAATATGTACTGCGTTGAGTACCAAGATGAAATTATCATCATGGACTGCGGTATCAAATTCCCTGAAGACGATATGATGGGAATTAATTATGTTATCTCAGACTATTCCTACTTAGTTAAGAATAGAAAAAAAATCAAAGCATTAGTTGTTACGCACGGACATGAAGACCATATCGGGGGAATTCCTTACCTTTTAAAGAAAATTCCGGAAATTCCTGTCTATGCTACTCCATTTGCTTTAGCCTTAATTCGAGGAAAACTTGATGAACATGGAATTTTAAACTCTAGTGAACTTCATGAAGAACATGAAGATACTGTTTTAAAATTCGATAAATTATCAGTAAGTTTCTTCAGAACCACTCACTCAATTCCAGATACTCTAGGAATTGCAGTTCATACTCCTGAAGGAGCCGTTCTATTTACTGGGGACTTTAAATTCGATTTAACTCCAGTTATGAATCAACCAGCTCCTGATTTCCAAGAGATGGCTAAGCTCGGAAAAGAAGGCGTCTTAGCCCTTTTATCTGACTCCACTAATGCAGAGGTTCCTACATTTACAAAGTCAGAAAGATTTGTTGCTCATTCATTACACGACATCATTACTGGAATTAAAGGCAGAATTATTTTTGCCACTTTTGCTTCCAACCTTTACCGTGTATCAACTGCGATCAAAGCTGCTGTTGATACCGGAAGAAAAGTAGCTATCTTTGGTCGTTCAATGGAAAATGGGGTTCAAAATGGTATTGATCTTGGCTACTTAGATATTCCTGAAGGAACCTTAGTTGATGCTAATGAAATTAACCATACTCCACCAGAAAAGGCAATGATCTTATGTACTGGTTCTCAAGGTGAACCTCTTGCTGCTCTTTCAAGAATTGCAGATGGAACTCATCGTCAGATTTCATTACAACCAGGCGACACAGTCATCTTTTCTTCTAATCCAATTCCAGGTAACACTACTAGCGTTAACCACCTAATTAATAAGTTAACTGAAGCTGGTGCTAATGTTGTTCATGGTAAGATTCATAATGTCCATACTTCTGGACACGCTGGACAAGAAGAACAAAAAATGATGATTGAGTTAACTAAACCTGAATACTTCATTCCAGTTCACGGTGAATATAGAATGCAAGTCGTTCATACTGAAACAGCTCAATCTACTGGTATGCCTAAAGATCATACTTTTGTTCTTAAAAACGGAGATGTTCTTGCTTTAACGAAAGATTCTTCTAGAATTGCTGGTCACATTAATATTCCGGATGTCTTTGTTGATACTTCTGGTAGCGATGATGTTGGTAATATCGTTGTTCGTGACCGTCAAATCTTGGCTGAGGAAGGGCTTGTAGTAGTAGTAGCAACTGTTGACTACAAGCACCAACGCGTTCTTGCAGGTCCAGACATTTTGAGTCGTGGCTTTGTCTACATGCGTGAATCAACAGAATTGATTAGTCAAGCTCAGAAACATGTCTACCATGTTCTTAAGACGGAAATGGCGAAAGATCCACAACCAAAAGAAAATGAAATTAGAAAGGCAATTATTGAGAATCTTCAAGATTTCCTATATTCAAAGACTGAAAGAAGACCAATGATTCTGCCAATGCTAATTGAAAAGAAATAAAGTAAGCCCCATCTCGGGGCTTATTTTTATATTACATAGGCAAAAAATAATGAAAAAGATTCATTTACTTGTAAACCTAAAATCCGGGAGCAATAGAGGCGAAAAAGCTCTCAAGCAAATTGAAACTGTACTTAAAAATGAAAAAATGGACTATGACATTCATATCTCCAATTATCCGGGACAATTGGTTCCACTTGCAACCAAGGTAACCAATGAAATTAGTTCCGGAACTGAATATGTTATTGTAGTCGGTGGCGATGGTTCTCTAAACCAAGCTTTAAATGGTGTTAAAAATTCAGAGCAGCCTAACACTCCCCTTGCCTACTTCCCAGCAGGCACTGGAAATGATTTTGCTAGAGCAGCTAAACTTGAAACAGATCCTCTAAAATTGATTAGACATCTAAAGAATAATCCGACCGTTACTAAAGTAGATTGCGGAAAATACCATGATCTAATTAACGGTGAGACAAGATACTTTGTTAACAATTTAGGAATTGGTTTTGATGCCTATGTAGTTAATAAAACGAACCACTCAAAACTAAAAACTAAATTTAATAAAATTAATATAGGTAACTTAACTTACAGAATTAATATTGTTCAAGCGCTCAAGGGACAAGACAATTTTAAGGTCAGAGTTTCGACTAATGGTCACACCTCTTACTATGAACACGCCTATTTAGTTACTACTACTAACCATCCCTACTTCGGTGGCGGCGTACCAATCTTACCAATTGCCAGCATTCATAATCATCAATTAGATATTGCAATTGTAGAAAAGCCAAACTTGGCAAAATTTATTTATCTATTTTCCAAGTTACTCATCAATGGATCACATATGAAAAGTAACCAATTTCATTATTTTGAATCCTCTGCAATTGAAGTTAAAACTGATGATCCTGAGTACGGTCAACTTGATGGAGAAGAATTATCAAAAAGAAAGTTTCATCTAAAATTTGAAGTAGATCATTTTGATCTTTTGCAATAAACGACAAACAGCCGCCTCTTAATGAGACGGCTGTTTTGCTATCTTTTTTCTTCTAATTTAATATCTTCCATTCCAATCATTGGATCAATCTGTCCAGAATAAATTAGCTCAGGAGTCAAAATATGCTCTTCGGGCTCAGCAGTTTCTTCTTTAACTTCAGTTTTAGTTTTTTCTTGTTCCGCATTTACATTTGAAGTATTTTCAACTTCTTTTAGACCTAGTTCATGCCTAATTTTAGCTGCTAACTCAGTCTTACGGTCATTACCTGGCGTACGTAATGCCATAATATACGCCTTTTTTTCTCCTACCATAACTAAGTTTTTTTCGGCACGAGTAATGGCGGTATATAACAAATTCCGCCTCAACATCATATAATTTTGCATCGTAAGGTTTAAAATTACTAACGGAAATTCTGATCCTTGGGACTTATGGATAGTAATGGCATACGCACGGGTAATATCATTTAAGTCTTTAATACCAAATTCTATTTCACGACCGTCAAAATCAGCAATTAATATTTTAGCTTTATCATCAGGATTAAGGCCAATAATTTTACCAATTTGACCATTATAAATATCTTTTTCTGAATTATTTTGTAGTTGTAGGATTCGGTCCCCGATTCTAAAACTTTCATTGTGAGCTTCAATTACTTTAGTCTTTGCTGATAGTGGATTCATCACATCCTGCAAAATATCATTCAAGTGAGTAATTCCACCTTGACCATTGTACATTGCTCCCAGAACTTGAACATCATCCTTTTTGAAACCACGTTTAATAGCCAAATTTACGATTTGATCGATTGCATCTCCCACCAAGCTTGGTTGACATGGAATAAAGGAGTAATTTTTAGTTTTATTAAAAATAGTCTCTTCTGCTTCTTCATCATTAATTGCATGGGCCAACTTAATAATTGAGGAGTCTTCTCCCTGTCTATGAATTACTTGCAACTTTGTAGTTGGAAATGCCCCTGAACTTATTAAATCACTAAAAACATTCCCTGCTCCAACTGAAGGAAGCTGGTCTTTGTCCCCAACAAAAACTATCCTCTTTGTTGAATTAATACCGGATAAAAGCTGTTTAAAGAGAAACATATCAACCATCGACATTTCATCAATAATTAAGATCTCACCGTTTAATTCGTTTACATCAGTCGCTTCATTTTCACCGATGCCTAACCCTAATAAACGGTGAATGGTTTTCGCTGAAATATCTGTAACCTCACTCATTCGCTTGGCAGCTCGACCCGTTGGTGCAGCAAGTAAAAATGGTGGATCATCGCTATACAAAGCTGCACTTGGAATTTCCGTAAGTTCCTTTAAGCACATTAAAATTCCATTGATAATTGTCGTTTTACCAGTACCAGGACCACCAGTAAGAATTGAAATTGGATTATTTAACGCATTTTTAATTGCATTTTTTTGAGTATCATCATATTCAATTTCAAGTGTTTCTTCGACATGCTTTATTGCTTTTTCAATATCGCTATCATCAAATTCTTCTTTTTCGACTTGATTATTAACTACATGTTTTAATTCAGTGGCTATATCAAGTTCAGTTTGAAAAATTGTCTGCAAAGCTGCCTTATCACCTGAAACAACAACTTTTCCTTGCCTTTGAAGTTCATTAACACTATTAGCAAGCTCATCATAAGAGGTAGATTGAACTAAATCATAAGCCTGTGTTAATAATTCATCAAGTGCAACATAAGTATCTCCCAAGGTATTAAGAGCAGTCTGTAAAATACTTAGAAGTGCTCCCCTAACTCTTCTAGGATCATTTAGTTCTATTCCGAGCGCGTGTCCCATATTATCCGCAGTTTTAAACCCAAAGCCGCGAACTTCACCAAGGGCTTGATAAGGATCTTCCTCTAGTTTCTTCAAGGAATCACCATGATACACTTTATAAATATTACCGGCTACTTTTTTATTAATCCCATATCTAGCCAGCTTAATCACAATCTCTGAAAAAGAATCCATCTGATTAATTCCAGATAATAAGCTATCCTTTTGCTTTTGGGTCAAATCAAGATTGTCAATTTCAGTTGGATTTGACTTAATCAAATCTAACGCATTTGTTCCTAAACTATCAATGATCTTTTCAGCAGCCCTCTTACCGATCCCAGGAAACTTATCAGAACTAAGGTATTTAGCTAAACTACCCTCTTCATGAGGCAAAACTGGTTCATAAGACCTTATACGAAATTGTTTACCAAATTTTTCGTGCACGACAATATTACCGGTAAATTTATAAGTTGATCCAATTTGGATATCCCCAAAATTTCCAGTTACTCGGATATTATCACGATCGTAATCAGGTAATTTACTGATTAAATCTACATCAATAATCTTGAAAAGATCTTGATTGTTTTCAAAAACAATTCCATTTATTCGTCCAGTAAAACTAGTTTCTGCCATTTTTACCTCTAATCAATTTTGCTACCGCATTATATTGCTTTTGTGCTTGAGCAAAATATTTGGGATCTTGATTTTTTGATAATTTAAAATATTTTTCTGCTTCATCAGGATTAGTATCAAATAAAGTTAACCCCAATAAAAAATTAACTTTTGCATTTCTTTGGTCTTCTGAAATTTTATTATAAGTTTGATTTGCAGATTTTAAATCACCCAAACTAAGCCAAATATCACCAATTAATTCTAAAGTTCGCTCATCCTGATTCTTTAAAGTTAAGGCATAGGCTAGTGCCTTTTGATACTGCCCTAATTTCATAAAGATCAAAGCTTTTTGATACATTGTCTCTTCATCATCTGCAATGGAGTTAAGCAACGTAAGCGACTTGGCAAAATCTCCTTGCATGTAGTAGCAGACAGCAATGTTATAGGTTAGATCTTCAGGATGCTTAACAAGGCCACGAGCTTTTTCTAACAGTTCTAGCGCCTGATCAGCAGCATTTTGTTCAATTAAATAAGTTGAAAGCTGCAAATAATTCTCAATATCCTGGGGATGTTTGTTTATCGTTTCAATTAATAAATGTATAGCTTTATCTACGTTGCCAGCATCATATAAGTTGGCTATCTTTTTATCCATTTTAAATTGTATCCCTACTAGTAATTTTTCGATCTAGGTAGCTTGTTTCATTCCACGCTACTTCATCAAAAGTCTTTCCATTATCTTCCGTATCAAGAATTGTAAGACTTGTATTAGTTAAGCCGCCACGCTTTCTAATATCGGCAATATCGTACCCCTCTAGAGTTCTAATTAAGGCACACAAGGCAGCTCCATGACTTACTAATAATACTTTATCATCCTTGTTAGGATATCTTTTTACAATATCAGCAATCAATTTCTTTCCACGTTCTATCATATGGTCAAAATTTTCACCATGGAAAGTTGATGGATCATAACGATCAGGAAAATACCGAAATGCTTTTATTTGATCTGGATATTTACTTTCAGCATCAACAAATTTCATTCCTTCCAGATCCCCTAAATTGAACTCCTTTAAACGGTCGTCAACAATGACTGGCACAGTAATTCCCATATCATCTCTAAGCATTACTGCAGTTGTTAATGCGCGCTGTAAAGGACTAGAATAAAAAGCTCTAAACTTTGTTCCTTTTAAGTATCCAGCTAATTTTTTGATATCTTCGTAACTTTCAGGCAAAAGAGGTGAATTACCACTACCACCTTGATAGCGTCCTTCTAAGTTCCATTTTGTTTTTCCATGTCTTACAAAATATAATTGCATAATTTGCTTTTCCCTCCACTTTTATTACTATTATAAGTTTTAAGAGGAGAAAATAACAGTTTATAAAAATAAAAAAGAAGCCTCAAAAGAGACTTCTTCTAAACTATACTAGTTGTAATTGCTTTTCATTTTGGTATGCACGGTCAATTGTAGCTCCACCTAAGCACTCTTCACCATTGTAGAACACAATAGCTTGTCCAGGAGTAACAGCACGTGCTGGCTCATCAAACTCAACATGAACTGTATTATCCTTTGCATGGTAGTGCATAGTTACACCAACATCAGGTTGGCGGTATCTAAACTTAGCAGTACACTTCAAATCAACGTCGTGATCTGGTTGGCCTGTAAAGAATGATACACCGCTTGCATCTAAGCTAGTAGCATATAAAAGCTTACTGTCATAACCTTGTTCAACAATTAGCTCGTTCTTCTTTAGGTCCTTACCTACTACAAACCATGGATCAGTTGATTCCTTAGTTGAACCTAAACCAAGGCCGGATCTTTGACCAATAGTGTAGTACATTAAACCAGCGTGCTCACCAACAACTTTTCCATCTGGAGTAACCATTTTTCCTGATTGAGCTGGTAAAAATTCACTCAAGAATTTTTTAAAGTTACGTTCACCGATGAAACAAATTCCTGTAGAATCCTTCTTTTTAGCAGTTGCTAATCCTGAAGCAATAGCAATTTCACGCACTTGGGGCTTAGTTAAATTAGCAAGTGGGAAAATTACCTTCTTCAATTGATCTTGTGAAAGTTGGCTTAAAAAGTAAGTTTGATCCTTATTGCCATCCTTTGGACGCATCATATGAACAACACCGTTGTCGTCAACTCTGGTTGCTGCATAGTGACCCATTGCAATATAATCCGCATCTAAATCCATTGCGAAATCTAAGAAAGATTTAAATTTTATTTCTTTATTACACATTACATCAGGATTTGGAGTTCTGCCCTTTTTATATTCATCCAAGAAATATTCAAATACGCGCTCCCAGTAATCCTTTTCAAAGTTAATAGAATAGTAAGGAATACCGATTTCATCTGCAACTTTTTTTACATCTTCGTAATCCTCAGTTGCCGTACAAACTCCGGAATCATCAGTATCATCCCAATTCTTCATGAAGACGCCGACAACATCAAAGCCTTGTCGTTTGAGTAAAAGTGCAGAAACTGAAGAATCAACTCCACCACTCATACCAACAACGACTCTAATTTTGCTGTTATCTACCATTTTATCCTTTTCTCCTTTTAGCAAGGTGCAATAATTTGGCGATCTTCAAGATCCTTTAAAATGAAGTTAAGCAGTTCAACCATTGGCGCTAGTTGTTTATTCTTAAAAATATTAACCTTTTGCAAACCATTAGTATCTGTAACTACCATTGTTAAATGATCTAAATCTTCATTAATTGTTAGCTTTAATTGACAGGTAGCATTATAAGGGGACTCATTATATAAGGGATGCTTATACATAAAATTACCTCTTTTAGTTTTTGTGAAACCTGCATCAATCAATGCATAACGCTTAATTTCAGGATTAATCGTAAATTTACGATTATCGCCGTTAATAATTACTGTATTTGCCATAAAAATATCACTCTCAATATTATTATCTTATTTTTTGTAAGTGTCAAGTATATGATTTTACTATTATTATACCTTAAGACAAATTCTCAAAAAAATAATTTTACTATTTATCTAGACGCTTGCACATCTTAACTAAATCTGCTGCAAATTCTTGAATTTCTTCTTCAGTATTAAATCTACCAAAGCTAATTCTAATTGATTCCTCAATTCTTGGTGAATCTTCCCCATACATTGCCTGTAATACATGCGAAGGAGTAAGAGAACCCGCTGTACAGGCAGAACCACCGGAAACAGCATACCCATTTAAGTCTAAATTAGTGAGGGCCGAGTAAGTACCTACACCCTTTAACCATAAGTTCAAAACGTGATGGGATACTTCGCCTTCAAGAGTTCCATTGACTTCATAATCAATTTGATTTTTATCAAGTTCATCCAGAATTATTTTTTGAAAGTTTTGGTACTTCTCTTGCAGCTTCTGCTTATCCATTTCATTTAGTTCTTGAGCAGCTATACCAAAGCCGGCAATACCTGGTACATTTTCCGTCCCGGGACGGCGTTTAGTTTCCTGTTCGCCTCCTAAAAGTAAATTACTTACTTTTAGACCATCTTTTTCATAAAGAAAACCTAAAAACTTTGGTCCATTAACTTTATGAGCAGAAGTTGATAATAAGTCGATGTTCATTTCTTTAACATCAATTTCAATATTTCCGAAGCCTTGTACGTCGTCTACATGAAAATATGCATTAGAATCTTTTACTAATTCACCAATTTCTTTTAACGGCATAATTGATCCAACTTCATTATTAACTGCCATAATAGAAACTAAGATTGTATCTGGTGTTAGTTCTCTCTTCAAGTCGTCTAAATTAATATGGCCAGTTTCATCGACATCAAGATAGACAATTTCGTATCCTTCCTGAGCTAAGCGTTTCATAGGATTTAAGACAGAAGGATGCTCAATTTTAGTAGTAATAATTTTTTTACCAATATCTTTTCTAGCACGTACTGTACCAAAAATAGCAGTATTATTGCTTTCTGAGCCACCACTAGTAAAAATTATTTCTTTATCTTGGGCATTAATTGTTTCTGCTAGTTGATGACGAGCTGTTTCAACTACATGACGTGCCTTACGACCAAATGCGTGTTGACTAGAAGCGTTGCCAAAATCATCAGCCATTTCACTACTAATTTTTTCAATAACTTTTGGATCCATTGGCGTAGTTGCCGCGTTATCTAAGTATACATTTTTCCTAGTCATATTATCTTATAACCTCTTTACTTTCCTTACATTTCGGAAGTGGCTCTTTTATTTTAACATAAAAATAGACTAAGTTACGATGAACTTAGTCTATCAATAGTTTAATCTAAAACTGTTTCTTCAAGATAGGATGCAATTATACTTGCAGCTTTTGCTCCAACTTCCTTGACGAATTTATCAAAGTCATTGTCAGCATTAGCATCCCCATTATCTGAAATAGCACGAATTGCAACCAATGGAGTATTAAAATGTCTAGCTACTTGTGCAAAAGCAGCTCCTTCCATTTCTACTCCCAATGCGTCAGAAAAATTCTTTTTAATCTCATCTTTTTGTGCTTCAGAAGCAATAAAACTATCTCCAGTTACAATCAATCCTTCTTTAAAAGGAATATCATGTTCCTTTAAATATGCTGCAAATTTTGTACGGAATGAATTATCCAGAGTATAGCCTGCAGGCTCCTGGGGAATTTGTCCTTCCACATAGTTACCTGCACTAGTATTATGAGCATCATAGTACATAAACTTATTAGGCAAAATTAGATCTTTTCTCTTTACATCTTCTTGCAGTGATCCAGCAGAGCCAGTCATAAAAATTACATCAATATCTTCTTTAGTTAACAGGCTAGTCAAATTCATAGCTGCATTAACTTTACCGATTCCACTTAATCCTAAGTAAATGTCATTTCCATTTACTGAAAAATGATCAAATTCAGTTGTGCCAAAGACTTCTTTGTTTTCAGACTTAAAATGCTTTTTATAGAATTCTGCTTCTTCTTCCATTGGGACAATAATTGCGATTTTCATTTCTTACCTCTAAATCTAAAGTTTAAACAAAGCGAACAAAACTATAACTAACAAAACAACAACAATTAAAATCGCATAGTTCAGACGTTTTTTTAAACGATCAACCTTATCTTCACGCTTTTCTTTTAAAGCACGATTTGCGAGATCCTCTCTTGATTCAAATTTTGAAGAATCTTGAACCTCAACTTTTTGATCACTTACATCAGCTTGATGCTTATCTTTCCTCAATCGTTTAAAATTATCGAAAATTTTGCTTACTTTTTCTTTTTGTTGTTTTTTACGATAATCTGATCGTTTTTCAGTCATTACTTTGATTTCCTGTTAAAATCATATTTTCCCAAAATGTAATTGCCATTACAGTTTTTGCATCCATAATTTCTCCAGAAGCAATTAACTGTTTTAATTCTGGCAGACTGTACCACTCTTGAGTTAAAAATTCATCTTCATCAAGAGGACGTTTATTTTCAATTTTTGACAAAGTATCACAATAGAATAAATGAATTTTTTCATCACAAAAACCAACAGATGTATAAAATTCACTTACCTTTTCCCAATACTCGGCCTTGTAGCCACCCTCTTCATTCAGCTCTCTTTTCATTGCATCAAGAGGTGAAGCGTCTGTCTCATCAATTAAACCCGCAGGAATCTCCAAAGTTAATTGTTTAATGGGCTCACGCCATTGCTTTACAAGAAGCATTTTTTTCTCATCATTGATGGCAATTGCAGCACTAGCATCAGGATGCTTAACTATCTCACGAGTAGCTGTTTTTCCATTAGGCAAACTAATAGTTTCAACATTTAAATCAATAAGTTTACCTTCGAAAATAGGTTTATTTGAGATTTCAGTTTCTCTCAGATTCACTTAATTTCTCCTTTTAGTCATGATCAACATAAACGTTGATACATTGTAGACCCTTTTTTCCTTGCGCTAATTGATAACGAACTCTTTGACCTACGTTCAGTTTTTTATAACCTTCTTCTTTAATTGACTTATAAAAAACAAAGTAAGATGAATGAGTTAAATCATCCTCAATAAATCCATACGCAGAGTTTGGATCAAATTGTTTAACAGTACCTTTACGCATTATTTTTCTAAACCTTCTTTTTCTGCTTCAGGAAAGTTTTCAGCAACGATAGCTGCACAGCGCGCACATAATTCTGGGAAACGTGGGTCACTACCAACATCGGTTGTAGTACGACGACATCTTGGACAAACTTCACCAGCAGCGTGTTCCACCACAATGGATGCAGTTGGCAATTTTTCAGCATTTTCAGGTGCTTCTTCATCACTAATAGTTAAATCAGAAACAATCAAAATTTGTCTGATATTAGCGTTTAATTTATCGAGAAGTGCCTTCGTTTCTTCAGTTGGATAGAGAGTAACGTGTGCTTCAAATGACTTACCAATTACCTTAGCATTCCGTGCTTTCTCAAGTGCCTTCAACACATCTGAACGAACTTTCATAAAGGCATTCCAATCTGCTAAAACTTCATCCTCATTAGCAAAATGGTCTACTTCTGGCATATTAGCAAGTTGAACGTAATCTTCTGGTTCCTTGAGATAACCCCAAACTTCTTCCATAGTATGTGGAAGGATTGGTGTCATCAATTTAGTTAGCTTAACTAAAACATCGTAAATTACAGTTTGCATTGAACGACGAGTTTCACTGTCTTCAGCATCAATGTAAAGAATGTCCTTAGCAAAGTCTAAGTAAAAGGCAGATAAATCATTAGAAATGAAGCTAAATACTTTCTTATAAACACTATTAAAATCAAACTTATTGTATGCTTCAATTGCCTCTTCGATCAAGCGATTTAACTTGATTTCCATATATTGATCTACACCGGACATATCTGGATAAGCAATTGCATCTTCCTTAGGATCAAAGTCAGAAGTATTAGCAAGCATGAAACGCATAGTATTTCTAATCTTACGGTAGCTTTCAGCAGATTGACGTAAAATATCTTGAGAAACTGCTACATCAGAAGTAGTATCTGCTCCGGCAACCCATAAACGAATGATTTCTGCACCCATTTGCTTGATTACATCATTAGGTGAAATTACATTACCTAATGATTTAGACATCTTGTGTCCCTTGTCATCTAAAACAAAACCTTGAGATAAAACTTGCTTATATGGAGCTTTACCAGTTACAGCAACTGAAGTAATTAAACTTGAGTTAAACCAACCACGATATTGGTCACTACCTTCAAGATATAAATCTGCTGGGAAACCTAAACCATCACGCTCTTGCATTACACCAGCCCAAGAAGAACCAGAATCAAACCAAACATCTAAGATGTCAGTTTCTTTTCTAAACTTACCATTTGGTGAATGTTCTGACTTAAATCCTTCTGGAAGTAGTTCTTCTGCAGTATAAGTGTACCAAGCATTAGAACCTTCTTTTTCAAAGATTTGAGCAACATGTTCAATAGTTTCTGGAGTAACAATTGGAGTATCGTCTTCTGCATAGAAAATTGGAAGTGGTACACCCCATGCACGTTGACGAGAAATTACCCAATCACCACGATCTTTAATCATATTGTAAAGACGTGTCTTACCCCATGCAGGAATGAAATTAGCTTTTTCAATTTCTGCTAAAATTTGATCTCTAAATTTGTCAATTGAAGCAAACCATTGAGTAGTTGCACGGTAAATAACAGGTTTCTTAGTACGCCAGTCATGTGGATATGAGTGAGTAAAGAAGCTAAGCTTTAAGAGTGCGCCAGCTTTTTCAAGCTTATCAGCAACAACTTTATTAGCATCATCATAAAACATTCCCACTAAGTCTGGATCAGGTACTTCTTTAGTAAATCTACCTTGTGCATCCATTGGACTAAATACTGGTAAGCCATAGCGACGGCCGACATTGTAGTCATCTTCACCAAAACCAGTAGCGTTATGAACTAATCCAGTACCATCATCAGCAGTAACATAAGTATCATTCATTACCAACCCAGTTACATCATATAGTGGATGTTGGTAAGTCATTCTATCAAAGTCGGTACCCTTTAAGGTCTTAACAACCTTATAATCTTCCCAACCTAAATCTTCAGCAACTGCTGAAAGACGTTGTGAACCGATGACATACTTTTTACCATTAACTTCAACTACTGAATAATCAAATTTAGGATTTACAGTAATTCCGACATTACTTGGAATAGTCCAAGGAGTAGTAGTCCAGATTACTAGTGAAGTATCTGAATCTAGAATACCCTTTCCATCTTTAATTGGAAAAGCAACATAGATTCTTGGTGATTTAATGTCATGATATTCAACTTCAGCTTCAGCTAAAGTGGATTCACTTGACCAAGACCAGTAAACAGGCTTCTTCCCCTTATAGATATAACCTTTTTTAAACATTTCACCGAAGACTCTAATTTCTTCAGCTTCAAATTTTGGTTGTAAGGTAATGTAAGGATGATCCCAATCAGCCATTACTCCTAAGCGTTTGAAGTCGGCCATTTGTTTTTGAACTTGTTCTTCCGCAAACTGACGACAAAGTTCTCTATATTTAGCCCGATCCATTGTTTTACGGTCAACGCCCTTTTTAGCTAATTGTTGTTCAACTGGAAGTCCATGAGTATCCCATCCAGGAACATAAGGAGCATAATAACCATTCATATTTTTAAAACGAACGATAATATCCTTCGAGATCTTATTTAAGGAGTGTCCCATGTGAATATTACCATTAGCAAATGGAGGACCATCATGAAGGTCAAAACGGGGTTTGCCTTCATTAAGTTTTAATCTTTGTTCATATAATTTATTTTCTTCCCATTCTTTTTGCCATTCAGCTTCACGAACTGGAAGATTACCGCGCATTTTAAATTTAGTTTTACCTAAATTCAATGTATCTTTGACTCTCATAAAAAATCCTTTCTTAATCAAAAAAAGCTTCATCCCAAATAGGACGAAGCTTCTCGTGGTACCACCTAAATTGAATAGGGTACACTTACCCTATCCCACTTATTCTCTGTGTATCGTACAGAAAACGTTTAAGTCAATTGGCAGCTGATTAACTTTCGAAAGTTGTTAGTCTTTCACCATCACTAACTCGCTAAGGTATCTACTTGTTGTTACTGTCGACTTAAATTTTAATTATCTTTTACATCATCAGGAAAAATAATTACTGGGCCATCACGACGCTCAGAGCTTTCTTCTGTAGCATGCATACTTTCCTTAACGGAGTTTTCCCCATCTAAGAGTTCAGTATTATCTTCCTTTTCTTGAACAGAGTTTACTTCATTTACTGTATTATTGTCAACCTCTGAAATAGCAGAAGTAGTTTCTTCAGCTGGTACTTCATCATCTACCGGACCATCTGGAATAGGATCATCCTCAAGTGGTTGTGATCCATCAGCTGGATATAAGCGGGAGCGGCCATAGTATTTATCTAGGTAATATTGCCAATCAGAATCACTTAATTCTTTGATCTGATCTTTTAACATTCCTTGAACTGCTTCTCTAAAATCTTCTACCTTTGCCTTAAGCAAATCATAATCATGATTTAAAGTATCATATTGCTTTTGAAGGTCAGCTCTTTTTTTCTCGCCTTCATCTCGAGCTTTATTAACTATTTCGTCAGCGTCTTGGTTAGCCTTTTGAATAATTTCTTGTGCTTCTTTATTTGTTCTTTTTTTAATTTCTTCAGCATTTTCTTGTGCTGAAATTAAAGACTCATTAATCGAATCTTTAACCTTTTCAAATTTATCTACTTTTTTCTTTAGTTCAACATTTTCATTTTTTAAATCAACAATTTGATCGAGTGCATCCCCATATGCATCAACAATTCGATCTAAAAAACCATCTACCTGCTTGGAATCATATCCACGAAGTTTTGTACTAAACTCCTTATTATGGATATCCATTGGCGTTAATGTCATATTATCACCTTTTCTTTGCTTGCCATACTTTTATTTCAAGTCTTCTTTTACCTTTCTTCGTAGTGGCAAGATTAATAATCTCATATCTCCCATAATGGCGAATACTAAGCATATCCTGTACAGAAATAATTATATTAGATTGTGTTACAAGATGCCAATTTAATTTCACTTCTCCCGCTTCAATAATTTTCTTAACTTGGCTTCTGCTTAAGTTCGTAATCGCACTGATAACAGCATCAAGTCGAAGTGAGATCGCTACTGAAGTCATTTCTTCGCTATCATCTTCCTGCACTAAAACTTTGGATAGGGGCAGTTCAGATAATTTCACTTTTGTTCTTCCAATTCGATCAATTTCCTCAAGAAAATAATCTTTCAATTCAGCTTTAACGAAGAACTGCCAATTTCCGTTTTCATCATTGATAATATCACCAAAAGTATCCAATTCAATTCCTAGGTGCGTCAAAACACCTAAGATTTGACTATGAGTGAGTTCAGACCATTTTTGAGGATAAGCAATTTCTA
This sequence comes from uncultured Lactobacillus sp., assembly GCA_947568765.1. Taxonomy (GTDB): domain Bacteria; phylum Bacillota; class Bacilli; order Lactobacillales; family Lactobacillaceae; genus Lactobacillus. Next base: position 37,263 of record CANOQA010000005.1, on the reverse strand, counting down.
AAAGCGAAATATTGAATTCATTGGACTTGTACCCTTCACTCCAATCACATAAAAGCATTCGCTTCTTTTCCGCATTCGAAAAGCCGCCAAAACTATATAACTGTGCATATCCTCCAACTATTTCTCGAAAAATATATTGTTCTCTAGGATTAAGAAAATCAGTTAAAATTGGTTCATTTTTAAATAAAAACTGATTAAAAAGACCGACGAAATAATCCACCGTCGGTCTTTCACTTTCATCAAAATGTTGATAAAAACTACTAGCTTGTCTTTTTTCCATTTTATCTAATAAACACGTACCTAATTATATTTGCTATCCAATAAAGGACATAATTATTTACAAAATAAATTACTAACAAAGCTACAACGGGAGCAAAGGAAATTCCAGCTATTGGAGGAATAAAACGTTCAAATATCTCCAAATAAGGCTCAACAATTTTCCCTAGTACTCGCCCCACTTTAGTCACAAGTAGTCTTGGGATCCAAGTTAGTAAAGTATAGATAACAATTAGAAAGCTATAGATATTTAATAAATCAGAAATAATGCGTAATATCCAGCCTATAATTGAAAATACCATTAATCCATTTTATCTTTCTTTTCAACCAATTCAGCAATTTTACCATCAGTTTCAAATTTTGGTGGAGTTGCTAAGAAGATCTTGTCCCCCACACGTTGAATTTCACCGTTTAAGGCATAAACAGTACCAGTAATAAAATCAACAATTCTACGTGCCTGTTCATCATCCATACGTGCAAAATTAATAATAACAGCCTTGTTATTTAGAAGATTTTGAGCTACTTCTTTTGCATCAGAATATACACGAGGCTCGTATAAAACGATTTTACTCGTAGCACTAACACCAGAATTAATAGAAACAACATTTGCTCTTCTCTCATTTTTTTGAGTTTGAGGGATTTCTTCTTGCTGTTCCTCTGATTCAGTATATGGCACTTCATTCATTTCATCATCTTCAGAGATACCAAAAAATCTACCTAATTTATCGAAAGCCATAATCTCTTCCTCCAAATACTAATCTTGACGACGATGTTTGAAGAATGGAATATCATTATCTGATTCATCATCTACACTAGTTTCAATTTGAGAAATACTAGTGGAGTCGTCTGAACTAAATGAATCAAATTCATCGTCATCTTTTTCTTTATTCTCTACAGGTTGTGGACGATTGTTCTCTTTTCTATCTTGCTTCCAAACGCTTGTGGGGTCAAGTAAAGTATCTTGAGATTCTTTCTTTTCTGCTTTTACTTCAGGAATAGATTGAGTAGGAGCTTCGTGAGAAATAGTATTTTCAACCTTAATTTCGGTATCATCTGCTGAAGCAGGCTTAGATACTTCTGGTTGTTCACTCTTTGTAGGTTCTGGAGTTACTACTTCTTGGCGTGCTGGACGTGAAGGGCGACGCATTGGTTGTTTTGAAGCTTCTTCCTCAGCCTTTGAGTCAATTCCTGTTGCAATAACAGTAACTACTACTTCATCACCTAAGTTTGCATTGATTGACGTACCAAAGATAATATTTACACCATCTCCAGCAGCTTTTGAAACAATATCAGAAGCATCTTGCGCTTCAAATAAAGTTAAATCTGGTCCACCAGTAATGTTAAGTAGAACTTGCTTAGCACCATCAATTGATACTTCAAGTAATGGAGATGAAATAGCAAGTTTAGTAGCTTCAACTGTTCTATTTTCTCCGCTAGCACGACCAATTCCCATTAAGGCAGCACCTTGATTTTCCATTACAGTCTTAACATCTGCAAAGTCAAGGTTAACGTAGTCAGTTGAAGTAATTAAATCTGAAATACCTTGGACACCTTGACGAAGAACGTTGTCAGCTTCTTTGAACGCATCCATCATTGGTGTCTTCTTATCAACCATTTCTAATAAACGATTATTAGCAATGATAACCAAGGTATCAACATATTGCTTTAATTGAGCAATTCCTTCTGCCGCATTTTTTGAACGCTTTGGACCTTCAAATGTAAAGGGACGAGTAACAACCCCAACAGTTAATGCTCCAGTTTCACGTGCAATCTTTGCAATTACAGGAGCAGCACCAGTTCCAGTACCACCACCCATACCAGCAGTAATAAAGATCATGTCAGCGCCCTTTAAAGAGTCTTCAATTGTTTGTTGGCTCTCTTCAGCAGCTTTTTGACCAACTTCAGGATGAGAACCTGCACCTAACCCACGAGTAAGTTTAGGTCCAAGTTGAATCTTATTTTCTGCTTTATTACTATTAAGAGCTTGTACGTCCGTGTTAGCTGCGATAAAGGAAACTCCTTGTACTCCTTCATCAATCATTCGGTTTACAGCGTTACCACCGGCACCACCAACACCGATTACTTTAATGACTGCATTTTTGTTGTCATCAGAATCGAAAGTAAAATCCATTTACTAAACCACCTTATTTAATCAAAAAATTTCTTAAAGAATTCTTTGATTCCTTTTTTATTATTCTTATTATCATCATTCTCTTCAGACGTAGAGACCGTTGATGTAGCACTAGTCTTATTATAATCTTCTTTGGGCTCCATTTCACTAGGAGTTAGACGTCTTTTGAAAAATTTCATATTTTCTTGAGACGAAGATTGGTTAGAAACCGGAGAAGTAATCTGGTTTCCATAAATAACACTGTTAACCAAGTAATCAATATCAGCCAAACTATAAGCATAATTTACTACTCCATAGCTAGCAGCGTACATTGGATTGCGTAGTCCCATTTGATCTGGTTGAAAAATTCTAGCCTTTACGCCAAAATCTTCTTTTACAATGTCATCAATTCCCTGGAGTGCACTACTTCCACCAGTAATCACAACTCCACCTGGCAACTTGAAGGCATCATGAGATTTTAATCCTTTTCCAATTCGACTGAAAGTTTGATCAAGACGAGCATTTATTATTTCACTTAAATACTCTTCATCAATCATTTTTGGAGCATTTTCACCCACTACATTAACTGGAAACTGGTTATCACTAGAAGTTAAGCTTGGATCTGCATAACCAAATTGTAGTTTGATTTTTTCAGCTTCTTTTTTCGAAGTATTTAAAACAACTGAAATATCATTGGTAATATCAATTCCACCCTCTAAATCAATTGTCGCATACTTAATCTTATTTTCATGAATAACAGTAGCAGTAGTTGATCCTCCACCTAGATCCAGAAGAACTGTACCAAAGGTTCTTTCTCCTTCATCAAGAGCAACACTAGCAATTGCTAACGGTGTAGGTACAAAGAAATTATTCTGATATCCTGCTCTTTCGATGGCCTTGCGAATATTATGTAAATCTGCACTAGGTGCCGTCAATAATATACCGTGTACCTCCAATGAATGAGCAATCATTTTTCTCGGATCATCTACATCAGTTTTTCCATCAATTAAAAATTTATTAGGTAAGAAAGCAATTGCTTCTCGACCATCTTTTAATGCTGTATCAATAGCAGTTACTAAAACACGTTTTACATCATTATCAGTAACTTCTCTGCCATTTTCTTCAATGTTAATTAATCCAACAGCATTTTCTAATTGAAGCAATCCAACTGGAATTCCAGTTACTACGCGATAAATCTTTGAATTTGTCTTTTGCGCTACTTTCTTTAAAACAGCACTAATACTTTCAGCAGTTTGATCAATATCAACAATTTTTCCATGCCGCATTCCTTTAGTAGGACCATTTGCAGCACCAATAATTTGCATTTCATTAGATGCAGTGTCAGCGACTACTGCTTTTACGCTTGTTGTTCCTATATCCAAGCCTACAAGTAAATCAGTTTTATCCAAGGTAATGCCCCCAAAACATAACTATACAATAAATTTTAACATATGGTTTAAGTTCTCACTAATATCAAGTCAGTCCTAATTTGACTTTTTCTGCCTGTGTGAGCGGTCTACTATAAGCACCAATTTCAAAATCAATTACAGATGGTTCTCTTAGCTGACTTTTAATTTTGTCATAGTAGCGCATCTTACTTTTAATGGTAGAAAGATTTCCAATAACTATATTATTATCTTTCATTACCAAAATAATCTGCGTTGGCCTTCGTGTTTCACCACTCAGCATTTTAACTTGGTCACGGATATTTTGTGGAAGACTGGCATAAACCTTGATATCTTCGCTAAGAGAGACTTTTTGATTATATCCAGTAAACAAAGGCTTATTTTTATCAATTTTGTTACTTGCGATAATTTGGCTACCTACTTTTCCAGTCGCCAAGATTTTGCGATAGCCGTCACCTTCATGAATATATCCGATTACTGGTCGCTCTTTGATATTTAAAATCAAATGATTTGCTTTTTGGACGCCCACTTGTACTTTCTCTATTTCTGGGAAAGTAGCTGATAGTTTTTTACTGTATTCTTTTCCTTTTAGGAGACAAAAGACAACCTTGTTTTCAGGAGAAATACCTACAGTCTTTACTACTTGCCTACTATTTAATTCAGGCGCTCCTTTAACCTGTACGCTTGCTACATTTGCTTTTGGAGAAATATAGTATCCTAAAGCTAAAATACAACACAGTGAAAAGAAAATTATAAAACCTAATCGAGTCAATAAAGCATGCCGACGTTCAGCTTGCAATTTAGTTAGTGAGGCAGAGACCCGTCTTTTTTCATTAGTGTTTGTCTTATTTTTATAATCAATCCATCCTGATAATTCTTTTTTAGGATCTTTTTTGGTTATTTTTCTTTTAGCCACATGCCTCACTCCCTTTCACTATTTATTTTTAATTAGACTTTCCATCACCGAAATTACTTGATCAGATGCATCTGGAACACCTAATTTCTTAGATGCTTCACTCATCTTCTTTGCATAATTTGTATCGAGTAGAATATGATCAATTGATGAAACAAAGTTATTAGGATTTAAATCATTTTCTGCAATAACTAAAGCAGCTCCTGCTTTTTCCATATCAAGCGCATTTTTCATTTGATGATTATGCGTTACATTTGGACTAGGAATTAAAATTACAGGGACACCAAGGGCAGTAAATTCAGCCAGACTAGTTGCTCCAGATCGTGCTACAACACATGTCATTTGTGGTAGTAAGCCGGGCATATTATCGATATAAGGAACAATCTTTATATTTGAATTCACTTCTTTACCGGCTAATTTTTTCTTAACATCGCCATAATACAATTGTCCAGTTGCCCAAATAACCTGATATGGTTTTGTTTCAAGCTCTGATAAAGACTTTTCAACGATTTGATTAATTGCTAAAGCACCGCGTGAGCCACCAAAAATCAGTACAGTTGGCATGTTAGGATTTAAATCCCATTTCTTAGCAATATCAATGTTTTCTTTATTTAAACCAAGAACTTGTTGTGAGCGTGGATTACCAGTTTTTACTAATTTCTTTTTCTCTGAAAATTGCTTTGCAGCATCATCAAAGGTATAACAAATTTTATCAACATAATGAGCTAAAAACTTATTTGCTAGTCCAACTACTGAATTAGATTCATGAATGATAGTTGGAACATGCATTTTAGCTGCCTCATAAACTATGGCACCTGATACATATCCACCAGTTCCAACGACTACATCAGGTTTAAAGTTCTTAATAATTTGTTTTGCTTCTTTTGTAGCTTTAATAAATAATTCGATTGTTTCGAAATTCTTTAGGGGATGTTTTCGATCAAATCCTTTAATTTTTAAAGTCTTAAAAGGAACTCCTGCCGCAGGAACAATCTTCGATTCTAATCCTCGATCAGTCCCAACAAACAAAATTTCATCATTTGTAACTAACTTACGTTCTTTCAAACGTTCAATTAACGCCATAATTGGATATATGTGGCCACCAGTTCCGCCACCAGAAAAAATTACTCTCATTTTTATTTAGTCTTTAATTCCTTAATAAATTTTACAAAAAAGTCTCCACGTTCTTCAAAAGTGTTAAATTGATCCCAAGATGCACATGCCGGTGAAAACAAAATAACATCTCCTGCTTCACTTAATTCATATGCTCGCGGAACAGCTTCTTGTAAAGTATTAACAATTACGATATCTTTAATACCCGCTTTACGAGCGGCATCAGCTAAAAGATATCTAGTTTCACCATAAAGTACAATTGATTTTACATGCTTTTTAAATAGTGGAACTAGTGAATCAAACATGAATCCACGATCTAATCCACCCGCAATCAAAACTTCAGGCTCTTTAAATGATGGAATAGCTACAGTAGCAGCTTCAATATTCGTTGATTTTGAATCGTTATAAATTTTACGATCATTATAAGTCATTACATATTGCAAACGGTGAGTCGCACCAGTAAAAGTACTTAATGCATATTGAATGTCACTATCATCTGCACCCATTAATTTAGAAATGGCAATGGCTACTAAACAATTTTGTTGGTTATGAATACCTGGGATCTTGATATCGCTGATCTTCATAATGTGATGATCGTCTTTGCTTTCAAGATATTCATCACCAATAAAATAGTCGGCAGTTTTATCTGTTTCCGAAAATGTCTGAACCTTAGCTTTTGTTTTATCAAGCTCTTTTTCTAAAATATTCTTTTGATCAAAGTTAGCAATGAAATAATCATCTTGATCTTGAGATTGAGTAATTCTAAGCTTAGCTTCAACATAATTGTCAAAAGTCTTATGGTAGTCAAGGTGAACATTATTATAAATATCAACAATGGCAGCTACTTTAGGTTTAATATCAGTTACCCCAAGTAATTGGAAACTGGACATTTCTACTACTAGGAGATCTTTAGAGGTTGCTTTTTCAACTACTTCTGAAATTGGAACACCAATATTACCAACTGCATAAGCATGACCACCATTTTTAGATAAATGATGATCCATAATTCTTTGGGTAAGCATGACCGTAGTTGTCTTTCCATTTGAGCCAGTAACACAAACATATGGTGCTTCACTGACATTAAGTGCAATTTCAGGTTCGGTAATAACTGGAATATCTAACTTCTCTGCCTTCTCTACCATTGGATTTTCATAAGGAATTCCGGGGTTTTTAACAAGATAATCAAATTTTTCCTCATCAAAAATCTCTACTGGATGGTATCCAGAAATAACTCTAACTCCTAACTTGTCTAATTCAGCAGCACGATCATCGTTAGACAAATCTTTTTTATCATTTAAAGTCAGCTTAGCGCCAAGCTTTAAAAGAAGCTTAGCAACAGAAAAACCACTTTTTCCTAAGCCTAAAATCAAAATATTTTTATTTTCGTATGTCTTAATTTTTTTCATTTTAAAATTAACCCCAGATAATTAAATAAATAATGCTTCCAATTAAACCAACAATCCAAAATACAATGTCAACCTTCCATTCAGACCAGCCAAGCATTTCGAAATGGTGATGGATTGGTGTCATCTTGAAAATTCTCTTTCCAGTAGTTTGGAAGGAAATAACTTGTAAGATCACACTTAAAGTTTCTAATACAAAAACAATTCCAATTAAAAGCAATGACCATGGACGATGAAGGAAAATCGATACAGTGGCTAATCCTCCACCTAAAGCTAATGAACCTGCATCTCCCATGAAAATTTTAGCTGGCTTATGATTGAACATGAAGAAACCTACTAAACCACCAATTACACTGAGAGTAAATACAACGATAACCCAATTTCTTTCTTGGTAAGCTATCCAAGCATAAGTAGCATAAGCAATAATGGATAAACCAGTTGCTAATCCATCTAAACCATCAGATAAGTTAACTGCGTTAGAAAAACCAACCAACCAGAAAAGGACAAATAAACTAAAGAGGAAGGAATTTCTTACCATTCCTGCAAAAGGAATATATAATTCAAAGGCAAAATGATCACTAAAGGCTAGTGTAATAATTAAAGCTGCAATAATAATTTGTCCTAATAATTTTTGCCATGCTCTCAAGCCCAAGTTACGTTTGAAATATAGCTTAATTCCATCATCTAAAAAGCCAATAATTCCGTATCCTAAGAAAGCAATAATTAAAATCCATGCAGTCTTATTTAAATCTTTTTGCCAAATCAACACCCATAAGGTAGAAATAACACCGGCAAGCATAAAGACTACTCCACCCATAGTTGGTGTACCTGATTTTTTCTCATGCCACTTAGGACCTTCATCTCTAATAACTTGTCCTTCATGTTTCATTCGCATGAAACCAATAAACAACGGTAAGAAGATAACCGTAAGAGCAAAGCTGCTAATGAACGGTATCAAAGAAAACTGCATTTTGTATTACTCCTTTAACTTTTACTATTTTAAGTTTACAGATAGCTTACTATTTTTATCAATTACTTTCCCAGCCGGAATAGACTGTTTAGTAACTTTTCCTTTTCCATTAATCGTAATTGGAATATCAGTTGTCGTCATGAAGCTATTAACCTCATCTTCGCTCCAGCCAACCATATTTGGACATGTAACTTGTCCTCCAGTATATAGGAAAATCTTTGTGTCGGTATCTTCTTTTACACCGGCTCCTACTGACTGCCGACTAACATTCTTTCCAGTTCCAATCACTTCAACTGAAACTCCTGCATTATTAGCATCTTCTTTTGCTTTTTCAACACTTTTACCAGTTAAAGCTGGAACAGTTACTTTTTCATTAACCTTTGCTGAAGAATCAGAAAGTGAAATCAAGCGATTCATAATTGGTTTAAAAATAGAAGAAAGAATTGTTTCAGCTGGTTTGGACATTTTTTGTGGTTGCTTCATGGTTAGATAAACACAATAACGAGGATTATTAGCAGGTGTTACCCCAACTACTGAGAAAATATAATTATTATCCCCAGTCAAATATCCACCATGCGGTCCAGCTATTTGTGCCGTACCAGTTTTTACAGCGATGCTCTTTCCTGGCATTTTATAAGCTGCACCAGTACCGTAAGATGCGTTTACAACATCTTGCATTCCTTTTAGAACAGTTTTAGCTGTTTTAGCAGAATAAATAGGTGTCCCGACTTTTGTACGGTGAAACTTTTCTACTACTTTACCAGAAGGTGAAACTATTTTTTCGACAAATTGAGGTTTTACCATCTGACCATTATTGGCCAAGGCACTATATGCTTGCATCATTTGCATTGCATTAACATTAACCCCTTGTCCAAATGCAGTAACAGCCTGATTCAACGGAGTAGAAAAGTTTAAAATACCTGCGGTTTCTCCAGGAAGCGTTACCCCTGTCTTTTTACCGATTCGATATTTATTCAAATATTCTTTCCAAGTTTTTGAACCCATCTTTTGTTCAAGTTTTACAAAACCAACATTACTTGAACGAGGGAAAGCTTGGCTAAATGGAATACTTCCCCAACCACTATTATTCCAGTCATGAATTGTTGAGCCTTGAACAGTGACTGCTCCGGACTTATATTGCTCATTAGGATTGTAATGACCGCTTTCAATTGCACTTGAATAAGTTAAAACTTTGAAAACTGATCCCGGTTCATAGGAATCCTGCACTAACATATTTCGCCATGATGTATCTAATCCCTTTTTAGTTTGAGGATTAAAGGTAGGACGCTGAGAAGCAGCCAGAATTTTACCAGTTTTAATATCTTCTACAACTGCTGTTAAAGCTTTTGGCTTATATTTATCTTGCACTTGCGACATTAAAACCTCTAAGTAAGTTTGCAGTCGTGAATCAAGTGTCAAATAAATGTTGTCTCCATCTTTTGTAGCACGTGCATTCTTTTGACTATTAGGCAATTGATAATTTTCTGCATCTACAAAAGCTTCGCGATACCCATCTTTACCGGCTAATTGCTTGTCAAAGTATGCTTCAATTCCCATCGTACCAACTAAAGTACTGTTTCCTTGGTTCTTTTGGGGTTGTGCCAAACCAATAATGTGAGAAGCAAAGTTTCCATTGGGATAAAGTCTAGATGGAGTTTCTATAAATTTAATTCCTGGCAACTTCATCTCTTCAATTTTTTCCTTTTGAGATAAAGTTAAGCCTGTTCCAGCTGAACCAAATTCAACCTGGAAAGCCTTATGCTTCGGAGTCAAATATGAATATATTTTTTCTTCACTTAAAGGAAGTACTTCAGCCAACTTTTGTGCTGTTTTGCGTTTATTCGTAACATACATTGGCTTATTATGATAATCAATTGAACTCTTATCTAAGATGGCATATACAGTAAAGACATGCGCATCTTCAGCAAGAGTTAAACCATTTTTATCATAAATTGTTCCTCGGGTTGCCTTTAAAACCTCATTTCGCCTATAAATCTGATTTACACGCTTATTTAGGTTTTCGCCAGCAACCTGATTTGAAATCCCTATATATAAAAATCTACCTATAAATACAAGAAAAACCAAAGCCAAGACTAGCTGGAGGATTCTCCCCACCGTAAAGCGGTAGCCGTGGGCTTTGGATCTATTTCTATTTAAGTTATTAAACTTTTTCATTAACGGACATTCCTAATGTTACTCTCAACCAAGTGCAAGCCTTGATCACGGGCAATTTTATTAATTCTAGTAGTTGACGTTAATTCACCAATCTTCTGACGAAGATCAGTGTTATGACTTTTTTGAGAAATTATTGTTTGCTCAACATTTGCTAATTTATGTTGAGCACTAGTAGCGGAAATGCTAGCTGAAACCAATAAAATCATTAAACCTAATGTAATGAGTGAACCTAGAACGACTAAACTTTTTTCAAATGCTGTCCAAGGAACGCTTTTAGGATTAAGAACAATTGCTTTCTTTGGCTGCTCAGTCTGCTGTTGACTTTGTTGATAATTTAAATTTCTTGCTGAGCTATCAGCCATCTTTTTCTCCTTAAATACTAACTAAAAATTATAATTTCTCTGCAACCCTTAACTTGGCACTGTGTGAGCGATTATTTTCCTCTAATTCATCGCTACTTGCCATGATAGGTTTGCGACTAATCAATCGCAATGTTGGTTTACTGTCAGCCGGTACCATAGGCATTCCCCGTGGTATTTCGACTTCAGAATACTTTTTAAATATCTTTTTGACGATTTTATCTTCATGAGACTGAAAAGTAATTACACTAATTCGACCACCTGGCTTCAATAGCTTAATTGCTTCTTCAAGAGATTCTTGTAATACACCTAATTCATTGTTAACTGCAACTCGAATAGCTTGAAAGCTCTTCTTCGCAGGATGTCCCCCACTTCGTCGTGCATATGCTGGAATGGCATCCTTAATCACATCTACTAAATCAAAAGTAGTTACAATTGGCTTCTCTTTTCTTCGATCAACTATTTTTCTAGCAATCTGACGAGAAAACTTTTCATCTCCATACTTATACAAAACGTCACTTAATTCTTTTTGTGACCACGTGTTTACTATTGTATAAGCATCTAACTCTTGGCTTTGGTCCATCCTCATATCTAATCGAGCATCGAAACGATAAGAAAAACCCCGTTCAGGTTGATCAAACTGTGGAGACGAAACTCCGAGATCGTAATAAATACCATCTATTCCATCTGAAATCCCCAGCTCTACCAGATTTTCTTTCAAATGACAGAAGTTATCATGAACCAACATTAATCGAGGTTCTGCTCCTACCTGTAACTCCTTGGCAAAACTCTCTTTTGCCATAGAAATTGCATACTCATCTTGATCAAATCCAATCACAGTACCCTTATTTAACTTACTGAGTAGATATCGGGCATGACCACCACCACCAAAAGTTGCGTCTACATAAAGACCACCATCTTTTGGATTTAAATTGTCTATTGTTTCGTGCAAAAGCACGCTTTTATGCTTGAATTTCATAATTTTATAACTCGATGTCATCCAAGTCTTCTGCGATATCGTCATAGTTTTCGTTGGCTTCCTCTGAGAAATCATTCCAGCGTTCTGCTGACCAAATCTCAATTCTATTGGAAACACCAACAATTACACATTCCTTAATGAGTGCGGCATGCTCTTTCAGTGTCATGGTCAGATTAACACGTCCTTGCTTGTCAAACTCACTCTCCATCGCGCCTGAGTAGAAAAGTCGCGTAAACTTACGTGCACTTCTCTTAGTCAGTGGAAGTTTGGCTAACTTAGCCTCAATTTTTTGCCATTCTTCAATTGGATAGCCAAAAATACAGCCTTCCATTCCACGAGTAAATATCATCTTATCACCAATCTCAACTCTAAATTTGGCTGGTATAATTAGCCGGCCCTTGCTGTCGAGATTATGATGATACTCGCCCATGAACATGGTCTAGCCCCCTTTCCAATGAATAATTTACCACACTTCCCCACTTTCTACCACAAGTTTTACACTTTTTATTTATATATTACGTTATTTTATGATAATTATAATTTTATCTAACAAAAACTGCCCTCATCATCATGATTGAGGACAGTTTAAGGTTTATTAAAAAAGTGGGGGAAATTTTTATAGTAAAAGCAAAATTAAGAGACCAACGTACCAAACAATGGACGATGCTGCTAAATAGTGCCATAACATTCCAAATGTCTTACCCACCGAAATGTTTTTGTTTTTAATTGCAGTATAAATTGAAACAATTACAACTAAAATAAAGTAAAGTAAAAATCCATACGGTAAAAAAGATGGCTGCTTTGTTTCTTGAGTTAATAACTGACAAGCAACAATAAAGAAAAAAGGCAAAATGTCATAACCACTAAATTGAGCCTTAGGAAATAATTTCACTAAAAAAGCAGCAACGATAATTCCACATAAAGGAATTAAAAAGATAAGCAAAAAATTCATGAAAACCCTCCAATAAGTTTATTTTAAACTATTTCAATTAAATATAAAATTACAATTAAAACATGGTACACTAGAATTATTAATTTAGGAGGGACATATGAGAAAACGTAAGAAAAAATCTGGATTTCAAAAGTTAACTATTATTATGGCCTGGTTTATGGCAGTTATCACCCTTCTTGGGGTAGTAGCTACTGCTTTAATTGGAACTGGCGTCTTTCAATTTTAAAATCTTTTGCATGTTAAAAAGAGCCGCTTAATAGCGACTCTTTTTTTGTTTAGAAATAGTATTCTTTTTTCAAAAATGGATACTCTTCAGCTAGTTTTACCCAGAACCAATAAGTACATAAAACAAGAATTAAGCACCATAGTAAATTAGGCAAAATACTACGTGAAAAACTAGCAAAAGACAATTGGATTATGCCTACCATATTAAACATCAAAAACACATAAGCACTTACGCATAAATAAGTAACTAAACAGATTAATAATCTAAACCAGAATACTTCTGGAAGAAAGCGAGCACTTTGCTGAATAATAAAACAGGTTAAAGGAAAAGCTACAGTATAAATTCCAATAATTCCTAAATAGTATAGATCCGCAATAAGGCCTAATCCTAAGCAGAGCCAAATATCAGCATCATTTTTATCATCGCATAGAGAAATTAAGGTAATCCCAATAATTGTTAACCAACAACTTCCAGAAAAACCTCGATGAAAGATAAAAGTCTGTAAATTATAAGCTAATACTCCATCTAGAATTAATGCCACAAACAAAGCAATGGCAACATACCATCGACGTAATTCTGCCATTACTCTTCAACCTTTCTTTTAATTACAGATACAACTGATGGATCGTTAAGGTTACCTGCTGGTTGAATTTCGACAACATCTGATAAGCCAAAAGTATCCCGGGTTGTTTTCTTAACTGTTCCTATTAAGAGACCTTTTGGAGATAGGCCACCCATTCCACTAGTATAAACTCGGGTTCCTTTCTTCAATTTTTGACCATCAACTACTTGGGTAAATGCTATTTGATTATTTCCAACAACAGAAATTACTCCATGAACTTTTTTACCATTAGCTGCATCAGCTTCTACAGCAAATTTATTTGTTGATTTATCAGTTGTAGTAATCAGTTCGACCTTTGAAGTAGTACTATTTACCTCAACAACCCGTCCAATTACACCTTCGCCTGCCATAACAGGCATATTCTTCTTAACACCTGCTCTTGAACCTTGATCAATAATTAATAAATCTGACCAAGTATCTGCAGCACGAGAAATCACCGAACCATTAATAATTGTATAGTCCGTCAAAGTTTTCTTTAATTTTAAAGCTTGCTTTAACTGAGTGTTCTCAGCTTCAAGTGAACTATTTCGAGCCTTAGTTTGAGCAAGATTATCAACTTGCTTTTTTAAATGATCGTTTTCAGCTTGAGTATTAAACAGATCTTCTACATTAGCCGCCCCATTAGAAATTAAGTTAATTGGCCAATTAACTACTCGGGTTACTATGGAAACCGTATCATTGCCAATTTTTTGAACTAAAAAAGGTGATTGTCTCCTATTACGTAAGCGAACGGAAATAGATAACATACTTAAAACTAAAATAACTAGGACAAAAATTGTCAATAACTTTTTGTTTTTGAGAAATTTTTTCATCTACTACTATCTTCCTAATTTAAAAGTTAATAGAAAAAGACCGGCTTTTACGCCGGTCTCTAAATTAACGTCTCTTACGCATAACTTCAATATTTTTGAGAGATTCACCGGTACCAATTGCAACACAATCAAGTGGATCTTGAGCAATAAAGACTGGAACTTTAGTAGCATCTGAAATAACTTCCGGTAAGTTCTTCAAAAGAGCTCCACCACCGGTTAATACGATACCATGGTCAATAACATCAGCAGCAATTTCTGGAGATGTTTCTTCCAAAGTTTCTTTAATTGCTACAATTATATTTTGAACTACTTCTTGAATAGCTTTTGCAACATCTTCTGCATTAATATCAATTGACTTTGGTAATCCTGTGACTAAATCACGTCCACGAATATTCATTGATTCAATTTCTTTTGCCTTTTCAACTGAAGCAGAAGCAATTTGAATCTTAATAGTTTCAGCAGTTCTTTCACCAATTAATAAGTTGTAATTTTGATGAATATAAGTTGCAATTGAACTATTAAACTTATCTCCTGCCATTCTAGTAGAACGAGATGAAACAATACCACCTAATGAGATAGTTGCCACATCAGTAGTTCCCCCACCAATATCAACAACCATTGAACCTGTTGGATCCATAACAGGAAGGCCAGCACCAATAGCTGCAGCAAATGGTTCTTCAATTACGTATGCTTCACGTGCACCAGCAACTCTAGCTGCATCAATAACAGCTCTCTTTTCAACTTCAGTTACACCTGATGGTACACAAATCATTGCAGCTGGTTTTGAATTACCAACTGTTTTTTCCATGAAATACTTAAGCATAGCAGCAGTTGTATCGTAATCTGCGATTACTCCATCTTTCATTGGTCGAATAGCAACAATTGATCCAGGAGTTCTACCAATCATCTCTTTGGCTTCGGAACCAACTGCAATAACTTCACCCGTTTGAGTATTCTTAGCAACAACAGAAGGTTCACGTAAAACAATACCTTTACCTTCAATATAAACGAGTGTGTTGGCAGTTCCCAAATCAATCCCAATATTTTTAGATCCTAATCCAAACACGCAAAATCTCTCCTTAAATTTATCTCTTTAATTATTTTAGCCTAAATCGTATCTTTATTTAGTCTTAGATATTATAGCATAGAAACACTGATGTAAAAATTTGCTTTAAGGAAATTTGCCTAATACTTAAGGAAGACTTAAAGAAGTTCAGTCTCTCGAAAGCTTAAATAGGTATTATCTGTCACAATAAAATGATCTAAAAAATCAATTCCCATGCATTTACTTGCTTCTACTAACTTCTTTGTAAAGCGTAAATCATGTTGCGAGGGCTGTTCATCCCCACTAGGATGATTATGGGCTACAAAAAAGGCAGTACTATTATAAATGACAGCCCATCGAAAGATATCTCTGGGATGAGCAACTGCTCTATTTACCGTTCCCTGAAAAATTAATTTTTCAGCAATTATCTTATTTTTTGAATCCAGATAAATTCCATATAGCTCTTCTTGCGGACGGCCACACAATTTATCCGCGATATAGCATCCTACTTGTGAACTCGAGTAAAAGCTCTCAATTTTCTTATTATTGACGCTCTTTACGCGCTCCAATAACAATTGAAGTAAAATTGCTACCTCATCATTGCAACTTGGGCTAGCAGCAAATTGCCATAGTTCCTTAAAGCTACTGATTCCTACCTCATCTAGTTTTCTAAATAAACTATTAAATGTAAGAATATCTTTTTTCTCTAACGATTCAGCTAATTTCTTTATTAAATCAACATCAGTTTGCAATAATTCTTCTTTTTTCATAAATATCAATTACTCCTTTGATATTTATTACGAAAAAACTATTTAATTTTTTCAAGAAAAGCATAAAAATCTTTGCAGATTAATGTCGCCTTATCTTTATCTAAATTTGTTGGTTGCTTTAAATCTGGAACCATTACGCATTTTAAACCCGCAGCACTTGCTGCTGCAACACCTGTGCTTGAATCTTCAAATACTAATAGATTCTCTTTAGGTAATTGCATTTTTTTAGCAGCCAGTAGATAAATATCTGGTGCTGGCTTAGCTTTAATATTTCCAGATTCAACATCTTTATAACTTAGATAAAAATCAAAGTAATCTTTTATTTTTAAAACATCTAAATTATGGACAATTACATTCTCATAATTACTCGATGCAATTGATAATTTGATGTTTTTTTCTTTAAATACCGCTAATGCTTCTCGCACTCCTGGTTGAAGTTTAAGTTTACCTTCATCAGTCCATTTCCAGACTAAGTCATCAGTTCTTTTAATAAATTTATTTCGATCAGCTTCAGTTTTGAAATGTTTATGATAAAAATCTTCCATTTCCTTAACTGAAGAACCAACTAGTTTCAGATAACTATCATCAGGAATATCTAAGTTTGCTTCTTTAGCAGCTACGATATTAGCATCCCAATACAACTTTTCGGAATTAACTAATAATCCATCCATATCAAAAATTATACCCTCAATAGGATCAGCAATATCTTCAACTTTCATCTTTACCTCTTTTACAGTAATTTAAAACTGCACCAACTAAATAAAAAGATCCTGTCACTAATAGCATATCATCTGCCTGCAATTTATTCTTCAAGCTTGTATAAGCTTCTTCAAAATTTTCTTTATATTCAAATTCTTTTTGTGCTTCTTTTGGAAAATCTTCTAATCTAGCAGCTCTAGGATAATCAATCCGTGTTAAAGTGACTTTTTCATCCTTAAATAATTTTGTGACTGGACCCAGGTCTTTGTCTTTCATCATTCCAAGTAACACGTAGATTTGTCCTTTTTTCTTCTTTCGAACTAAGTTTAAAAGATTCTCCATCGCTTGTAAATTATGTGCCCCGTCGACAATGATTTCAGGACTAGTTTGAATCACATCATATCTACCAGGAATACGGGTTTCATTAATTGCTTTTTCAATCTTTTTTCTATCTAAATCAAGTTGCAACAATTGAATCGCTTGAACTGCTATCCCGATATCATAATCTTCTACCAAAGGCCGTAATGCAAAATTATAGATATTCTTTGAATCTTGATATTTAATCACATCGGGCATTATTTTTATTTGGAAATCTCTTCCTAATAAAAATGATTTTGAATTTTCACTTTGCGCCTTATTAAGTAAAATCTCTAGTACATCTTGAGGAACATTTCCTAAGACAACAGGTCTATTAGATTTTATTATGCCACTTTTTTCTTTAGCAATATCTTTTAAAGTTGGCCCTATTATTTTTTCATGATCTAATCCAATTGTTGTAATAACACTTACTTCAGGAATAATTACATTTGTCTTGTCATGCTCTCCTCCAATCCCTACTTCAATAACTGCATAGTCACAGTTTTCTTGAGCAAAAAATTGAAAGGCTAAAGCTACTTCATATTCAAATGTTACTAAAGAAAAATCAGGATCATCTTTTTTTATTATCTCTATTGCCATCTCAATTTCATTAGCTGTTTTAATGAGATCATTATTGCTTATATTTTTACCATTTAATTGAATTCTTTCATTAAATTCATATATATAAGGAGACACAAAAAGGCCAGTCTTTTGACCGGCCTTTTGCAATAGATTACTCAAATAATAGGATGTCGACCCTTTACCATTTGTTCCGGTAACATGAATTGTCTTAACACTATCTTGAGGATTATTTAACTGTTTCAAAATCCTTCGGATATAACTCAGATCATTTTTAGGATGAAGTTTGGGTAAAGAATATATTCTCTTAATTACCTGGTCAACATTAGTAAATTTCACTTCTATTTACTTTCCTTTAATTCTTTCATTCTTTCACGAACACCAGCAAGTTGACTTTCGTAGTCAGCCTTCTTTTCTTTCTCTTTATTTATAACTGCTTCAGGAGCATGAGCTACAAATCCCTGATTTGAAAGTTTCTTTTCAGCTCTTTCAACTTCAGCTTCAAGACGTTTTTCTTCCTTTTCCATCTTGGCGAGTTCTTCATCTACATTAACTAATTCAGTCAATGGAACAAAGATTTGAGCTCCTGGAATTACGGCAGTTTTAGCAAGTTTTGGTGCTTCAATATCAGCTGCAACAGATAAAGCTTTTGGATGAAGGAAGTTTTCTACATATTCAGCGTTATTATCCAAAACAGATTTATTCTTATCATCATCAATTTGAATCATGATATCAATTGGGGATGACATCGGTGCGTTAACTTCCATACGGATATTTCTAACAGCCTTGATTACTTCAATTAAGAAGGCCATCTGACTGTCAGCTTCTTTATTTTCAAATTCCTTATGAGTTTCTGGATATTGAGCTACCATAATACTCTTACCATCGTGAGGCATTGAAAGCCATAACTTTTCAGTTACAAATGGCATGATTGGGTGAAGTAAACGTAAGATTTGATCAAGAATCCAGATTAAGTTTTCTTGTTTTCTAGTCTTTAATTCTTCATCATCACCGTTCAATGCAACCTTAGAAATTTCAATGTACCAATCACAGAAGTCATTCCAGATAAAGTTGTAAAGTTCACGACCAGCTTCACCAAATTGATATTCATCAAATAATCTAGTTACTTCACTAACAGTGTGATTCAAACGATCAAAAATCCAGCTATCTGCCAAATCAAACTTAGAAGTATCTGGCATATGAGCAGGCTGTGCATCTTCTGGCAAGTTCATAATTACGAAACGACTTGCGTTCCAAATCTTGTTGATAAAGTTCCAAGCTGCACCCATTTTCTTTGGATCATAACGAGTATCTTGACCAGGAGCTGTACCGTTAAGTAAGAACCAACGAAGAGCGTCAGCACCATATTCATCAACAACATCCATTGGGTCAACACCGTTACCCAAAGACTTACTCATCTTACGTCCTTGTGGGTCACGAATTAAACCATGCAAAACAACATCATCAAATGGACGCTTGCCAGTGAAGTGTAAACTTTGGAAGATCATTCTTGATACCCAGAAGAAGATGATGTCATAACCAGTAACTAAAGTATTAGTTGGGAAGTAACGCTTGAAGTCTTCTGAATTTTCATCAGGCCAGCCTAAAGTAGAAAATGGCCATAATGCACTTGAGAACCAAGTATCAAGTACATCTGGATCTTGCTCCCAGTTTTCACTATCTTTAGGAGCTTCAAGACCTACGTAAGTTTCACCAGTCTTCTTGTTGTACCAAGCTGGAATTCTGTGTCCCCACCATAATTGACGAGAAATTACCCAGTCATGAACATCGCTCATCCATTGTTCCAGAGTATGTTCAAATCTTTCAGGAACAAAGTTTACCTTGTCATCAGTCTTTTGGTTTTCCAAAACTTTTTCAGCTAATGGCTTCATCTTAACGAACCATTGTTTAGAAAGTCTTGGTTCTACTTGAACACCAGAACGCTCTGAGTGACCAACTGAGTGAACAATTGGTTCAACCTTGATTAAGAAGCCTTCTTCTTTAAGATCCTTAACTAGCGCATCCCGTGCTTCGAAACGATCCATACCAGCATACTTGCCAGCTTCTTCGTTCATCGTTCCGTTATCGTTCATAACATTGATTCTTTCTAAGTTATGACGATTACCTACCTGGAAGTCGTTAGGATCATGAGCTGGAGTGATCTTAACAAGACCGGTACCAAATTCTGGATCAACGTGTTGGTCTTCAATAATTGGGATGTGGCGTCCAACAAGTGGCAATACTAATTCCTTACCAACAATATCTTTGTAACGTTTATCACCTGGTGCAACAGCTACTGCAGTATCACCAAACATAGTTTCAGGACGAGTAGTTGCAATTTCAACAAATCCAGAACCATCTGCAAATGGATACTTAATGTGGTAAAATGCGCCCTTATCATCTTTGTGAATAACTTCGATATCACTAAGAGCAGTTTCCAATTTTGGATCCCAGTTAATGATGTATTCACCACGGTAAATAAGTCCTTCATTATAAAGTTGAACGAAAACTTTTCTAACAGCTTTTGAAAGACCCTTATCAAGAGTAAATCTTTCACGAGAATAGTCTAGTGAAAGACCCATCTTTGCCCATTGGCTCTTGATAATTGATGCATATTCATCTTTCCAGTCCCAAACTTGCTTAACAAAAGCTTCACGTCCCATTTCGTGACGATCTTTTCCTTGTGTACGAAGTTTAGCTTCAACTTTAGCTTGAGTTGCAATACCAGCATGATCCATACCAGGAAGGTATAAGGTATCATAGCCCTGCATACGCTTAAAACGAATTAATGTATCTTGAATTGCTGTATCCCATGCATGTCCCAAGTGCAACTTACCAGTTACATTTGGTGGTGGGATAACGATTGAATAAGGATGAGCTTTTTTATCGCCAGATGGCTTAAAAAGATCTTCATCAAGCCATTCCTGGTATCTTCCTTTTTCAACTTCATTAGGATTATATTTAGGTGCTAAATCTGCCATTTAAATTCCTCCAATAAAAAAGTCCTAGACAAATATTTGTCTAGGACGAAATTTTTCCGCGGTACCACCTACGATTAGGTATAGAACCTATACCTCTCTTATAAGCGATAACGGCGCTGAAGTGTCCGGATTAACCTACTAAAAAATTCAATTAATCAGCTAATCAAGCTACTAGTAATATTCTTTAAGTCTCTCAGCATATTGACTTTTCTCTGTAATGCGAAATTACTCCTCTTGATTCTTGCTTTGTTTATGATTATAGCATGAAAGAAAATAAGAAGAAAGATAAGAATTAATCTCTATTTTCTCTAATCACTTTCACCAATTGAATTAAGATAGTTGGAATAATTGCCAAACTCACAATTAGCCATACTTCCTGAGCAGTTAATGGTTGAACTGCAAATAGTCCATGTAATGCTGGTACAAAAAGAATTAAGGCTAAAAGTACAGTTCCTAATGCAAAAGCTGCTAAACTGTACCAATTATTTTTAAATCCAATCTTAAAAATGCTGTGCTGTGAACGGCAGTTGAACCCATGAAGTAAACGCGCAAATGTTAAAGTTGAAAAGGCCATAGTACATGCAATTGCTGGTGTATCTCTTAAGCCAAGTAAGAAAGCAGCAATAACACTTAATGAAATTAAGAAACCTTGAATACTAATTTGTGTAACGAATTTTTTATCTAACAAACTAGCTTTAGGATCACGTGGTTTACGTTTTAAAATATCAGGATTTCCTGGTTCCATCCCAATAGCTAAAGCTGGAAGAGAGTCAGTAACTAAGTTAATGAATAAAAGTTGAACTGCAACAAATGGAACTGGTAACGCAGCGATTGAAGCAAATAAAACAGTAATGATAGCTGATAAGTTACCAGATAATAAATATCCAATCGCATTACGGATATTTTCATAAACTGTTCTACCATTTGCAACAGCTTTAATAATTGTCGCAAAGTTGTCATCAGTCAAGATCATACTTGCAGCATCTTTTGATACTTCAGTACCAGTAATACCCATTGCAACACCAACGTCTGCCTTCTTTAATGCAGGTGCATCGTTAACTCCGTCACCTGTCATTGATACAATATGATTCTTTCTTTGCCAGGCATTAACAATTCTAATTTTGTTTTCTGGTGAAACTCGAGCATAAACTGCTACTTTTTCAATTTGTTGGTCTAATTCTTCATCACTTAATGCATCTAACTCTAAACCTGTTAATGCAAGATCCCCATCAGTGAAAATACCAATCTTTTTCGCAATTGCGACTGCAGTTACTTTGTGGTCACCAGTGATCATCACAGTTCTAATCCCGGCTTCTTTAGCACGTGCAACAGCTGCAACACTTTCTTTTCTAGGTGGATCCATTTCGGAAACTAAACCAATGAAAGTTAAGTCTTTTTCACTATCAGTAGATAACTCTTCATCACTTTCCTTATAGGCAAATGCCAACACTCTTAGTCCATTTTCTGAAAAGTGATTATTCTGAGCCAAAATATCTTTTCGATCTTGTTCAGTCATTGGGCGGACATCATCCCCAAAACGAATATTCACACAACGTTTAAGTAAAACATCGATTGCTCCTTTTACAAAAATTGTAGGAACAGTGTGAATTAAGTGCTTGGTACTCATTAATTTTCTATCAGAGTCAAAAGGCACTTCCTCTAAACGATCTAAATGTTCTCTTAACTCACTTTCAGATAAGCCTAATTTTCCGTCACCAAGATCAATTCCTGGAACTTTACGGTACATTTCTAATAAGGCTGATTCTGTTGGATCACCAATTTTTTTACCATCAGATAGACTTGCATCATTGTTTAAAACAACATCATATAGTAAATACCGATGCAACTGATTACTTAAGTTCAACTCTTCAGGCTTAAGAACTTTACCGCCAATATAAATGTCTTCAACAGTCATCTTATTTTGCGTTAAAGTTCCAGTTTTATCAGAACAAATTACTGAAACTGACCCTAATGATTCAACCGCAGCTAAATTTTTGATAATTGCATGCTCTTTAGCCATTTTTTGAGTTCCCATAGCCTGCACAATAGTTACAATTGAGCTTAAAGCTTCAGGAATAGCTGCTACGGCTAATGCTACTGCAAATAGTAATGCATCTAGTAAAGGTTGACCACGCCACATTTGCAATCCTAAGATCAAGGCACAGAAAATCAAAATTGCAGTTGCAAGACGAGATGAAAATTGATCAAGTGAAACTTGTAATGGCGTTCTGCGCTCCTTAGTTTCATTCATTAAGGTAGCAATTTTACCAATTTCAGTATCCATACCAGTTGCTGTAACTAAAACATTTGCACGTCCATAAGTTACAAGAGAACTAGAATATACCATGTTTACACGATCAGCCAAAGGAACTTCTTTTTCAAAAGTCGTGTCTAATTTGTCAATATTAGTTGACTCACCTGTTAAGGAACTTTCATTTACCTGCAATGAAAAATTATCTAAAATTCTACCATCCGCAGTGACTAAATCCCCTGCTTCAAGTAAGAGTATATCGCCAGGAACAACATCTTTTGCGGCAATTTCTTGTTTCTTACCATCTCTTAAAACCTTAGCGGCAGGGGCAGATAGGGACTTCAAGGCTTCTAGCGACTTTTCCGCCTTAACATGTTGCACTGTTCCTAAAATAGCATTTAGAATCAAAACAACAATAATAACTGCTGTACTTTCTAAGTTACCAGTAAATGCAGAAATCACAGCTGCAACAATCAAAATAATAACCATTAGGTCTTTAAATTGTTCTAAAAAGACTTCTACAACACTTTTTTTCTTACCTTCTACTAAAGCATTGGGTCCTACTTGAGCTAATTTTTCTTGAGCAGCTTTACTAGTTAGACCTTGTTGTTCGTTAGCTCCAAGCTGTTTTAGAACTTCCTCTTTACTCTCACGATAATATGCTTTCACTTAAACCCTCCATCTAATAGGAAAACCAGACTTTGGTATAAAAAAAGAGACCATTGTCTGAACAAAAAACGTTTAGCCAATAGTCTCACCATTTAAACTTACAGCGGAAAAATTAATTTCGTTTTGACGCCGTAAGTACACCCTTATGCCGGTTACTCCCTATATGTTGGTTATAAGTTTACCATGTTTTAATTAAGCTAGCAATAAAAAATTATTGACTTACCCACTGTGCACCACCCAAGTTATAGGCAGTTTTCCCGGGCATTTTCTTTACTGCAAAATAATTCCAAGCACTATCTTTACGTAATTTCTTCTCGGTTTTCTTTTCAAAAGCTGGATCGGTATAAACTTGAACATCATGTTCTAACTTGATTTTGCCAACTTGTGCTTTAGGAGCAAACTTATTGGAATTTTTTAAATTATCATAACTAATCCAAATATTAGGTTTTACATGATAAAAAAGTTGATTGTCTTTCATTTTAACTTGATCAACATAAACTTTTTTACCATTTTTCAAATACATATAACCTGAAATTGATTCACTGGGGTAAGCGGCTGCTTCATAGTATCTTTTAAAGACATTATTTTCATGTAAAATAGTGGCCAATTTAACTGGATAATCTGTCAATATTCCTGAAACATTTTCTTCTGGGCGCGAATACTTCTTCATTTGAGTTTCTGTATCAATGCCCCAGAGTAAATACTTTTTATTATGCTCACCTAAATAATCCGCAGCTTTCTTAGCATAAAAATTATTTGCATAATACTGCAGCATTGGTGATATTTTAAAATCACCAGCTAATTGAGTTAGTGGAATTTGTGGATCACTTTTATGAATTTTTAAAAGAGCTAGCTCTGAGAACGATTCTAACAATACCCGATTTTGTAAATGATATTTTTTGATCAAACTAAGTAGATTATTGATATCGTTATCACTATTATCTTTTGGTTCAATCATAAATTTTACGTTAGAACTCTGATAACGTTTAAAGACATCGACAAGACGATGAATGGACTCATCATTTTGATTTTTATATGTAATTAGATCATGATAAGGCAAGTTTGCAATGCTTTTATCAATTCCAAAAACTCTACTTAAGTTTTCATCATGGCTCACTACGAGAACATGATCAGCAGTTTGTTGTAAATCTAGTTCTAAATAGTCTACTTTTGCACATACTGCACGATCATATGCAATCCAACTATGCTCTGCAAACTTTCCTTGTTCATTATCTCCCCGGTGGGCGATGTTTAAAAAACCGCAAGTAAAAGGAAAAATCAAAATAAAGAAACCAACCAAAATATATTTATTCATAATTCTCATTCTCTACTTGATATCTGTTAGAGTAATTTCTTGATATTGGCCGCGTTTTAGGTTAGCTGGTAGGACTAATTTTCCCATAGAAATTCGATCTAATTCTATTACTTTCATCCCGACTGCTCCAAACATTCGCTTAATTTGGTGATACTTTCCCTCTTGAATTTCAATCTCAATTTCTGATTGATCGGACTCTTTATCTTGCATCAAAATCTTTAATTCTGCTGGTTTTAGTTTTGTCCCATCACCTAATGTCATACCACTAGCAAAAACTTTAACTGTCTCTTCATCAGCTACTCCAGCAATTTTTGCCCGATATTTTTTAGTAACATGTTTATTAGGAGCTAGCAACTCATGGGCTAAAGCACCATCATTTGTTAACAATAATAAACCCGTTGTATCCTTATCCAGTCTACCTACTGGCGCTATATCTTTATAACGATCTTTAGGTTTAAGTAAAGAAAGAACAGTTTTTTGACTTTTATCTTCTGTTGCTGAAATAACACCTTTAGGTTTATTGAGAAGAAAATAATGGTATTGCTGATATGCCACTTTTTCTCCATCAACTGCTACTTGGTCTTCTTCTTTAACTTGCTCCTTGGGTGTCTTTACAACTTCTCCATTAACTGTCACAATCTTCTTTTTAATGAGATTATGAACTTCTTTACGTGAACCAACATTCATGTTAGCCAAATACTTATCAATTCTCATATATTTTGTCTTTCTAAAATAAAAAGCGCTAGCATTCTGCTAGCACTTTTTTATAACAAGTCTGCGTCTTCTTGAGCCTTATCATCCAAGAACTTTTGATTTGGATAAATTGGTGTAATCTCCATTCCATCAATTGCTCGCTGAATCATTCCTTCAGCATCAAGTCTATCTTCTAGCTTACGAGCTTCATCCAATTTTGGTTTAGTCTTTGGACGCGGTGGAGCAAAAATTGTACAGCAGTCTTCAAATGGTTCAATAGAAAGGTTGAATGTTCCGATTTGCTCAGCTAGCTTAATAATTTCAGTTTTATCCATTGTAGCCACTGGACGAAGAACCGGCGTTGAAGTCACATCATTAATTGCAACCATTGATTCTAGTGTTTGAGATGCCACTTGACCAACTGATTCACCGTTGAAGATTGCTAACCCACCCCGCATTGCACGAATACGATCTGCTAATTGCAACATAAAGCGGCGTTGAATGGTCATTAAGTAACCTTCTGGTAACTTTTCCTTAATTTGCTCTTGAATTTCAGTAAAAGGTACAGCAATAAAGTTAATCTTTCCAGAATAGTTAGCCAAAATTCCAGTTAACTCTTTTGCTTTAGCAAGTGCCTTTTCAGTAGTATATGGAGGACTAAAGAAGTGCACCATATCAATTTCAACTCCACGCTTCATTGCTAAGTAAGAAGCTACTGGAGAATCAATCCCACCTGATAGCATCATGACGGCCTTTCCAGCAGTTCCGACCGGCATACCACCTGCTCCATGAAGAAGTTGGTTTGAAATATAGATTGCGTCTTGACGAACTTCAATTCTTAAGACTAGGTCAGGCTTTTTCATTTGAACCTTTAAATTATCCATATTATCAAATAGGTAATCACCAATCATCATGTTTAATTGATTAGTGTCATATTCAAAATCATGGTCACTACGTCTAGTATTAACTTTAAATGTCATACCATCTTTAAAAGTTGCTTGCATCAATTCAAGGGATGCTTTTTTGATTGCATCAAGATTCTTATCAACTTTTATAGTTGGAGAATATGTTTGAATACCAAAAACAAGTTTTAAACGTTGATCAATTGTCTCAAATGGTGCACCATTTAAGACAATATGCATACGATCATGTTTAGGATGGATCTCAATTTCTGGAAAATCTTGCAAAGCTCTAGTTACATTACCAGCAAGTCTCCCAATAAAATCTTTTCGATTTTTTCCCTTAGTGGATAGTTCACCATAGCGAACCATTACTTCTGTATATTGCATAATTTCACCTTATTTCAAATGATTAATTTCAGCGAAGTGCTTATATATTTTATCAAAAACTGAAATAAATTGCTCAGCTTCTTCAATTGTATTACTTGGATCAAAACTTAGTCTAATTGCACCGGTAGCTAAATCATCATCTACCTTCATAGAATTCAAAGTGCCACTCTCTACACCACTTCTTGAAGAACATGCACTAGTGGTTGAAACATAGATATCTTCAGACTCAAGCGTATGAACTAAAGTTTCCCCGCGAATACCTTCTAATGAAAAACATAAGATACTTGGAACAAAATTATCGTTAATTGGTGAAAAAATATGAATTCCTGGTTTTCCATTTAGATAGGAAACTATTTTATTCTTAACTGCCAATTCTTGCTCAGCATTTTTCTTTTCATCAGCTAAATATAAACGCATGGCTTTAGCAGTTGCCGCAATTGCAGGTAAATTTTCAGTACTTGAACGTAAGGCCTTTTCTTGACCACCGCCATCAATTAACGGCTTAATCATTTTACCTTCCTTTTTATAAAGAATACCTACGCCACGAGGTGCATGAAATTTATGAGCTGATAGACTCATTAGGTCTACTCGATCAGTAAATACCTCATCCCAAACATCTTTTCCCAAAGCTTGAACATTATCAACATGAAAAGTAACGTTAGGATAATTTTCTAAAACTTTACTAATAGCTTTAATAGGTTGAATTGTACCAATCTCATTATTAACACCCATAATTGAAACCAAAATTGTTTCTTTATCTAATGCTTCTTTTAAATCTTCAGGATTTACTTGTCCATTCTTATCAACTGGTAAAACAGTTATACGAAATCCCAAATTTTCTAAAGCACGTACTGAATTTGAAACTGCTGCATGTTCAACACTTGATGTAATAATATGGTTACCAAATTCTTTTTTAGCTAAAGCAGTACCTTTGATTGCCCAATTATCAGATTCACTTCCACTAGATGTGAAAAATATCTCATATGGCTTAACATTCAATAAATTAGCAATTTGTTTTCTAGAGGCTTCTAAAAGTTGATGAGATCGATCTCCCATTTTATGCAAACTTGAAGGATTTCCCCAGATATCCTTTGTTACTTTATCATATGTCTCTAAAGCTGCAGGATAGACAGCTGTTGTAGCACTATTATCAAAATAGATCAATTTTCTTTCTCCCCTAAAAAACGACCATAGAAGATGGTCGTTTGATAATCATATAAAATCTTAACTTAAAAATACTATTGCTTCAATCTTTTACTCTTCTTCGTCTGCTTCTTGCTCGCTATAGTATTCTTTTTCAATTCTTTGATAGCTTCCTGGCTCTACCTTTTCTAGCGCTGTCGCAATTACGTCCAACGCTTCTTTATATTCATATTTATTCTGATATAAATCATAAGCTTCTTTACGTGCGCGTTTAATTTCAGGATTTGAAAGATATTTATTTGAATATTGCATAGTCAATTCAACTAAATCTGCAGAATTTAAAATCTCATCCGCTTCTTTCTTTAAACGTTCAATATCTTCCTGAATTTGAATCAGTTCACTAGATATTTTTTCCATATTTATTCTAACTTGATTCAATTCATTATCTGTATGCTTAACTTCATTTAATACTAAAGTATACATCTGAATAAAACTTTCAGGCTTTCCGGGTAGCTGACGCCGTTCAACTTTTCGATAAACTAAAGAAATTTCTTGTTTAAAATGAATTATAGAATCATTAGCAATTTTTTCTGCATCAAATAGTCCATCTATATCATTTGAGAGTTTTTTCTCAGTCTTTTCAATTTCTTTCAAATTATCCAACATAGTTAGCCATTTATTTTCAATTTGAGAGTAAACACCGTTACCATCGGCTAGCTTTTGACAGTCAACATCAAAGTCAGAATTCATTCGGCTAACTTGACTTTTTAGTTGTCTAGCTTCAGCTAGCTCTCCATGTGTCAATTCATAACTTTGATCCACATGCTCTAACTTAGCTACAAGTTGATTAGATGCATTTCCAACATGGGAAAGAATTTGAACAATTTTATCTTGATTTTTATCAACAAATGGTCGAGCTTTAAATTCTTTTGTAAGAATGTCATATAAGCTATCAATTCGTGTACTT
Source organism: uncultured Lactobacillus sp. (assembly GCA_947568765.1). Classification (GTDB taxonomy): domain Bacteria; phylum Bacillota; class Bacilli; order Lactobacillales; family Lactobacillaceae; genus Lactobacillus. Next base: position 8,189 of record CANOQA010000005.1, on the reverse strand, counting down.
ATTTCTTTATTATTCTTTTCAACCTTTTTAAGCTCTAATTTGGTAAGACTCTTTTTAGTACTATCAACTAGTTCTCTTAAGCTCTTGATTTCTTCTAGTACATCCACTTCAGTAATTTTGTACTTATCTTTTATCATTTGACGGTAAGTATTGCTGAGTTCGTTAAGTTGATCGGGAAAAACATTTTTTAATTCTTGATCAAAGTTCTCTACCTTAGGAAGATCAGTCTTTAAAGTAGTAAGATTTGTATCGATTTTAACTAATACTTTCTTTGCTTCTTCATGATCTCCTTCACCAGATAAATTCTTTACAGTTTGAAAATCACTTTCTAAGGTTGCTAGATCTTCTTCAATCTGATCAATTGCATTCCCATAATTAAAAGATTGGGATAATATTTTTTTACGTAGTTGTTGGTAGTCTTTTGATAAAGCAGCATAGTGCTTTTGATTATCTCGATTTGCTTCGAGTAAATTAGTAAATACTTGCTTACTGTGTTCTACATTATCTTGATTAGTCTGTAATAATTCTGTTGCTTCTTTAATTAATTGGCGAGTTTTTATTAAATTAAATTTTGCATTAAGCCCAGCCGCTTGTTCAAGAAGATGCTTTAATTCTCCAACGTCCTTAGTATCAACCTTCTGGTATACTTTCTGCCATCTTTTAAAAGTTTCCAAACTTTTTCCGGCTAATTCCATTTTCTCTAAACGTTTAATATCTTCTTCAACGCTAATATCTTTCAATTCATCAGTTAGCGCATCTAATTCCGCAATCTGATGATTAAAATACTTATTAAGAATAACAACTGTAGCAATAACAGCAATTATAGCAATCAATATTACAATAATAAGAATAGATAACCCTGATGACATAATACCCTCCATATTTCATATTAATTATACCAGACTTCATCTTAATACCAGCTAGAAAATCTCTACTTTTACTTGCTTTAAAACATATTTCTTACTATAATAGTCTTCGTGTAAAATATTTGCAGCAATAAGTGACAAGAACGTCAACATCTTGAGGCGTTTAGTGAACGAGTAACCCGCGCTGCACTGGGCGAAACATGCAACTTGAGATGCACGAATGTTGAACTTATTTCTCATATTTTACTCCAAAAAATTATTATTTTTTATGGAGGATTTTTTATGTCAAGATATACTGGTCCAAGTTGGAAACGTTCAAGACGCTTAGGTATCTCACTTTCAGGTACTGGTAAGGAAATTAGCCGTCGTAACTACGCACCTGGTGATCATGGTCCTAACAACCGTGCAAAGGTTTCTGAATATGGTCAACAATTAAAAGAAAAGCAAAAGTTACGTTGGATGTTTGGTTTAAATGAACGTCAATTCCAAAACTTATTCATCCGTGCCGGCAAGATTCGTGAAGGTAAGCACGGTGTTAACTTTATGGCTTTACTTGAAAGACGTTTAGACAACATCGTTTACCGCTTAGGTTTAGCTTCAACTAGAGAACAAGCTAGACAACTTGTTAACCACGGTCACATCTTAGTAGATGGCAAGCGTGTTGACATTCCTTCATACGAAGTTAAAGTTGGTCAAGAAATCAGCTTAAGAGAAAAGTCAAAGAACTTGCAACAAGTTAAGGACGCTTTAGATGCAGTTGTATCACGTCCACCATTTGTTTCATTTGACGACAGCAAGATGACTGGTACTTTAGTTCGTCTTCCAGAACGTGACGAAATGGAACCAGAAGTTGATGAAGCTCTTATCGTTGAATGGTACAACAAGAAGCTTTAATACTTACTGCTTCATTACAAAAAGTCTTTCCTCTTTTGGAAAGACTTTTTTGTTTTCTTCTTTTCCACTTGCTACACTAAGAATGTAATATTTTATTATAAAAAGGAAAAAGAAATATGACTGAAGATTTAAATACACGTCTTGAACATGCTGCTAAAGGCATTACTCCTCAAACTTGTCCCGATGAACGGAGAAGATATTTAGGTTCTTTACGTGAACGAGTTCTAGTAAGAATGACTGTAAAAGAAACCGATAACCCGGCCTTAGATACTTTGTTTTTAGACCATTTAAATGACTTTAAAAATTATACTATCTTAATCAATGGTAAAATGCCTCAAAATAAATTTATTAGTAAATTAATGAGTTTGTGTTCACAAAAAGATATTAAGTTCACTTTAATAAATGACGAAACTGCAAAAAACGAACCAGACTCCACTGGCGTTTTAGTAGTTTCAAAAACTGCTATTAATCATTATCGAATTGACATCAATCAAGTATATGCTCCAGAAGTGCCACATGAACAACTATCAAAACCAAAAAAAGAAAATTTCTGGGACAAATTATTTAGAAAAAAGGACTAATTATGCAACCTCTTGCTTATCGTATGCGCCCCAAAAACTTAGATGAAGTTGTTGGTCAAGAACATTTAGTAGGAAATAAGAAAATAATTAGACGAATGGTCGAAGCTAAACTTCTATCCTCAATGATTCTTTATGGACCTCCTGGTATTGGAAAAACTAGCATTGCCAGCGCAATTGCAGGTTCTACTAAATATGCATTTAGGAAACTTAATGCAGCAACTGACACAAAAAAAGATCTTCAAATCGTTGCTGAAGAAGGAAAAATGAGTGGAACTGTCATCTTACTTTTAGATGAAATACATCGTTTAGACAAAACAAAGCAAGATTTTCTATTACCTCTTTTAGAATCAGGGAATATTATTTTAATCGGTGCTACGACAGAAAATCCCTATATTTCCATCTCTCCCGCTATTCGATCCAGATGTCAGATTTTTGAATTACATCGTCTTAAAGAAATGGATATTTCGCATGCGATTGATCGTGCTCTTAAAGATTCCGAAACAGGATTAGGTAAATACAATGTAGAGTTAACAAAAGATGCGCGTAATCTCCTCATTGAAAAAGGAAATGGCGATTTAAGAGCAACCCTTAATGCATTAGAATTAGCAGTTCTATCAACAAAAGAAGAAAAACAGGAGAACGCTGATAATAAACTAGTAATTGATAAAGCTGAAATGCAAGATTCCATCCAATTTAAATCTCAAAATTATGATGCAAATGGTGATGGCCACTATGATTTATTATCTGCATTTCAAAAATCAATTCGCGGTTCTGACACAGATGCAGCACTTTATTATCTAGGGAATCTCTGCGAATCTGGCGATTTAGTAGCAATCTGTAGACGATTATTGGTAATTGCCTATGAAGATGTTGGACTCGCTAATCCCCCAGCCTGCAGTCGTGCAGTTAATGCAGTACAAGCCGCTCAAATGGTAGGTCTACCAGAAGCGCGAATTATTTTGTCAAATGCTGTCATTGAACTCTGCCTATCGCCTAAAAGTAATAGTGCAATTACTGCAATTGATTCAGCAATAAGTGACATTCAAAATAAGCAGAATGATCCTATCCCTGATAGTCTAAAGGACGCACACTACAAGGGAGCGGCTACCTTAAATCATGGTGTTTCTTATCTTTATCCCCATGACTTTCAAGGTGATTGGATTGCCCAACAATACTTACCTAACAATCTAAAAAATGTCTCCTACTTTAATCCGAAGGGTAATTCTAAAGTTGAAGATGCATTAAAAAGACAATATCTGCGCCTAAAAAAAATGCAAAAAGATGGGCTGCAAAAGTAAATCCAATTTATTGACATTAATCATATCTTTGCTAGAATAGATAGTGATCTGAGTTGATCAACCTAATTACAAAGTTGACCGATCAAACTAAAGACGTTGGAATTTATGAATAACATCTGAATCGGAATACTAGCTTGTCCTAGAATCCATATTCACTGCGACATAGATTCAAATTTTGAACACTGCGGGTTCAACAAGCGTCATTATGTTGCAGTCAACTCAGATTTTATTGAAATTCAAGGAAGCGGCGTAAGCCGCTTTTTTTATTAAGTGAGGTTTAATAAGTGGTATTAAAAGTTCTAATGCTAATTTTTATTTTATTAGTGTTTATTACAGCTTGGTATTTAATTAAAAGTAAAAATAAAGGACAATTTATTATTTTCACTTTTATTGGAAATAAAAAAATTAATATGCTGTTCTCAATTACTAGTTTAGTGTTAATTTTAACTGGTTTTATTGGGATTATTATTTTATTTACCTTACCTAAAATATTTAATTTCATTACCTTAATTATTGCTGCAATGGCGCTTTCCATCTTTTCATTTACTTTCATGAATTTAAATGAATAGTTTTATTATTATTCTATTTAAATCAAATTTTGGTAAAATATTGATGGAGAGGTGATCAACATGTTAAAACAATACCAACATATCCAAGTTGCCGTAGATGGTTCAAAAGAAGCTGACGTTGCATTTAGCAAAGCTGTTGAAGTAGCTAAAAGAAACGGTGCTACTCTTGAAATTTTACACGTAGTAGATACTCGTGCATTTCAAGATGTTTCTAGCTTTGATTCAGCAATGGTTGAACAAGTATCTGAAGAGGCAAAAACCAAAATTGAAGAATATTATAACCGGGCTAAAGATGCTGGAGTTAAAGATGTTCACTATTCAATTGAATTTGGTTCTCCAAAGAATATCATTGCTCATGAGTTTCCAGAAGAACACAATATCGATTTAATAATTTTAGGTGCTACGGGTTTAAACGCCGTAGAAAGATTACTAATTGGTAGTATTACGGAGTATGTTACCCGTACTGCAGCTTGTGATGTTCTTGTAATTCGTCAACCAGCTGCACAAAACGAAGATATTAAGAAAAATAGAAAAAATTAAGAGCAAAAAAAATACCTCATCAAAAATGATGAGGTATTTTTTTATACTTTTAAAAGTCTCCAGCGGTACTAAAAATATAATCTTTATGGTGCCACTTCATCGATAGAATCAAGCCAATTCCAATCATATTTCCTAATAAGGCGGATCCCCCTTGAGATACAAATGGTAGCGGGATACCAGTCAATGGTAAAAGATCAATTCCCATTCCGATATTTTCAAAAACGTGGAATAAAATCATCATGATAATTCCTGTAGAAATATAAGAGTAAAATGCATTTTTTGTTTCAAAAGTAATTTTGACCATTTGAAAAATTAAATAGAAATAAATCAAAATCAAAGCACAACATCCTACAAAACCTAATGATTCTCCAATAACTGAGAAAACCATATCGGAAGTTCTAACAGGAACATAAACACTAACTTTACCAAAACCATGTCCCCAGATTTGACCTGATCCAACCGCCTTCATACTTTGCCACAATTGATAAGCACCTGACGAAGTATCTTGAGATGGATTCAACCAAGAGTTAATTCTTTGAAACTGGTAGGCCCTAAAGTTAAATGCACTTCCTAAAAATGCTTGTCCACCGGGGGTAGTAACCAGTAAGATTGCTGCTGCACCAATAATAAACACAACGCCATATACTGGGATGATAATTTTCCAAGTAATTCCTGAAACTAAAATTACCCCACCAACAATTGCAAAGAACACAAGCATGGTACCGAAGTCATTTTGTAGCTTTAACAAAACTGCAACTGGAATTAACCATGCAAATATTTTACCAATCAAAAGCCAATCTGTTTTAAAAGTATGGGCATAGTGTTCATTATGCCGCTCTACTACTCTCGCTAACATTAAGATAAAGGCAGGTTTCATAATTTCAGAGGGTTGAAAAGTTAATGGTCCTAATTTAAACCAACTCTTCGCACCGGTATCGGCAAATACTTGCCGGTTATACAAGAATAAAACTGCAATTAATAAAATTATTCCAATCCCATAAGCAATTGGAGCAATTTTAAAAAGTTGTTCTGCATCAAATTGCATTACGAAAATCACCAGTGCAATTGATACCAGATACCAAACTGCTTGAGTAATAACTGCTTTTACTGGACTACCCATTTTAGGATCATTCACAGTTGCAACCCAAATACCGTATAGACTGATGACGGCTAATAAAAAGACTGGAATTACTACACCCCATGCGATGCGATCATACCAATCTGCTTTATTTTCAACTTTTGTCATTGTATATCCCTACTTTGTTTATTTCTCATGCAAAGTAAAGTATGAAAGTAATTCATTAATAGCACTTTCTAAAGTCTTGGAATAGAGACTGTGATTTGTTTTGGAAGATACTACATGGTAGCGTTCTTCTTCTTGTTCAATAATTCCAATAGAACGTTTGCCAGGAATAACAACTTCCCAGGTAGGTGCTGAAGTGCCTTTTCTTTCATTAACTTCAATATCAATACTTTCCAATTTTCTAGACATATATATTCTCCTACTTTTTATTCGAATGAAATGCCTGCGCAATAATTTCATCTTCATATCGTTCAGGATGAGGATTACGACGCAGGGTAAAATAATCCGGTACTGGATCTACTCCTCCCTTAATAAAAGGATTACAGCGTAATATCCGCGCTAGTCCCATTATTAAGCCTAAAATTGCTCCATGCTTTTTTAAAGCATCAATCATATAGCTTGAACAAGTAGGATAATACCTACATGTTGGTGGCAAAATTGGAGAAATAAATTTCTTATAAACATTTACCAACCCAATTAACAATTTATTCATTTTAACTTAAAAACTCAAAAAAATGAATCCATGTTGTAGGAAAGAAAATTGCAAAAGGATTGCCACTTGCAACACCACATCCAATAAAGGCTCCAAGGAGCATGGTTGCAAACAAGTATAAAATAATCTTTCCCAATTTTTTTAAATGTTTATTTACTAATGAAAAATTAAAACTTGCTCTCTTCATAATTAGTGTCTCTGATGATTTTCAATATTTTTAAGCAACACACCTGTTCCATTTGCAACAGCTTCTAATGGTTCATCAGCCTTTAAAACTGGAACTTGGAGATAATAAGTAATTAATTTATCAATATTCTTTAGTAAGGCTCCACCACCTGTTAACATAATACCACGATCGATAATGTCAGCAGACAATTCAGGTGGAGTTTGCTCCAAAACTTCTTTAGTTGCAGCCACAATTGACATTAAACCATCTTCAAGAGCCTTTTGAACTTCTAGCTCGTTAATTGTAACTTGCTTTGGCAATCCGTCAACCATATCACGACCACGAACAGTCATCGTCTTAGTTGGATCCGCTTCAAAAGCGGTCCCAAGTTGAATCTTAATTTGCTCAGCAGTGTGTTGTCCTACTAAAAGATTCTTACTACGTTTAATATAGCTGGCAATGGCCTGATTCATTTTATCCCCGGCCCAACGAAGTGAGCGGGAAGTTACGATTTCTCCCATTGACAAGACAGCAATATCAGTAGTACCACCACCAATATCAATAACCATATTTCCTTGTGGTCTAAAAATATCTAGCCCTGCTCCCACAGCTGCTACTTTAGGTTCAAAGTCTAGATATACTCGGCCTCCACCTGATTTCTCAGCAGCTTGAATAATAGCTTTTTGCTCAATTGAAGTAACTCCAGTAGGAGCACAGATTAGAATATTAGGTTTAGACATAAAACCTTTTACGTTTAATTTTTCAATAAAGTAGCTAAGCATTTCTTCTGTAATATCAAAATCTGCAATTACACCATTTTTCAATGGTCTAATTACTCTAATATTACCTGGTGTACGCCCTACCATTTTATATGCCTCAGTACCGACTGCGACAACTTTATCTTTATCAGTATCTACAGCAACAACAGAAGGTTCATTTAAAACGATACCTTTGCCAGATACATTTATTAGAACATTTGCAGTTCCTAAATCAATTCCTATATCTCTTGCCACGCTAGTGCCTCCAGTATTTAATCATTAAAAATTGTAACATAAATACCGCTTTACTTTAAGGACAAGTGTAAAGAAGTGCTTTTCAAAAGCATTTCTTATAAAAATCATTAAAAAAGCATTTTTAAAGCTAAGGATTGATCCACTAATGCCAAAATAAATTGTCCGACTATAAACCCTAAGGCAATCGACACAAATAGTAAAAATACTTGAATTTCAAATGTGTGTCCCTTTTTAAATAACTGGTCCACTCTCAGACCTCTCACTGCTCTGAACGAAAATGCAATCGTCACTAAATATGTGATTAGACTAACAATTGAATGAACTCCCACTTGTTTCATCATATAATTTTCTCCATAAAAAAAGACGAACTCATCGTTCGTCTTTCTCATTTCTATTTACCGTAATTTTCACGTACATGTAATCTATTAACCGCACGACGTAAAGCAATTTCAGCTTCTAGCATTTC
>CANOQA010000004.1:0-71903 GCA_947568765.1 uncultured Lactobacillus sp. | reverse complement strand
AAATAGTATAAAAATAGATTTAAAGTATAAAATAGTATAAAAATAATAATAGGAGGTGAGATACATGAACCCATTTAATCCTACATTTGGTGATGTGTATCAAAAAGTAAAAAGACATGAAACGGGGGATTGTTTCATGCCTTTTTACTAAAGAATATTATCTGTAATGTAAGTAAGAACACCTTGATCATTATTCGATGTAGTTGTATGATTTGCAATCTGTAAAACGGCCGGATCTGCATTTGCCATAGCAACTCCATCCCCAACTTCCTTAATCATTTCTAGATCATTTCCACCATCACCAAAAGCAGTCATTTCAGATAAAGGAATATTAAGTAGTGTGCCAAGCTCCTGTAAGCCGTGAGCTTTATGGATTCCGGGCTGAATGATGTCGATATCACCATGACCACTACTTGTAACATCGCAATAATCCGATAGGTTTTCTTTTAAGAAATTTACATAATAATCAGTTTTATCATCAGGACAAGAAATAGCAAATTTAACTATGTGGTCCTTAATATCTGCTAGATCATTAATTTTTTTAAGATGATAGTAGTAGTGAGTTGATACATCATAGTAGCGGACGGAATATCTAATTGGAAAATACGCACTTTCAACTCCAGAAACTAAAAATTCTAGTTCTGGTTGTTTTAATAAAAAGTTGTAGATTACTTTACTTGATTCATCTGAAAAATAACTCAGTTTTAAAATTTCCTTTTGATTTCTAACAATCGCACCATTTTCTGCAACATAGATTACATCAGGAAAATCTTTAAAGAAAGAAACAAGTTGGTAATATTGATTGCCACTAGCAACAGTGAATTTAATATTCTTTCTTTCTAATTCTTGATAAATTTTAGTGAATTTGTCTTTATCATAAGTTTTATTATCATTTAAGAAAGTACCGTCCATATCAACGGCAATTAGTTTTGTCATTTAATTATCTCCTTTAACTACGTATTCCTGGGGCACAAGATATCAAAATATGTATTGATAAATTGAACTCATTTTCTATAATTAGTTATGTAATTGATATAAAGAGGGGAAAACTATGAATAAGAGTTCAAATGGTTGGCGCGTCTTTTTAAAGAGCGTCTGGTTTGGTATTATTGCGGGAATGATCTCTGGAATGGTTAAGATTGGTTGGGAGAAAATCTTACCACCGAGAACCTTAGCACGTGATGTTGTTAATCCACCACAACACATGTTGCAACAAATGGGTGCATCTTATAAATTTACTCATGCTTACGTAATTTATAATACTGATCAAAAAGTTTTCTGGGTTGCCTTAATTTTACACTTTAGCTTCTCAATTTTCTTTGCATGGCTTTTGATTTATATGGTCCAATTCAAGAAAACTGCTTGGGCTGGCTTATGGGAAGGTGCTTTGTATGGAATCATTATTTGGGTCGCATGGCATTTGATTATTATGCCTGTCCTTGGTACAACGCCAGCACCTTGGCAAATGCCATTTGCGGAACACTTCTCAGAATTCTTTGGCCATATCGTTTGGGGTTGGTCAATCGCTGCAATGGGCTATTACTTAATTGCTAAACAAAAGGTGAAGACCTTAACAAATCAATATTGGTAAAAATATCAATCGATCTTTCATTAGGAAGGTCGATTTTTTGTTAAAAAACAAATTTATCTAGTGCTTTAGCAATCCCATCATTATCATTTGAATCAGTAATGTAGTCTGCATGATCTTTTGCTTCTTGGCTTCCATTGCCCATAGCAACTGCAGTACCAACAATATCAAACATTGAAATATCGTTCTTTTCATCGCCAAAAGCAATCATTTCATCTGGAGTAATGCCTATCTTTTCACCCAACTCTTTTAAGCCATTTCCTTTATTAACAGTGGGATGTAAACATTCTAGGAAATGATCATCAGCTCGAACAATATAAAGATCCTTGCTAAATTTTTCTCTTAGAGTAGGTTCAACTTGATCGAGGATTTTCTTTGAACCAACAAAACATCCCTTTGAAATCTCAAAATTGTCGGGCATTTCATCAGGGGTTCGAATGAACATAGGGGCTGTATTTTCCCAGGCTTGGAGCAATTCAAAATAGTCTACATCATGATCGGCCGTAATAATTCTTGAATCAGGATCAACAATATTGAAAGGGACTTTTTGTTCTTTGGCAAATTTAGTTAAAGCCCGATAAAGCGCATTATTAACCAAATCTTGAGTCATTATTTTGCCATCAGCAGTTCTAGTGATTGCGCCATTTAAAGTAACTGCATATTGGTCGCTACCTTCAATACCTAGTTCTTTCATGAAATGCGCTAAACCAGCGATTGGTCGACCAGAACAAAGTACAACTTTAACTCCTTGATCTAAGGCTTTTTTTATAGCTCTCTTGGTTGAAGGTAAGATTTTATTTTTTGAGCTTAAGAGTGTACCGTCTGTGTCTAAGGCAATTAGTTTAATCAATTTAATTCCTCCTCGTGTTTTATATATGATTAAGATATCATTTATAAATAGAGACTAAGTGTCATTTTCGTAACTAAGAAGTAATTATTTTGAAAGGGATTACAATGATTGAACATGAAGAGGTTCAAAATAATCAGCGACTACCATTTTATTTTTATTATGATAATAAAGTTATGCAGCCGGAACATTGGCATCAGGGAATTGAGCTGAACTATTTAAATAAGGGAAAAGATCTTCGTTTTGCTCTTGAAGGACAGACTTATCATTTCAATAGTGGAGATATTTGGTTAGTTAATCGGCGTCAAATTCATAGTGCATCAGGTGAAGCAGGAGAATGGGAATATGGGGGGTTAATTATTGATGATGATTTTTTATTAAGTCAGTATCCATCGAGTATTAACTGGAATCTCAACTTATTAGGCCAGAAGAGTACAAAAAAGCAGCGGGCATATAATGAATTAGTAAAAGAGGTAGCAGAACTTGGTCGGTTGTGCCGAAAGCCATTAACTGATGCTCGTCGTTTTATAGTATTAAGTCATCTGATGAAAATTATTGTTTTACTTGATCAAAACTTTAATAATAAAGAGCAAATTGTTCAAAGTCCCAATCTAGCTTTAGGGGATGAGATAATTAAGTATATTAACGAGCACTTTCAAGAGGATATTCAAGTTGGTGATATTGCAGAGAAGTTTAATATTTCTCATGTGACATTAAACCGGCAATTGAAGCAGACTAATAACTTAAGCATGGGTAAATATCTAAAATTGGTTCGTTTAATGCATGCTAGAGAACTACTTTTAAATACAAATAAATCAATTGAATTAGTCGCTTATGAAAGTGGTTTTTCTAACACTAGAGTTTTAAATAGAAATTTTAAGTCTTGGAAACATAAGACTCCTACAGAGTATCGTAATGAATTTAGCAAATATTTTAGTTAAAAAAAGAAAGCTACTTGTAGCTTTCTTGATCATAGTATTAACGATTTAAGTAATTAGTTAAGAGAACTTGAGTATTACTTGTCAATTCTACGGCGATTAAACAATATTTTTAGCAGATAAAAAAACTAGAGCCACATTACTTGCAGCTCTAGTTTTTTTGAAATATTCAATTAATTAAAATATTTTTGTTCAGATTTTTCTTTCTTTTCAGCTTCAAGTGCTTTTTCACTAGCTGCTTGTTTAGGTAAGATCCAGTTCATTAACATACCAAAGATGGTACATAAAGCAACTGAAGTTAATTGGAAGTTACCAAGTTGTAGGTAGGCCCCACCAATACCAATAACTAAGATGACAGAAGCGATTAACATATTACGTTTTTCGCCAAAGTCGATTCTATCATCAACTAAAATCTTTAGACCATTAGATGCAATGGTTCCAAATAGTAAGAATGAAATACCGCCGATAACTGGCATTGGAATTGATTCGATGACTGCAGCAACTTTACCAACAAAACTAAAGATAATTGCAAATACTGCAGCTCCTGCTAATACCCAAACTGAATGAACTTTGGTCATAGCTAAAACACCGATATTTTCACCGTAAGAAGTAGTCGGAGGACCACCGATAAAACCGGCAATAATTGTTGAAAGACCGTCACCCATCATAGTACGGTGTAAACCTGGATTCTTAAAGAAGTTTCTCTTAGTTAGAGAGTTAAGAACCATAATGTGTCCCATGTGTTCAGTCATTGTAACAAAGGCGATTGGGGCCATTGTTAAGATGGCTGCTGGATACCATTTGAAGTGGTAGCTAATTCCAGGTACATCTAAAGCGGGCATCGAGAACCAAGCAGCCTTTGCTACTCCTGAAAAATCAACTATTCCTAGAACGCAAGATAGAGCGTAGCCACAAACGATCCCAAGCATAATTGAAACCAAACTAGTAAAGCCTTTAAAACACATTTGGAAAATTAAGGTCATGACTAAGGTAAAGATGGCAACACCGAAGTAAGTTAAGTTGTACTTCGTACCCTTCATCATGGCATCGTTGGCAGCAGTAGTTGCAAGAGATAGTCCAATTACGATAATGATTGGTCCTACAACAATTGGTGGTAAAACTTTGTTTACCCAATCAGACCCAACCTTTGCGATAACTAAGGCAACGATAACATATACTAACCCAGCTGCAATTGCACCTTGAGCAATTGCTGGATAACCGTCTTGCTTCATTAAAGCTTGCATAGTTGCAACGAAAGCAAAACTTGATCCTAAGTATGCTGGAATCTTGAAACGGGTTAGTAGCATATGGACTAAAGTACCAACGCCAGATGAAAGAAGAGCAATACTTGGATTGATTCCGACTAAGATTGGAACCAGAACCGTTGAGCCAAACATGGCAAACAAGTGTTGCATGGAAAGGAGAATTCCTTGTCCTAATTCTGGCTTCTCATAAACGTCTAAGATCGCATCATCATTATGAAATGTGTCTTTAGGCATCTTTTTCATAATTTCCTCCTTGAAATGAAAATCTTGATGACCTAAAGAAAAAACGACTATCTAAAGAGGATTCCTTTAAGATAGTCGTTTCTGTTTAAAACTATGTCAAAAAATAGTTTACGCGCAGATTTCCTTGATAGCCTCACGGGACTATATTAAAGGTCATCACATTATTTCTTTCTTAATTTAACTAAGATATAAGAAAAAAGTCAAGTATGAAATTAACTCTGTTCTAAGTTGTTGATTTTAAAGTTTGTAAACATAAAAAAATATTTTTGTGTAAGCGATATCCTTGCTATAATACGGCTAAGGAGGACTATTTGGCTTTTTAAACAAATAATGAACATAAATTAACTTTGACAAACATAAATGAACATATATAATAAAGATGTAATGAGTTAGTTAGCCAAATAGAATTAAGGTGAATAATGCTTAAAAGAGAACGATTAAGAAATATTTTAGAAATTGTAACTGATAGAAAGTTTGTAACCGTTGATGAATTGGCTAAAACATTGCAAGTTTCAGACATGACGATTAGACGGGACCTTAATGAATTAAATACTACTGGTAAAGTGATGAGAATTCATGGCGGGGCACAGGTAATTTCTCAACAAGATTCTGTTGAAAAAAATTATATCCAGAAACGAGAAATTAACATCTCTGAAAAACAAGCGGCAGCTGAAGTTGCAAGTAAAATTGTTCAAGATGATGAAACAATTTATGTTGGACCAGGAACAACTTTAGAATTTATGGTTGCAAAATTGAATCAAAAAAACTTGCGAATTGTTACTAATTCTTTACCTGTTTTTGAAGCTGCTAAAAAGAATGCGAATAATTATGAACTAATTTTAATTGGAGGTTCATATCGTAGAGTTAGTGGGGCTTTTATTGGAGCGTTAGCAAACAATCAGTTAAGAGGAATATCTTTTGATCGGGGCTTTGTTGGCGTAAACGGAATTAAAGACACCTCGATGATGACAGCTAATTTAGAAGAAGGACAGACGCAAGGACTAGGATTAAATCGCTCACGTAAAAAATATGTTGTAGCTGATTATCATAAAATTAATCGCAATGATTTTTATGAATTTTACCATTTGTATGATGTAGATGGGTTAATTACAAGTCCTGGGCTTGATCCTGATATCGTAAAACATTACAGCCAAATCACGACTTTGTATCAGGGTAGTGAATAGTGAAAGGAGAACAACATGAAAGTTGTTATTGGTAGTGACAAGAATGGTTTTGAACTAAAAGAAAAAGTAAAAAAATACTTAGAAGATGGGGGCTACGAGGTGCTAGATGTAACGCCAGAACCTGCAGAAGATTTTGTGGAATCTAGCTTAAAAGTAACTCACGAAGTATTAGAGCACGGTATTAAAAAAGCTATTATGTTTGATGAATACGGTGTAGGGTCTGCTATGGCTTCAAATAAGGTTAAAGGTATGGTAACTGCAGACGTTAATGAAGAAAGAACCGGCCATATGACTGCTATGCATAACGGCGCAAAGGCATTAGCAATTGGTAGTGGTATTGTTGGTGAAAAGCTTGCTGAATCAATCATTGACTATTATCTACATACTGAGTATGCGGCTGGACGTCATCAAGTTCGTTTAGATATGCTTGAAAAAATGATTTAGAGGAGGTATTGGAATGTTTGATAATGATAGACCACAACCAGAATTTGTAGACCCAAAGATTGATAAACATACTGTTGTTGCTTTAGGAAATGACCATATTGTCACTCCAATTAAAATGGCACTATCTGATCACTTGAAAGAGGAAGGTTATCAAGTATTAGATTTCGGTACCTATGATAATACTAGAACACACTATCCAATATATGGAAAACGTGTTGCCGAAGCTGTTGCCGATGGTAGAGCTGATGTTGGTATTGTAATGTGTGGTACTGGTATTGGTATTTCAACGGCGGCTGATAAGAATGAAGGAATTCGAGCAGCCATGGTTGGTGATGTTGTTCAAGCTAAATATGCTAAGCGTGAATTAAATGCTAACGTTTTAGGTATGGGTGGTATTGTCTTAGGAAGAGACTTTATTTTCTATATTGCGGATGCATTTTTGAATGAAAAGTATCAACCAACTGAAGAAAATAAGAAGCTAATTGAAAAAATTGATAATATTGCTAAACCAAATCCTGATCAAAAGGATAACGAACACTTCTTTGATGAAGAAAACAAGAAGTGGGCTGAAGGAGTATATCACGATTAGGTAGAATGATCATTATTTAGCTTAAGATATAGATTTATAAACCGCACGTAGAAAGGAGATTAATTAATGATTAGTCTCTTTTTATTTAAACTACCAATAATAAAATAGTTATAATAAAAGCGTTTACATTAAAGAGATAACATGCTATTATACATACGTAAGCAAAAATAAATGTGGATTGTAACTAATACGATTAGGCAAAACCGCGAACTTTTGATACAGACAACTGCCGGTAAGTCTGTATTGAAGATTCGCGGTTTTTTTATTTTTCCTGGAGGAGTGAGACATGGAATACAGAATAGTCCAGATATTAAACAATAATGTTGCAATCGTTCATACCAGGGATGATAAACAAAATATTGTTATGGGAAGGGGTGTTGCTTTTCATAAGCAAAGAGGAGATTTAATTCAAGACGAAAATGTTGATAAGGTATTCGAAATAAAAGATAAAAATACCGTTAATGATTTAACAACTTTATTAGCAAATGTACCATTAGATTTTGTAACAACGAGCTATGATCTGATTGACCAAGTACAAGCTAAATATAAATTTGCTGTTGAGCCATATATTTATGTGACCTTAACAACGCACCTATTTGGAGCATATCAACGTTTGATTAAGAACGAAGAAGACGTCAATTATTTGCCAGATTTAAGTGATGCTTATCCTATTCCATATCAGATTGCAGATGATATTATTACTGGTTTTCGAAATAGCTTAGATATTTCTTTTCCGGAATCAGAACATAAGAGCATCGCTCTTCACTTCATTAATGCCCATACTAGTGACGGTATTAAAGATGATAAGAATCAAATAGAAAATGATGAGATTATCGAAGTTGTTCAAGATGAACTGAATAGAAATGGAATATACAGAAGGCAAACGAATGCTAATGATTATGACAGGCTATTAGTTCATCTAAAATATTTTATTAATCGACTTAATAATAATGAACCAGATAGCTTACCAATCTCAGAAGGAATGATTGGTGAAATAGAAACTAATTATTCACAAGCATGGCACATAGTTCAGCACATTAAAGAATTAATGGAGAAAAAATTACAAATAAAGTTGTCACTAAGCGAACAAACGTATTTAACAATTCATATTCAAAGATTAATTTAAGGAGAATTAGAAATGGATGCAGAAAATCAAATTACTAAAGAAGAAATTTCAATGACAGGTTTTTCAATTGTTGCTTATTCAGGAGATGCAAGAACTTATTTAATGCAAGCCATGGATAAGGCTAGTGAAGGAAAGATCACAGAGGCAAAAGAACTTGTTAAGAAGGCAGAAGAATCTATTAACTTAGCTCATAATGAACAAACTAAGCTCTTAAGCAAGGAAGCTGGAGGAAATGACTTAGATGTAACCTTCATTATGGTTCATGGTCAAGATACCTTGATGACAACGATGCTTTTAAAGGACCAGATGAAGACAATTATTAACCTTTATGAACGAGTAAATAAACTCGAAGGAAAAAATATTGAATAAAGTAATACTGATATGAGTATTTGAAAATTTTGTGAAAGAGGAGGAAGAAAAATGAATGGTTTTACCAAAACAATGGATAAGATGAAACCAAAATTTGAAAAAATTGCTTCTAATCCATATGTTTCTGCGGTTCGTGACGGCTTTATTGCCGCGATGCCAATCATTTTGTTTTCGAGTTTGTTTACATTGATTGCCTATGTACCAAATGCGTGGGGATTTTATTGGCCAAAATCAGTCGAAAATGCACTGGTCTTACCTTACAACTATTCAATGGGACTACTTGCCTTATATGTAACTGCAACTTGTGCAAAGAATTTAACTGATTATAAGAACTTGAAGTTGCCTAAGACAAATCAAATCAATTCAATGAATGTTATCTTGGCTGCAGAAATCTCATTTATTATTATTGCGATTAAAGTTGGCAAAAATGGGTTAGACTTAACTTATTTAGGCACTCAAGGATTAATTGCATCATATATTGTTGGTTTAATTGTTCCAAATATTTATTACCAATGTGTTAAGCACAATGTAACTATTAAAATGCCAGATGTAGTACCACAAAATATTGCACAGACTTTTAAAGATATTTTTCCAATGACATTTTCAGTTACATTATTCTGGTTAGTACAAATTGTCTTGAATCAATTATTTGGGGCTAATTTATCTGAAGGTGTGGTAAAAGTTCTTTCTCCACTATTCCACGCAAGTGATACTTATGGTGGTTTAGCTTTAGTTGCTGGTGCGATGGCTTTCTTCTGGTTTGTTGGTGTACAAGGTCCTTCAATTGTTGCTCCAGCTGTAGCTGCAATTGAAACGACTAATGTAGGTTTGAACCAACAATTAGTTCATGCCGGAATGCAAGCTAGTCATGCTTTAACTATTAACGCTCAAGATTACGTTATGAATATGGGTGGTACTGGGTCAACTTTTGTAGTTCCATTTATCTTCTTACTTTTGGCGAAATCAGCTCAAAACAAGGCAGCAGGTAAGGCAGCAATTATTCCTGGATGTTTTGGAGTTAATGAGCCTATTTTGTTTGGTGCCCCAATCATCATGAACCCAGTCTTCTTCGTTCCATTCTTGATAACACCGATGTTCAATGTTTGTGCTTATAAATTCTTCGTTCAAGTTCTTCATATGAACGCCTTATACAACACTCTTCCTTGGACAGTACCTGCACCAATTGGTATTATCGTATCCTCTGGTTTTGCTGGCTTATCATTTGTTTATGTGATTTTGACCTTAGTTGTTGATACTTTAATTTGGCTTCCATTCTTTAAGTTTTATGACAACGATTTGTACAAGCAAGAGCAAGCTAAACTTGCTAAAGAAGAAGCTGCTGGTGTAACTACAGTTCCTACTACTGATTCAGAAGCAACTCTTGCAGCTACTGATAAAGAAGCTAAAGATGGCATCACTAAAGACACTAACGTTATGGTTATCTGTGCCGGCGGTGGTACTTCCGGAATTTTGGCTAAAGCATTAAACAAGATGGCAAAAGAACGTAATTTATCTCTTCATGCTGCAGCTCGTGCTTATGGACAGCATATGGATATTATTAATGACATGGACTTAATTATCTTAGCTCCACAAATGGATAGTATGAAAGGTAATTTGCAAGAAATTGCTGATCATGATGGCTCAAAATTAGTTACGACTACGGGACGTCAGTATATTGAATTAACTCAAAATCCTGATAAAGCATTTAAATTTGTAGTCGATAGCTTAGCTGGTAAAAATGATGAAAAGAAAGATGAAGATACGACAGGAAGTGTACCAAATGCAACAATTTAAATTTCCAAAAGATTTTTATTTCGGTGGAGCAACTGCTGCTTACCAATGTGAAGGCGCAACTAAAGAAGATGGTAAAGGTGAAGTGATTTGGGATAAGTACTTGCGTGAACAGGGGACCATTAATCCTGATCCGGCCTGTGATTTTTATCATCGTTACCCAGAAGATTTAGATCTATGTAAAAAATTCCATATTAATGCAATCAGAGTCTCAATTGACTGGGCAAGAATTTTCCCAGAAGGTGAAGGAAAAATGGAGCCAAGAGGCGTGGAATACTATCACAAGCTATTCAAAAAATGTCGTGAAGATGGTGTTGAACCTTTTGTAACCCTTCATCACTTTGATACTCCACAAGCTCTGCAAGATAAAGGTGGATGGTTATCACAAGAAATGCTGGATGCATTTGTTGAATATGCTAAGTTTTGCTTTAAAGAATATGCCGATGAGGTTAGATACTGGATTACAATTAATGAACCAACTTCAATGGCTGGTCAGCAATATGTTAGTGGAACTTTTCCTCCAGCATATAAAGATCAGTTTGATAAATGTTTTGAAGCAGAATATAACCAGAATTTAGTCCATGCACGAATCGTTAATGCCTATAAAGAAGCTGGATATACAGGCCAAATTGGTATTGTTCATGCTCTTCAAACTGTCTACCCAGCAACTGATAGTGAAGGTGACAAGCATGCTGCCGAATTAAAAGATGTGCTGGAAAATAAGTTTTACCTCGATGGAACTTTAGCCGGTAAATATTCTAAAGAAACTCTAGCTTTAGTTAGAGAAATAATTGAAGCTAATGATCAGAAGATGATTGATATTAAGCCAGAAGATGAAAAAGTTCTCTTAAAGGCCGCTAAGCAGTTAGACTTTGTGGGAGTTAACTACTACTTCTCGAAATTTATGAAGGAATATCATGGCGCCACAGAAATTGTTCATAATGGTACTGGTAAAAAAGGAACAGATGTCAATCGAATGAAGGGTGTTGGTGAGGAGATTCATCCAAAGGACTTGCCAGCAACTGACTGGGACTGGATTATTTATCCACAAGGGATGTATGATCAATTAAAACGTATTTATGATGATTATCCTTTAGTTCATTCAATGTATATTACTGAAAATGGTATGGGCTATAAGGATAAGTTTGAAGGTGAAGACAAGATAGTTGATGATACACCTAGAATTAAATATTTAAGAGATCATATGGAACAAGTAGCTAAGGCGATTGAGTCTGGTATTCCGGTTAATGGTTACTTTGTTTGGTCATTACAAGATATGTTCTCTTGGACTAATGGTTATTCAAAACGATATGGCTTATTCTATGTCGATTTTAAGACCCAGAAACGTTATGCAAAAAAGAGTGCATATTGGTATAAAGAACTAGCAGAAACTAGAGAGATTCCTCCAATTGATTAAGGCAAGTTAATGAAAAGTTACGTATTAAGTGGTTGCGTAGCTTTTTTATTAATAATAAATGCAAATATTTCACCTAATCAATTGAATCGACTATGCTTAAAGTGAGAGTGTATTTTCATAGAAAAGAGATAGCTATGATTCAATTAGAAAAATTAGTTAAGAAAAATTTACCTAAAGAAAAAGAAGGAAAAGTTGCTAGCTATATTCCGGCTTTAGCTGAAGTTAATCCTAAGCAGCTCGGAGTTGCTTTATATGATTTAGAAGATGGTGAAGTAGGTGAAGCTGGCCAAAGTGAAGTACGTTTTGCAATTGAAAGTATTTCTAAGGTAATTACCTTAATGCTTGCTATTAAAAAGATGGGCATACAAGAAGTATTTAAACATGTAGGATCCCGTCAAACAGGCTTTGCCTTCAATTCAATTCTAAATATGGAAATTGAAAGAGCTAAGTATCCGTTGAATCCTTTTATTAACGCTGGAGCAATTGCTACAACTTCGATGGTAGTAAGTAAGACGGGTGACGATGCATTTGAAGAAATCTTAGATTTTGCTCGTGATATTTGTAATGACCCAGATCTTTACTTAGATCAAATAATTTATCATTCTGAAAAAAGAACAGGCAATCTAGACCGGTCGTTAGCATATTATATGGAATCTAAAAACATGATGCTGGGGGATGTAGTAACTAGTCTTGATACTTACTTTAAGCAGTGTTCAATGATGGTGACTGCACGTTCTTTAGCAAATTTAGGGGCGGTTTTGGCTAATGGCGGTGTAAAACCATGGGACAACAAACGCATTATCCCTGATGAAGAAGCTCGTTGTATCAAGTCATTAATGATGACAACTGGCCTATATAATCAATCAGGCACCTATTCACGACTAATTGGTGTACCAACAAAGAGTGGTGTTGGTGGTGGTCTTATGTCCGCTGCACCTCACAAATATGGAATTGGGATCTTTAGTCCGGCCTTAGATAAAGATGGTAACAGTATTGCAGGCTTAGATTTATTGAGAGATATTGTTGATGGATTAGAGCTAGATATATTTGATTAATAAAAAGATTTGATGAAGAAAGCTAAGTATTTTGCTATTTTGCGAGATACTTAGCTTTTTTGTTTTAAAACTAGATATTCTAAGATCATATTGGTTAAAATATATTTAAGCAACCTTTGAATCTAATTATTTAAGAAAGGAGTCATAACTAATGCTTATTAGAGATCGACTTAGAGAAAAAATAGGTATGAGTGATAATGAAAAAATTATTGCAGATTATTTTTTAAAAGCTGATGAAAATATAGAAAAAGATACTGTAAGAACAATTGCAGAAAAAACATATACTTCTCCTTCTACTCTTATTAGGTTATGTCATAAGTTAGGATTTACTGGATTTAGTGATTTTAAAAATAAATATTTATATGAAGTTAAATACATTAATTTAAAATTTCAAAATGTTGATGCAAACTTTCCGTTTAGAAGAGAAGATACAGCTCGAGAAGTGATGTCTAAAATAACTGATTTGTATCTTGAAACAATCAAAGATACTAAAAAGATAATGGATATGAGAACACTACTTCGTTGTCGAAAAATTTGTGGTAAGAGCAAAGAAATCTATATCTTTTCATATGGAACTTACTTAAATCAAGCATACTCTTTCAAAGAAAAGATGATGAAAATAGGTAAGAAAGTTATAATTTCTTCTAATTTGAATTATCAACTGTATGAAGCAGAAATTATGCAAGCAGGAGATATGGCTATTATAATTTCTTATTCTGGAGAAACAAATAACAGCTTACTTATCGCAAAACAATGTAAGAAAAATAATATCCCTACTATTGCCATTACTTCAGTTGGAGAAAATGATTTAACAAAGATTTGTGATGAAATTTTATATATTTCTACAAAAGAATCACTTTATCAAAATATTGGAGATTATAGCATTCATCTATCAGTTAGTTATATGTTAGATGTGTTATATTCACTAATTTTTCAAAAGGAATTTGATCGATTTTATAAAACTAAGTTGCAACTTGCAATGTCGTTAGAGAAAGATAGAAAATCTACTAATTCAATTATCAATAATGAAAAACTATAGAAAAATAAATACAGATTAAGCATAAAACGATGTTTTAAAAAATAAGGCATAAAAGGAATAATATTTAGAACAAAATTCCTTTTATGCCTTTTTATATTGTATGCGCTAACAAAAGGCTATAAATTAAAAATGTAAGGAGGAACGAGTATGAAATTAGACCATACATTTCTTTGGGGAGGTGCTACAGCAGCTAATCAAATAGAGGGAGCCTATTTAGCCGATGGAAAGGGGCTAAACATAGCTGATGTAGAGAGAGTAGTAAATGATAAGCATGTTAGGAAAGTAGATTCAAAACCTATAAAAGATGTTTATTATCCTAGTCATGAAGGAATTGACTTTTATCATCATTATAAAGATGATATTAAGCTTTTTGCAGAGATGGGATTTAAATGTTATAGAATGTCAATTTCATGGGCGAGAATATTTCCTAATGGCGATGAGCTAGAACCTAATTTATCTGGATTAGAGTTCTACGATAGGATATTTAAAGAGCTAAAGAAATATAATATTGAACCAATAGTTACATTATCACATTATGAAACGCCACTAAAATTAGTGCAAAAATATGGTTCATGGAGAAATAGAAGATTAATAGAGTTCTTTGTACGCTATTGTCGTGTAGTATTCACAAGATACGATAAATATGTTTCATATTGGATAACTTTTAATGAAATTAATGAGATTTTAAATCAAAACGAACCATATCATCAAGCAGGAATTATTTTTGATAAGAATGAAAATCGATTTAAAACTAAAATTCTAGTAAGTCATAATATGATGGTTGCGAGTGCAAAGGCTGTAAAACTAGCGCATCAGATTAATAGAAATAATAAGATAGGGTGCATGGTTCAGTGGCCACTAACCTATCCTGCCACTTGTCGGCCAAAAGATATGCTAGCAAGACAAGAATTTATGAAAAATAATTTTTACTATACGGACGTTATGTGCAAAGGATATTACTCAAACATTTGTAAGTCAATTTGGAAAAGAGAAAATTTAACATTTAATTTTAAAAATGAAGATTTGAATGCTCTGAAAGATGGAACGGTAGATTTTATTTCATTTTCGTATTATTTTTCTTCAGTAGTAAGAATGAATTCACAAAATCAAGTTGAAAAACTTAAAGGAAATCCCTATGTCAAAAAGAGTTCCTGGGGATGGGATATCGATCCGATTGGATTAAGATTATCACTGAATCAATTATATGATCGCTATCAATTACCACTCTTTATTGTTGAAAATGGCTTAGGAGAAATTGATAAAAAGGATAAAAATGGTGAGATTAATGACGATTATAGAATTAGCTTTTTAAACGATCATATTAAAGCAATGATGAAAGCAATTATTGATGATCAGGTAAAAGTAATTGGCTATACATCCTGGGGTCCTATAGATTTAGTTTCTGTTGGAACTGGTGAGATGAAAAAACGTTATGGTTTTATCTATGTGGATAAAGAAAACGATGGAACTGGTAGTCTAAAGAGGACGAGAAAAAAGTCATTCTATTGGTATAAGAATATAATAAAAACTAATGGAGAGTCAATTAAATGATAGGGGATTACTTATGGATAAATTTATGAATATTTTACAAACTAAAGTAATACCTAAGGCAAATAGAGTAGCTAGTGAAAAACATTTAGCTGCTCTTAGGGATGCTATGGTTTTAACAATTCCATTTATTATTATTGGATCAATATTTTTAATTTTAGCTGATTTTCCAGTGTCAACGTATCTTTCATTTTTAAAATCTCATCCGCAAATCCAGCAAGCATTGTTATATCCTTATAATGCAACCTTTAATATTGTTGCATTAATTGCAACATTTGGAATGGGATATAAACTAGGGGAAAGCTACAAAGTTGACGGTATAGGAGCTGGCTTAATATCATTAGCAGCATATTTTTTAGTGACGCCAACTAATACGGTAAAAGTAGCTAATAATCCTACGACTGTAATTAATACTAATTATTTTAGTAGTGCAGGTCTTTTTGTTGGGCTGATTATGGCGATTATTTCAACTGAAGTTTATCGTTTTATAGTTAAAAAGAATATTGTGATAAAGATGCCAGACGGTGTTCCTCCAGCAGTAGCAAAGTCCTTTAATTCGATCATTCCAGGCTTTTTCGCAGTGATTGTCGTTTGGATAATTAGATTAGCTGTAGAAATTACGCCATATAAGAATGTTCAGAATTTAATCCAAAGTATTATTGCTCAGCCATTAACTAAATTAGGAACAAGTTTTTGGGGAACATTAGCAGTCTTTTTGATAATTAATTTACTGTGGTGCATTGGACTACATGGATCAATTATTGCTAACTCAGTAATGTTACCTATTTGGTTATCATTAACTAGTCAGAATGCTGCTGCTCTAGCTGCAGGACATGCTGTTAAAAATATTGCTTCAGCAGAATTTAGATATATTATTTTTGTAGGTGGATCAGGAGCAACCTTAGGTTTAGTTGTTGCTATGGCATTTTTTGCTAAAAGTCAGCAATACAAGAAATTAGGAAGATTAAGTCTAGCTCCAAGTATTTTCAATATAAATGAACCAGTATTATTTGGATTTCCAATAGTTTTCAATCCAATTATGTGGATTCCATTTTTATTAATGCCTATCATTACAGTTACGATTACATATTTATCGATGCAATTTGGTATTGTAGGAAAACCTATTGGAGTGTTACCTCCTGGCACGACTCCAATGATTATTGGCGGGTATATAATGACTGGTGGAATTTCAGGTGCCATTCTACAGCTAGTGATTTTTATAATTTCATTTTTTGTATATTATCCATTTTTCAAAATTGAAGATAATCTGCAGTATAAGAAAGAGTTAGAAAGTAAAAAGGAGGGGTAATAGGTAAAGATCATCTCATTGAAAAATAAATGTTGATTATAAATTAGATGTATAAAAAAATAAGCTAAGCATTACTATTTTATGGTATGCTTAGCTTTTTGATTACATTCTACTTAAAAGTAAAATCAAAACTCAGTGTGATTAAAGTATGCCAAAACAGTTGAAAGCTGAAGAGAAGATTTTTCAATAATGTGTAGGGAATTTTTAGTTCATAGTGGTAAAATAAGAAAAAACATTATTGAAAACAGGAGTAAAAATGAAAAGATATTCAAAAGCGATATATTGGGGCTTACCCATTAGTTTGATTCTCGCCATTTCGATTATTTTACACTTAGGTTGGATTAATGCCTTTGATAATTTCTTTGAAGGATTAGTTCACATTGTTCCTAATTTAAAGGGATTGATGCTAAAGATTACATTTTTAGCAGATACCAAGGTTGACTTGATCTGGATGGTATTAATTGCAGTAATCTTATGGTTTAGAAAACAACGTCCTCTTGCGACTAACTTAGTTTTAACAATGATTACAGGGGATGCAGTTGGTTGGGTAATTAAGCATTTGATTCAAAGAGCTCGTCCTGTACAGCACCTAGCAGTTGATGATGGATTTAGTTTTCCTAGTGGTCATACTTTAGGTATGGGGATGATTGTTATTTGGATCATTATGGTGCTTTTACCAGTGGTATTGAAAGATAGAACTAAACGTTTTTGGATTGATTTTCTATTGATCGTTTGGCTAGTTATTGTAATGATTTCTAGAGTATATGTTTATGCTCACTATCCATCTGATGTTTGCGGTTCAGTTGCTATCGCTTTAACTTGGGTTGGAGTAATGCAATTTGTCTTTGAAAAGATTAAGCAAGTAGTAAATAAATAGTTAACAAAATAGGGTTAAGCATTATGCTTAACCCTATTTGTGTGAGTAGTTTTTATGATTTTGTTTTTGATTAAGTTAATTGAACTAATTTAGTCAAACAATGTCCAAGGTTGACTTGGTCTATCATATAGATAACCTTTTTGCCAGTTCCATTCAGGATGTTGCTTCATGAAGTCTTTGGCGTCAAATGGTTCACCATCAGCTCTGCCAAAAATGCCCCACATATTCAAGTTTTCAATATCAGTGGCATCAGCACACTTACCATCACATGAACCACCTGGGAAGAAAGGTACATTCCAAACGCCGTGTGGATCGTCAGCATAGTATTGTGGATCAACATCATAGTGAGCACAAATATTACGTGAAGAAGCACATTGATAACCTAAGTACGGATCATACTTATCTGCTAAGATTCTCTTAGCAACGCCATCATCAATAGTTCCAGACACTTCTGGTAATAACTCCTCAAAGCGTGCTCTACGTGCACCAGTTTGTTGACGGGTATCATTATAGCCATTGTCAACACATTCAAGGTTACGAATCCGTGGATTGTGACAAGCATTACAGCCATAGTAGAAACCATCAGTTGATTCTAACAATTCTTGGTGTTTTAATCCTTGTTCAAAGCGTGCGATTTCACCAGTATTAATGTTGCAAAGAAGCCAAATGTTAGCATAACCACCGTTGTTGCCTTCATTAACCAATTTTACCCATTGATCAATATTATTTGCATATTGAGTAGCTTTCCGAGCACGAATAAATTCAGGCATTCCATGTACATCATAGCCAACAAAGCCAGCAATTGTTGTTTCAGTAATACCAAGACCAGCATCAGTAACGTAGAAGTCAGTCATTGAATCGATGTAACCCGGAACGGTTTGCATCTTAAATGCATGACCATTAGTTGGATGAACCT
Source organism: uncultured Lactobacillus sp. (assembly GCA_947568765.1). GTDB lineage: Bacteria > Bacillota > Bacilli > Lactobacillales > Lactobacillaceae > Lactobacillus. The sequence continues at coordinate 53,358 of CANOQA010000004.1, read as the reverse complement.
CTTCACAAACATTAAAGTATTGACCGCTCCAGAAGTCATCGAAACTTTCATGAGCAATAACAGGTTTACCATCTCTTGTGGCAGATCCTGTAGCAACAAATCCAGAACAGTGAGAACCGCGTGGTCCTTGAGGTGGATTGTTAGAATAGTTAGCTGCAACTTGTGGCCACCAATAGCCAGTTACTTCCATCCAGTCATTCCAGCCGATAACGTCGTCAACACTGGTTTCAAACCCGTTAGCTGTAAAGCCATCAGCCATACCTTGCATTTCTTCCAAATATTCTTCTGGAATCTTATCTTTGTGCATTTTAACTGCTTGATTGACAAAGAACGAATAATCCATTCCATATAGTTCAAGTGTCATATGGGTGTAAACACGCACTGCATCCCTAAATTCGTCAGTTAAAAGATAACCATGTTGAAAACCAATTTCATAAGGGTCACCTTGAACTGTTAAATAATGCCAACCATTAACATCTTTTTTAGTAGCTTTTGCAACAATTTTACTTTGTGTATCTGTTAATGTCATAACATTCACCTTCATTTTTTTATCAATTAAAGACTAATCAGATAACATTGCAGTCCAATATGGAAGATTGATTTCAGCTTTTTCGTAAGCAGCACGTTCAGTATCAGTCAAATACTTCTTGTTGACTACCGTATTATAAGTGTATTGATCCATCCATGAATTATCCATGATGAAGTAGCCTTTATGACCAGGTTTATCACCCCATGAATTTTGAACCTTCCATTTAGTTGGTTCATTATCATGTAAATCAACACCACAAATTAACATGGCGTGAGTTGGCATACTTTCACGGTATTGTACACGAGTAGCCTTGTCTTTGCCTAAGCTAATACCAAATGAACGCTTCCAATCATAAACCTTTAAAGAAAGTAAGCCAGCAGGATTATTCCATTCTTGTAAGACATCACAAGCAAACCATACAGGTTCATCATCTTTTAATTGATCTATGACCATACGTCTCATATCATGCATTGGAACATTTAAGTAGCGAATATTTCTACCACCGACTACGTTATTGCATAGTTCAATGCCATAGGTTTGGTTGTACTTATAGCCACCACCAGGTAAGTTCATGAGTTCAACATAGTCATCTAAGTTGATATCTGCAAACTTCTTGTAAAATTCTAATGGTGTAACTTCACCAGTAGTATGATACTTCTTATTCTTATCACGATATTCATAAGTGAATTTTTCTGGAGGAGTACCAAAGCAGATACTTAAGACACGATAGTTTTCTTGGTTTAGTTGACGAATAACGCTTTTAATCTTTGTATCGGAAGCATTGTTGTTAACTAAATCACGTAATTTCATAGCATCTTTGTCTAATTTTCTGTTGTACATCTGATTAATTTCGGTAGTATTCCAGGCTGGCTTTGTTTCAGGCATTAATTCGTTTGGAACTAAGCCATATTTTTCAATTAGGTTGGTTAATAGTGGCCAATCACCGCCATCTTCTTGAGGGGTAGCGAGGAGGAACATAACTTCACGGTCGGATAGGGGCTTAGCAGCGGTCTTAACAATGTTGTTGTAGAAGTAATTACCACGTTCTAGTTTGTCATAGAAGAAGAGGTAATCTGGAGATAGCTCCATATCTTTTAAATTATGCTTCTTTTCAATTAAGAAACGAACAAAGTTCAAACCACTAAACATCCAGCAACGGCCAGAATGTTTTTGATTCATTACTTTATTTGAATCAACATCAATTGAAAAGTTAAAACTACTATTTTCAATTGCGCGTTCGTTAGTAATGGCTTTTTTAATACCATTTTTCATAACCGCATTTTGAGTAATACGTAATCTTTGAGTATCAAGAAAGTCTGATCTGATTGTTTTCAAATCAGTAGGGTTAATTTCAGACATAATACAATCTCTTTTCTAATATAAAACTAATTGTCGGCATCCGGTGGGGTAAGCTTATTGTCTTCAGCAGCCTTAAAGACGGAACTTGAAACTTGTTCATCTGGGCTGTAGTGACGCTTAATTGGCATACCCATTGGGTTTTGATCCTTAGACATAATTTCAGTAGGGACATTTGAAGAAACTTTTCCTGGTTTATTTAATCCCTCAATTTCCCAAGTAAATGGAGCGAATTTGTTGCGTGGATCAACCCATTCAGGGTGCTTCTTTGATAATTGATACATGATAAAGCAGATAGCTAAGATTACTGCAACGAGGATACAGATAATTACCACATAAGTTACAGGTGAACCAACTTCTGACTTAACTTGTGCTGGTGGGTAAATGGCTAATACAATGCCGAATACACTGGAAATTAAGCCGATACCGGCTACAATCCAAGCACCAACTTTACCACCAGGAACTTTAAATGGACGTGGACGGTTAGGTTGGTCGTATCTTAATCTCAAGAATGTGATGAACATTAAGATATAGTAGAACATGTAAAGAATGGTAATAGTCTGAGTTAAAAGAATAACAAAGCCTTCGACGTTTGGAATTAATTTAACTAGATAGGCAATAATTGTCATACCTGCAATTTGTGTGTACATTAAGTGAGCAGGCATGTGGTGCTTATTCTTTTCCTGGAACCATTTTGGTAAGAAGCCACTACCACCAGCTTGTCCAAGCATGAATGATGGACCAGCCATATTGGTAATAACATTAGCCAAAACGTTACATAATCCAGCCCAAACAAGAACCATATATAACCAAGGCATTCCGATCGTAGCACCTAATTCTCTGAAGACAGTGTTCAAAGAATAGATAACATTTAATTGGTTTTCTGGTACGACCATCGCAATAATCACAGTACCAACAACGAATATCAAGAAAACTAAAATAATAGTAATAAAAGTAGCTTTGGTGAAGTCTTTTTCTGGGTGCTTCAACTGCTTAATGTGAGCGGCATTAGTATCAATACCGGTATATGAGAAGAAGACCCCAGCAGCTAACGCTAAGGTACTCATTCCGTTCCACTTAGGAATTAAGCCTTTAGGAGTCATTGAGATAGCAGGGGTGTGGCCCTGACATAACCAAACGATAGCCAAGATAATCATGATAGCTAAGGGAATAAAAGTACCAATTAAAACACCATATTTTGCGACATTACTAAAAGCTTTAACACCTTTAGTAGCAATAAATGTTAGGATCCAATATAAAATTATGAATCCAGTCATGATTAACACTTCATATTGTGGGTGTTGTGCAAATTGAACAGCCTTATCATACATTGGTGTATAGAACATGATCGTAGCAGCATAGCTTGGCATCCCCATACCAAAACTAATCATGGTTTGAAACCAAAGTATCAATAAACAAGTTAAAGCCCAGCCTTTACCAAGGCCTTCACCAACCCATCGAAAGATACCACCACGGTTGCTCCAACCAGATGCTAATTCAGCAGCTACTAAAGCAGTAGGAATGAAGAAGCAAATGGCACCAATGGCAAAATAAGTAACAGCAGACAAACCATAGAAAGCTTGCTGAACGTCATTACCAATACCAGCGATAATGGAGACGTTCATAAGTGTTAATGCAAGGATAGAAATATAAATCTGTTTGACAGATTTTTTTTCTTTTTCCTTTGCATCTTCCATCATTGTTATCATCTCCTAAATAACATACGTTAAAGAAAAAGCCAGGTGAGAATCACCTAGCTTTTCTTTGATTAACTTTGTAAACGATCAGTATTAATGGAGAAACTTAAACGAGATAAAGTTAATTCACGCTTTACTAAGTTGCCAACAGTTTTATGAGTAAGGTCAAGAACCTTTTGTGCATTAGCTGCATTAGCTTTAGTTAAATATTGAATTAGCTTTTGTCCACTTAATTTTTCAGCTTCTAAATCAGTTTGATGAATTAAGTGATTGGTAAGCTGATCAGCAGTAGGCAAAAATCCATCTAATCCACTTAATAGAGATTTCATTTCGTTATAACTTGGTTGAATTAAAGCAGCAACAGTTCTTGAAAGCCAATATGCTTCATTTGGATCATATGCATCAGTAGTGTTCTCATATTCGGGAGCAGTGCCATTGGCATTAGCATAAAATGGAACATAAGGGTTAAAGGCAGTTGGAGCAAAATTAAGCCATGCAATACCAGCAATGCCTGCTGGAACTTTATTTCTGATTTCGAGAATGTGTGATTCAGCACATCTTGCCATAGAAATTGGACGGAATTTAGTTCTATCATCTTTTGGTGTGTTATCAGCTAATGGATCATAGATCGTCTCATTATAGTGAGAGCTAAGAACATAACCAACATCTTCACGTTTTAACTTACGATTTGGCTTGAAACTAAAATCTAGGTCGTTGCTGGTAGGTGAGAAAGCAATATGTCCTAAATAGCGTTGACCAAACCAAACACGTGGTGTGTTATAGCAACGATCACGTGAATTAGATGTACCAAAAATATGGCGGAAGTTAAATTCATCAGGATCAGGGTTAAGATTATTTTCCTCTACAAATTCTCTAATGCCAGGAGCCCACATAAAGCGACTACTGTCATCAAAGTCGATATCTTGTAAGGAAACTTGGTTGGCTATTACAGCAGCTTTGTCATCATCAAGTTTTTCTGCAACCCAATAGTGACCTGTTGGAATTTCCATATACCAAATTTCATCTTTGTCACTAAAAGCAATTCCATTTCCTTCATGAGAACCATATTTTTCAATTAATTTTCCTAGGTATTGAACACCATCGCGAGCAGAATGAATAAATGGCAATACTATACTTAATAGAGCATCTTCACCAATTCCATTACTTACTAGTGGATCTAATCCCAATACTTGGGGATTCCCATATAAGCTTTCAGTAGCACTCATAGCAACGTTTTCACTGTTGATTCCGCATTCACCGAATTGACCGTGAATTTTGTAATCAACAAAAGGAGCCATTTGGTAACGAAGTGCATTTTCAGGTAGAGGAATATCTAATCCTGTTACATATGAATGAAAAGTTTGCTTTTCTGATTTAGCAGGAACAACTACAAACTTTACTGGCACGTTACATACTTCAGCGTCACAATCTCGTGCAATAATTGTCGAACCAGCAATATTGGCTTTTTTACCAACTAAAACAGTGGTACATGCCATATATAATCGTCCTTTCTAAAGATATTTTTCTCTTTAAATTGGGTTCATTGCGTTCCAGTATGGAAGCATTACTGGTTCTTTTTCGTAAGCAGCAAGTTGTTCGTCAGTTAAGTACTTCTTGTTGACAACAGTTTCGTAGGTGTATTGTTCCATCCAGTCATTGCCCATAATGAAGTAACCTTTGTGACCAACTTTTGGACCCCAAGAGTTTTGAATCTTCCATCTAATTGGCTTGTCATCACGCATGTCAACACCAGAGATAAGCATTGCGTGTGTTGGTAAACTTTCACGGTATTCAAATCTCTTAGTCTTATCAGTACCTAACTTAATACCAAATGAACGATCCCAGTCAAAGACTTTTTCAGTTAAAAGACCAGCTTGTGGTGCCCATTCTTGAAGAACGTCACAACCAAACCATACAGGTTCATCATCTTTCAATTGTTCAATAGCAGTCTTTTCCATATCCTTCATTGAAACGTTGAAGTAACGACTTGGTTGTCCACCAACCATATTGCCAGAAATTTCAACTCCGAATGGGGTGTTGTATGGATACTTTTCACCTGGTAAGTTCATTAACTCAACATAGTCACCTAAGTCAATGTCAACGAACTTCTTGAAGAACTCTAATGGAGTAATTTGACCAGTGGTGTGGTATTCATTGTTTTCGTCACGGTATTCATAGGTGAATTTCTCTGGAGGAGTACCTAAAGCAATAGCTAATACACGGTAGTTTTCTGCGTTCATTTGACGAAGTACACTCTTCATCTTTTCATCAGATGCATCACTGTTAGCTAAATCACGTAACTTCAAAGCGTCCTTTTGTAACTTTCTGTCATACATACGGTTTAATTCTTGAGAGTTAGCACTAACTGCATCTTCTGGCATTTCTTCGATTGGAACAATACCATACTTTTCGATTAAGTCGACTAGTAATTGCCAATCACCACCATCTTGTTGTGGAGTAGTAAGTAACCAGTTAACTAGACGGTCAGACAATGGACGATCAGCTGTGTTAATAATGTTTTGGTAGAAGTAGTTACCTTTTTCTAGCTTGTCGTAGAAGTAAACGTAGCTAGGTGACAATTCCATGTCCTTAATGTGGTGATCTTTTTCAATGTGGTAACGAATGAAGTTTAAACCTGAGAAGTCCCAGCAACGACCAGATTGTTTTTGGTTTAAAACTTTATTTGAATCAACATCAATTGAGAATACAAATGGGTGAGAGTTAATTTCACTTTGATTTGTAATTGACTTTTTAATACCATTCTTCATTACGGCATTTTGAGTATTACGATACTTTGCTGTATCTAAAAATTCTGATCTAACTTGTTTTAAATCTTCATTATCAATTTGTACCATAATTAATCTCTTTTCTTTAAAATCGATAATCTATTTAACTTTCATCAGTTGAAAGCTCGTTGTTTTCATCTGCTTTAACGATATCAACAGAAACTTGTTCATTTGGTTTATATGGACGCTTAATTGGCATACCCATTGGGTTTTGATCTTTAGACATAACAGTTGTTGGGACGTTTGATAAAGCCTTTCCAGGTTTCTTAAGTCCTTCAATTTCCCAAGTGAATGGGGCAAACTTGTTATTTGGATTTACCCAATCAGTGTGTTTCTTTGAAAGTTGATATAAAACAAAACAAACTATCAAAACAACAGCAACTAAGGCCAAAATAACAGAAACATAAACTATTGGTGAACCAACTTCTGCTTTAACTTGTGCTGGTGGATAGATAGCAAGAACAATTCCGAAAACCGATGAAATTATACCTACTCCTCCAACAAGCCAAGCCCCAAACTTACCACCTGGTACTTTAAATGAACGAGGGCGGTTAGGTTGGTCATAACGTAAACGTAGGAAAGCAGTAAACATTAAAATGTAGTAAAACATATATAAAACAGTGATTGTTTGAGTTAATAAGATAACAAATCCTTCAACATTTGGAATCAGTTTTACTAAGTAAGCAACAACTGTCATTCCTGCAATTTGCGTATACATTAAGTGTGCCGGCATATTGTGTTTATTGTTCTTTTGGAACCAATGTGGCAAGAAACCACTTCCTCCGACTTGACCTAACATAAATGATGGACCTGCCATATTAGTTACAACCATAGCAATTGTGTTGAAAAGTAGAGCCCAAACAAGAACCATGTACAACCAAGGCATCCCAATTGTTGATCCTAAAATCCTGAATACAGAGTAGAGAGTGTATAAAACATTAATTTGTTTTTCAGGAATAATCATAGCAATGATTACAGTACCAACAACAAAGATTAAGAAAGCAAGAATAATTGAAATAAACATTGCTTTTGTGAAATCCTTTTCAGGATGTTTTAGTTGTTTAATATGAGCTGCATTAGTATCAATACCTGTGTATGAGAAGAATACACCAGCAGCTAGTGCTAACGTACTCATACCATTCCACTTAGGAATTAATCCTTTAGGTGTCATCGGAATAACAGGTTGATGCCCTTGAGCTACCCACACAATAGCTAAAATAACCATAACCGCTAAAGGAATTAGACTTCCGATAATAACACCGTATTTAGCGATGTTGGAGAAAGCTTTAACACCTTTAGTAGCCAAATAAGTAAGGACCCAGTATAAAATGATCCAACCTGTCATAATCAACAATTCATGTTGTGGTGCTTGGGCAAACTTAACAGCTGCATCATAGTTGGGTGTATAGAACATGATTGTTGCTGTAAAACTTGGCATCCCCATCCCAAAGTTCAAAATCAATTGAAACCATAGGATAAGTAAACAGGTTAGTCCCCAGCCTTTACCTAAACCTTCACCAACCCAGCGGAAAATTCCTCCGCGGTTACTCCAACCAGAAGCTAGTTCAGCCGCAACTAAAGCAGTTGGGATGAAGAAACAAATAGCTCCGATTGCGAAGTACGTTACTGATGCAAGTCCATAGAATGATTGCTGAACATCGTTTGCGATTCCGGCAACTATGGAAACATTCATCATTGTTAGGGCAAGGACAGATATATAGGTCTTTTTCTGTTGAGTTTTATTGTCTTCCATGAAAATACCCACTCCTTCTAAAAAGGCAAAAGAAACTAACTAAAAAGATGGTTGGCTTGTGAATCTCTTTTATTAGCAACATATGTTATTGATAAAAAAGAGTGTTAGTAAAAGATAGTAGTTCACATGAGTTTTCATCAAAATAGAAAGTTAACAAAATAAATAGATATTTATATAACGACTTGCAAGTTAAAATAATAATTATCTATTCGCCTATTAGATTAGGAGTTAAAAATAAAAAAAGCAAATAAAAACAATCGTAATAAATAGGCTTTTTTACAAAAGATGCATTATATTAACTAATATCGAATAAAATAACTTAAAAGAAGATTGATAAAATAATAAATCGAAAAAAGCACTTAAAAAATATATTCTTTTAGGAATAATTATTATTTTGTAGGTAAATGAATTATTTTTTGAATTCGATTTCTTTTATTTGCTTTTAAAAAGGACAATCGTTATGGTTGAGATGAGAGTTAATGTTTTAGAAATATAAATGAACAGTTTCAAAGGTGGTAAGTACTATGGTTAAAAAAACTGTTCCTAAAAAGTTAACTTTTATGTCAATTTACTTTTTAGGAATTAACGGAATTATAGGATCAGGAGCATTTTTACTTCCGCAATCTATTTATAAAGATATGGATCTATTGAGTGTAGTTGTCTTACTTTCTGCTGCATTAACGGTAGGGTTAATCGCATTATGTTATGCGGATTTGGCTAGTCGTTTTACCGGTTCCGGAGCTGCATGGCTATATTCGTACAATGCATTTGGTAGATTTGCAGGCTATGAGCTTGGTGTATTTACATGGTTTTTGGGCTGTTGTACTTATGCTGCTGAAGTAGTAGCATTTTTAACAACGCTTAAAAGTTTTGTACCTGCATTCAATCAAAGCTCAGTCTATTTTGCTGTCGGGATAGGATTAGTTTTATTGTTCTCAATTATTAATTTCTTTGGTCGTGCCTTAGTTAAAATAATTGATAACACTTCCTCCATTGCTAAGCTATCAACTATTATTTTGTTTATTATTGTTGGTATGTTCTTCATGCATATTGCAAACTTCCATCCCGTTTTACCAGCCGCAGCTGCAAAGGGTGTAGGACCATTTTTCCATCACTTTGGTGCAGCCTTTAGTGTTGTGTTTTATTTGTTTAGTGGTTTCTCATTTATTCCAATTGCTGCCTCTCAGATGAAAGATCCAGCTAAAAATATTCCACGGGCTTTAGTTGCTGTTATGGTTACGGTAACTATTCTTTATACTTTGATGGTATTAATTGCTATTGGTATTTTGGGTCACAAGATGTCATGGTACACCATTCCAATTGCTAATGCCTTTAAGTCTGCTGTAGGAGAATGGGGCTATGTGATTATTATCATTGGAGTTTTGTTAAGTATTTTCGGTGTGGCATTTACGTGCTCGTTTAATACACCAGCTTTGATTGCTTCCTTAGCTCTAGAACACCAATTATTACCAAATTGGGTAGGAAAAAAGAATAAATTTGATGCTCCATGGGTAGGTATTATTTTAACTGCCGCTGTAACCTTACTTTTAATTACTCAATCATACTTGTTCTTAGTTGGATGTATTGTTTTAGCTTCATTTGTTCAATATGTACCATCTATTTTTGCGGTTATTAAATTTAAGCATACTGGTCAATATCCAAACCATGGCTTCAAGCTTCCAGGTGGCTACACAATTCCAATTTTAGCTTTATTAGTAGCTTGCTATTTAATCTTTAACTTTACTTGGGAAACTATTTTACTCTCAATAGTTGTAGCTGCTGTAACAGCTGTTTTATACCTGTTCTTAGGAAAGAAGAGATTAGCTAAGATGGGCGGAATTCCAACTGCAGTTAGAGAGAAAAAGAATCATATAGAAGCTGATTTAAAGAAGAAAAATTAATTGATTTAAATTACGTTTATTTAGAATAAAAAATCAATTTGTATAAATAAAAACAGCATTTCTCGGAGGTATTGAGAAATGCTGTTTTTATGCTATTTGGAAAGATTTTTTACAACATTAAAATTAAACAAGATTAAGTTTAAGACAACAATCCCTGCTGTCACAATGAAAACCATACTATAGCTTGAAATTCCGGCAATGAAAGAGCCGAGGAGTGGGCCCACGATATTTCCAATATACATTGCACTCTGATTCCATGAAAAGACGCGACCAGTTACAGCAGCGGGTGAATTTTTGGTTAATAAAGTTTGCACTTGCGGGAAGAGGCATGCGTCGGTAAAGCCAACTAAAAAGCGTAAAATACCTAATTGCACTGTATTGTGAACAAAAGCAGTTAAAAAGAATAAAATTGTCGCACCAATAAAGCCACCAATAATAATCTTGTGGGTTCCAATTTTATCTCCCAAAGCTCCAAAACGGGAAGCAGCTAAAAACGTTGCAATTCCTGGTAAAGCCGCAATAACTCCAGAAACAAAAACAACATTTCCATGTCCACTCATCAATTGTTTAACATATAGAGAAACAATTGGGTTAATTGAATTGTTGGCTGCTTGAATAATTAAAGTGGTTAACAGTAAACCGAATATTAGGGTTGGAGATCGTAGAGTAGCAATAACGCCGCTGGCTTTATCTAATTTCTTTTCTGTAATCGGCTTAAATCCTTCTTCATGAACAAAGAAAAGTGAGAGAAGAAAGGAGATTAATAATAATCCTCCTGTGATAAAGAAAGTAACGCGGTAACTAAATGCAGACGCAAGTGCTCCACCTAAGAAAGGCCCAAGTAAGTTCCCAGCAGTAAAAGAAGAGGCCATTGTTCCTAGCGCTTGACCAGATTTTTCTTTAGGTGTTTCTGTAGCGATTAAAGCATTTGAATTTGAAACAAATCCTGCAAAAACTCCCTGCAACATTCTTAAGAAAAATAGTTGCCAGACATTAGTAACTAATCCCATACTTCCAAGGACAAGGGCCATCCCAAGGGAAGCCCTGAGAATCATTAGTTTTCTACCTTTTTTATCAGCTAATTTACCCCACCATGGTGAAATAATAGCTGAGACGAAGTACACTCCGGAAAAAATAAATCCCGACCAAAAGTTTAGCTGTTGATGTGTAAAATGTCCTAAGGTATCGATATATAGAGGTAAGAAGGGCATGATCTCTGAAAATGCGATTCCTGCGATAAATACGGCGATAGAGAGAACATAAAGATTCTTTTTCCAAATTGGCTTATCTGATTTTATTGTCATTCTCATCCTCCAATTTTTTAAAATCTACCGTTTTATTTTTAAGGGATATTTTTCCTACTTTGAAACCATAATCGAGCAATTCCTTTTTATAAGTTAAGAAAGAATGATCAATTGATAGGCCGACAATCTTTTGAATTTGGTCGAAAGATAATTGAAAGTCTTGATCATAATTATCTTTAATATATTGCCATAATGGTGAAAATTTGCTCATTAGTTTTTCTTTCTTTAAATCTGCTTCTCTAAGTTGATTGAAATTTTTTCAAGTGCAGCTAGTGTCTCAGAATCCGCTGTCCCAACTAGTTGATTTACCTCTTCAAAGGCGTCGTTCACTTGTCTAAGAACCTCAACTCCAGCTGGAAGTAAGAATAGTTGTTTTTTTAGTCCATTGTTTGGGTCTGCTCGCCGTTCAATCATTTTTCTTTTTTCTAATAGCTTAACTACATTAGTAAAACTGGCAGGTTGGTAAAAAAGATAATCTGCAACTTCCTTTTGAATGCAGCCGGGATGCTTTTGAATGTATCTTAAAACATGGGCATGGGTCATTCTTAGATTAATAGAAGCCAATCGTTGATTAATTAGTAAGTTTTCTAATTTACCAATATGGTAGAGTAAGTTAGCTAGTGGCCTTTTTCGCATAATTCTGCCTTTCTAAGTTGTAGTTACAACTAATACTTTAAAAAAGTATAACGCAACTAATTGTAATTACAACTTGTTTTTAGTTTAGAGGATTAGTAATTTTAGAGAAATCATATTTACGATATTTCAAGGCTGCTTTTTTGTCTTTAAACATAGCACTATGAATGTCACCGGAAGAATAAGCTAAATAAAGGCACTGATTTCCCTTAAAAGTACCTGTGATATAGATGATATCAACAGTATCTAAAAATCCCCGTGCTCGGAGCCACTGCGAACCATTCTTATCTTCCAAAGAGATCATTGTTGCGTCTCCAGCATACACTTTATTATTCTTTTCCGAGCGATGATTTAGGCTAAGATTAGGATCAATTTTTTGATAAACAACTGAATCCATAATAGTGTGCTTAGTTATAATAAATTTTCGTGCTGTTTTACTGTAGTGGTCAGTTTGATACCAAGTCCCTTGAAATACAGTAGGAATAGTAGCTAACTTAAAACCAGGGTATTTTTTATTTAAATTGGGTTTAGAGGAAGTTTTAACAGTATTTTTTGAAGTAATAGTTGAAGATTTTGAACTAGAAGATTCAGCTTGATTATTCTGTGTGTTGCTGCAGGCAGTAAGTAATAAGGTGGAGAAGAGAATTAGAGCTACTTTTTTCATAATTTTGAATCCTTGTAATGTTAAATTTTACTCATTATAGCATAAGCAAGTTTAGTATAGAAAAAATTGGAGCAAAACAAAAAGCAGACGTTCTGGGGGATTAGAAGTCTGCTTTTTTAATGTCGTATGTTATTTTGGGAGAATAAGTAAGGTGTAGAAGTTCCCTTACTTGTTACATAGAATACATTTCTTTTTTTAAAGAAGATTTGGTATTAGATTTAAAATTTGCAAAGAATTTCTTTAAAAAGTTTAAAGACATAAATATAATTAGAATAAAAGCATTTACGAGAGGAAAAATCATGAAAAAAGAACAAGAAATTCAAATGTTAAAAGAATTTTCAGATGCAAATTCTACATCTGGATTTGAAGAAGAATTTGTAAAACTGTTTTCTACTTATGCTAAAAATACTGCTGATATTACGGTAGATGGGATGCTCAATGTATATGCAGCTAAGAAAGAAAATAAAGGTAATCGTCCTGTTATTCAAATGGATGCTCACTCTGATGCAGTTGGTTTTATTACCCAAGCAGTTCGTCCGAATGGATTAATTAAATTTGTTCCACTTGGGGGTTGGGTAAAGTATAATATTCCGGCTTTAAGAGTGAAAATTCGTAATCGTGATGGTGAATATATTCCTGGGGTAGTGGCTACAAAACCACCACACTTTATGACAGCTGCTGAAAGAAATTCAATCCCAGAAGTTGCAGATATGTCTATTGATGTAGGTTCATCAAGTAGGGAAGAAACTATTAAAGATTATAAAATTGACACGGGTTGTCCAATTTTTGTTGACGTAAAATGCGAATACCATGAAAAATCCGGTCTATTCTTTGGTAAGGACTTTGATGATCGCTTTGGTGCAGGAGCCATGGTAGACATCTTAGATAATTTGAAAGGTGAAGAGACTAATTTTAATGTGGTAGCTGCTTTATCTAGTCAAGAAGAGGTAGGTCTTCGCGGTGCTTATGTTACTGGACGAAAGATTAAGCCTGATTTATGTATTGTTTTGGAAAGTTGTCCAGCTGACGATACTTTTGAGCCTGAATGGTTATCTCAAACAGGCTTAAAACGCGGTCCAATGCTCAGAGATATGGATACTACATTTTTACCAAATACTAAGTTTCAACAGTATGCGTGTGATATAGCTGATAAAAATAATATTCCATATACTCGCTCTGTTAGAACTGGTGGCGGCCAAGATGGGGCAGCAATTTATTATGAATATGGAGCTCCAACAATTGTTATTGGAATTCCAGTTCGTTATGAGCACTCCCCATATTGTTTTTCAGCATATAAAGACTTTAAGGCTTCAGTTGATTTAGCAACTGCAATTATTCGTGATATGACACAAGAAAAGCTAGATAGTTTTAAGGTGATCTAATGGACTGGAAAGTATTTTTCAAAAAAGTAGCAATTTTTAGTTGGTGTATGGCCATTATTAGTGTATTGATTTATATTGTTCGTTATACAGCAAGTGAAATTGGCAATCTTTTTATGTGGAATCAGCCATTTATTTGGGAGCTAATTTTCGGACTTGTTTTTTGTCTCTTATCGGTTTTTTGGCCGAAGAAAAATAAATAGAATATAAGTTATAGATATGAACCCCGAAACTAAGATAAGAATTTCGGGGTTCATATCGTTTATAATAAAAATAAATATTTATATAGAAGGTTAGCTATGCATCTTTTAGAAATTAAAAATTTAAATTATTCTGTTGATGGAAATACCGTTCTGAAAAATATTAATCTAAGTGTAAATTCAGGAGACTTTTTAACAATTATAGGGCCTTCTGGTGCAGGAAAAAGTACACTTTTAAAAATTATTGCTAGCCTACTTACACCTACTTCTGGTTCAATCGAATATGAGGGAAAAGATATTAGTCAATATTCTCCGCTTGAATATCGTCGGCAAGTTTCCTATTGCTTCCAGCAACCGTCTCTTTTTGGAAAAACGGTAAGAGATAATCTGATTTTTCCTTACCAAATTCGAAGAGAGGAAGTCAATGAAGAGCATCTAACTGAATTATTAAATAAAGTAAGTCTAAATCATACTTTCTTGAAGAAAAATATTAATTCTTTATCTGGTGGAGAAAAGCAACGAGTTGCCTTAATTCGAAATCTAGTCTTTTTACCACAAATTTTACTATTAGATGAAGTAACTACAGGACTTGATGAAAATAGTAAGGAAATTGTTCATCATTTATTTGATGATGTGCGCAAGAAGCATGTTACTATCTTACAAGTAACTCATGATAAAAGTGAAATTGAAAAAGCCAATAAAATTTTTGAAGTGAAGAAGGCATTTCTCGATGAAAAACGTAGTTGTCAGTAACTGGTCTCTAGTTTTTGCATTCTTATTAGTTTTAGTATCAATTGGAATTTCTGTTAAAGAAAAGCTAGGCCTTACTAAAGATATTTTGGTTAGTGTTGTGCGAGCCATTATTCAGCTAGTCATTATTGGATATATTTTAAAAGTAATTTTCAATGTAAATACTTTTTGGCTAACCTTTGTTTCTACACTTGTTATCATTTTTAATGCTTCATGGAATGCGAATGGTAGAGATCCAAATACTAATCGAAAATTATGGAATTCAATTATAGCTGAGGCCGTAGGAACCTACATTACATTAGCTGTATTACTTCTTTCTGGCGTCATTAAACCAATACCCATGCAAGTAATTCCAATTACAGGGATGATTGCAGGTAATGAAATGGTTGCAATAGGTCTTTGCTATAAATCTTTAAACGAAAGTTTTCATGATTTAGGACAGCCCGTTTTAGAAAGGTTAGCTTTAGGTAGTGATATTAAAACGGCATCGATGCCAATTATTCGGCGTAGTATTAAGACTGCTATGCAGCCAACGATCGATTCAGCTAAAACAGTAGGGTTAGTTAATTTGCCGGGGATGATGTCAGGATTGATCTTTGCTGGAGTAAATCCAATTTATGCAATTAAGTATCAGATTATGGTAACTTTTATGCTTTTATCTGCTACAAGTTTAGGAGCGATTATTTCTGTTTATCTTGCCTATAAAAATTATTTTAATGATCAGATGCAATTAATGCTCTAACAAAAAGCCTGTTCTGGTATTATTTCAGAACAGGCTTTTGAATTATATGAAACTAAAATTTAATGTATTTTATTCCACTCTAGCGATTTCATCATGAACTTTAATATTATGGGAACCTAAACTTGGCTCTTGACCATGAAGATTAAATTTAACATTAACTCCTGGTCTAAACAAAAGAACATGAGTTGAGCCACCAAAGTGGAAAATACCAAGTTGATCACCTTTATTAATATGCTGACCAACTTTAACAGTGATTTCGTTGCCCGAAACTTCTGCCATACCTACGGCTACAAAGCACATTAAGCCAATCTTAGGGTTGTCTGCTTTAATGAAGATGACAGCACGTGATGCAGTTTCGGTAATGTAAGCTTGAGAATCATTAGGAGCAGCTGGATCAGGACCATTAGGATTTTCAAATCCTTGTGGCAAAGTTTCAGAGTAGTAAGAACCGTATAAGTTATAAGCTTTAACTACTGTTCCGCTAACTGGACTGTTCCATCTGTGATAACTCAATGCACTAAGGAAGGCCTGGTAAAGTGTACCACCAACAAATTCTGATGTTAATGGATCATTATGGAGTAGATCAATTAATGAATATGGTTGTCCTTTAATCCAGAATTTAGCCTTTAAAGGTAGGTTATGGGCGATTCGATACGGTGCTGATTCACAAGCATTAGCAATTGAATCAGGGTCATCGGCATTAACAACTGGACGAACACCTGGATTAAATGTTCTAGTAAAGAAGTGATCCCAGGAAGTAAAACCATATTGTTGATCAATATTATCATTAGGACAAGCAAAAATATCATGGAAATTTTTACCATAAGCTGCGTCACACATGCTCTTTAAAGCTTCATCTCCAAGCCAACCTTCTTGGGAACGATTGAGCACATAAGTAGAATCAGGGGATTGTAAAAATTTGCCCCAATAATCTAAAATATCACGGAGTTTTTGATTAACGCGTGGATCCATAAAAGCTACATAGCCAGCTTTTGTTGCCATTGGATAATCTAGAATAGCATTAATAGGGAAACCAACTAATCCAGTAGCATTAAATTCTGGAGCACGGTGCATCACCCGATTAATAACGCGAAGCATTTGATGATAGTTGTGAACAGCAGGAGTATTCATTGGAGTTTTAACATATTTTACTGGAACCTCTTCAAACATCATATGGAATAAATTCCAAAGATAGCGGTCAGATTCAATTAAATCTTTTAGAGCTTGAACAGGTGGTAAAAGAGTTTGATCTTGTTCAGCTTCGGCTTCTTTCAATACTTTTTTTAACCAAGTATTGTAAAATTCTTGGTCACTAGGTAACCATTGTCCAACGTTAAATTTTACATCTTTTTTCATTTTTAACACTCTTTTTAATATTAATAACTATAATGAAATCTTTTTTGTAATAAGAAGATAAATAGAGACAATTGCTAAAACACAAATAATAATAGCTAATGCCAACTCCCATTTGTTAAATAAAGGAGTACCGTCTTTGTCATATTCTTTTCTTGCAAAGTAGTAGAAGATAATACCTACAGCGTAAATAATAGTTGAAATTAATAAGTAGTTAAGCCCAGCTGCATATAGGAGCCATAAACAATAAATGGTGGATAAAATTCCTATGAATAGGCTCTTATTACGCTTGTGAGAATCATTAGCAAAAATTTCTCGTTTTTGTGCAATTTTCCAAAGATACATTGAACTTAATAGATAACACGGTAAAATTATTACCCCAGTAATATCAATACATGCAAGATATACGTTATTGGCTGTTACCACTAAGATCATAAATAAGGACATTAAAATACTTGAAATATACAAAGATACACTAGGTACTTTTTTCTTATTTTCATGAGCAAAGAATTTTGGCAAAACATGTCCCTTTGCGGCTGCGTATGGAAGTTGTGCCATCATAACAGTCCAAGCAATCCATGATCCACCAACAGAAATAATTACAGAGATAGTTACAAAGTCTATAAACCAAGGACCAAGTAAATTTTTCATTAAGTAAGCTGTTGATGGGTCAGTTAATTTAGAAAGAGTTGGTTGATGATAAATACCATAAGCAACAATACTGATTAGAACATAAGCGATAAGTGAGGTTAAATATCCTAGTACTGTGGCTTTACCAACATCTTTTGGATTTTTTGCATGGTTAGAAATAACTACCGCACCTTCAATACCGATAAAGCACCATAAAGTTACAAGCATTGGAGCCTTAATTTGTGAGATAAAGTTTCCTAGATGCAATCCTTGTCCCCAGAATCCCCAGAAAAATGTAGGAAAACGGAAGAAGATCAACATACAAATTAAAATAATAGCCAAGCTGATAAACTTGATAATAACAGTAATAGTATTAAGAAAGGTTGCTTCTTTAACACCATTAAGAACTAAAAAGTTATAAATCCAAATTAAAACAATTCCAAATACAACTGTTGGCCATTGGTGTTTTAATAAAATTGGAAAGTAACGCCCAAATGAGTCATTAAGCATAACTGCATAAGCAACATTTCCCGTAATTGCTTCAATCCAATAGCCCCATGCTGAATTAAAACCAACATATTTACCAAATCCAGCTCGTGCATAGGAATAAATACCAATACTCAAATCTGGTCTTTCTTCGGCAAGAATTTTAAAAGTAAAGGCAAGTCCAAACATACCAATACCGGTTAAAACCCACGCTATGAGAACAGCACCAAGAGAGGATGAAGCGGCCATATTTTGAGGAATATCAAAAATCCCGCCACCAATCATAGCGCCGACTACCATAGCTATTAGACCAAAGAGACCAATTTTATGACTTTTAGCTTTAGTCATTTTGAGATCTTCTTTCTTTTAATTAAAATAATAGCTTATTTAACACGTGCTATTTCCTCGCGAACTTTAATGTTTGAACTACCTAAACCAGGTTCTTGATCATGTAAATTAAATTCAACCTTTGTTTCTGGTCTAAATAAAAGAACGTGAGTTGAACCGCCAAAGTGGAACATCCCTAGTTGATCACCTTTATTAACATGTTGACCAACTCTAACCGTAATTTCATCACTTGAAACTTCAGACATACCAACAGCTACAAAACACATTAAGCCAATCTTAGGGTTATCGGCTTTAATAAAAATAACAGCACGAGTGGCAGTAGCAGTTAAAAAGGCCTGAGAGTCATTTGCTGCAACTGGGTCAGCACCACGTTCATTTGCAAAACCTTGGTATAGACTTTCGGAGTAATATGATCCTGGTAAATTATAAGCTTTTACGATAGTACCACTAACTGGACTGTTCCATCTGTGGTAACTTAAGGCACTTAAGAAGGCTTGATATAAAGTTCCGCCTTCAAATTTTGATGTCCAGGGATCGTTGTGTAATAGATCCATTAGAGAATAAGGTTGTCCTTTAATCCAGAATTTTGCTTTCATTGGTAAATCATGCGCAATTCTAAATGGAGCTGATTCACAGGCATTAGCAATAGAATCAGGATCATCAGGATCTTGAACAGGGCGAATACCAGGATTAAATAAACGAGTAAAGAAGTTGTCCCAAGAGGTAAAACCTAGATGCTTTTCACGATCTTCAGAAGCGCATTTGAAAATAGTCGTAAATTTGTCACCATCTGCTACTTTAGCCATTTCATTTAATGCATAGTCACTTAACCAACCATTTTTAGATGTATTAAGAACATATGTTGAGTCTGGGGTTTGTAGAAATTTACCCCAATAATTCAAAATATCTCTAAGCTTTTCATTGATTTTTGGATTCATAAAGAATACATAACCCGCTTTAGTGGCCATAGGATAGTCTAAAATTGCATTAATTGGTGTACCGACTAATCCAGTTGTGTTGAATTCCGGAGCTCTTTGGATAATTCGGTTGAGCATTAATAACATTTGTTTATAATTTCGAACTTGTGGGGTTCCCATTGGAGTATCAACATACTTTTCAGGAATTTCATCAAACATCATCTGCGTAACAGTGTATAAATACCGATCAGATTCAATTAAATTCTTTAAAGCTTGAACTGGAGGAAGTAATTTTTGATTTTCTTCACTTTCCGCTTCTTTTAAAACCTTTTTTAGCCATTTATTGTAGAATTCTTGATCACTGGGTAACCATTGACCTACATTATATTGAATATTCTTTTTCATAATTTCTACCTCAATATTTATGAAAAACAGTTAATAATATTTAAAAGTGCACTTTCATGTTAAAAATAACACTAAGAAGAGAAACAGACCAAATATCTAGTACTTTTATTCCAATATCATATATAAGTAATAATAAAAAACAGCTGACTTTTACATCAGCTGTTTTTGCATACATTTAATTTGAAATTATAACTTTAATCTTTAGCCGCATCACCTACTATACTTTCTTTTGATTTACTGTTTTCTTCACTACCATTTTCGGCTTTAAGAGCTTGTCTATCTAAAGCTTTGAAGAATGGCCAATAACAAACAACAGCAAAAGCTAAACAAATTGCTTGCCAAACAACTGCTTTCCAATCACCACCGGTAATTAAGAAACCGTTTAGGAAAATAGGAGTAGTCCAAGGAACACTAGCAATAACCATATGAATAACGCCAAATTTAATTAAGAAGTATGAAATTCCTTGTAGAATCATTGGAACTAAGATAAATGGGATAGATAACATTGGGTTTAAAACAACTGGCATACCAAACATAATTGGTTCAGAAATTTGGAAGATACATGGAACAAAACCCAAATGTGCTAGTTGCTTATAACGTTTACTTTTTGCAAACATCATACAAATAACTAAGCCTAGAATTGCACCAGTACCACCCATATTCATACCAAAGTTTAAAAATCCATCGGCAGTAATATGAGTAGCTGCAGCACCGTTCATAGCTTTATGCATATTGTCCATTAAAAAGGCACCGTAAACAGGACCAGAAATAGCACCAACAGTGTTGTTTCCGTGAATACCAATTGTCCAAGCAAATAAAGTAAAGAATAGTAAAATTTCCATTCCCCAGAAGCTGCCCAAACCAACAGTAAGTGGTGAAAAGATCCAAGTAATAAAGGCATTAATGTCTAAGTGGAATAAACATCTTAAAACCCATGCTAAGCCTAGGATAACAATTGCAGGAATTAAAGAAACAAAGGAACTAGCAACTGCTGGTGGAACAGAATCGGGAAGTTTAATTACAATTTTATGTTTGATGAAGAAATCATAGATTGTTCCAGATAATAGAGCAATTACAATTGCCGTAAACATACTAGTGGAACCCAAATTTGCTGGATCTAGAACCATTTTGTCGTTTAATTCACAAATAATAAAAGCAATTGCGCCAATAACTGAAGCAGATAACTTATCAATTTTATTTTCACGAGCTAATGTATAAGAAATACCAATTGCCACGATTAACCCGATCATACCAGTAGTCATATTAATTGGTGCATTTAAGATTGGGAGATAGGGCTTAATAATATTGTTCCAACCAGTGATAGGGAGATTGGCGATAATCATAAAGATTGAGCCAAAAATTGTAAATGGTACAGAAATAATCATCCCGTCTCTAAGAACAATCATATATTTGTTATTACCAAATTTTCCTAGAGCTGGCAGAACTTTTGACCTGACAAGGGTCATAAACTTACTGTTTTGCATGAGTGAGACCTCCAAAATAATAATCACTAATCATTTAAGTAAGTAAAGTTAATTAACTAACCATATAAAATGTAAGCCCTTTCTATTAAAATGTCAAGAAATATTACTAAAATTATAAAAAACCGCTTATGTCTAAGGAATTAGACGTAAGCGGTTTGTACCTAAATGGAAGACTTGTCTCATTAAAAAAGAATAGCTTCCAAGTAAGGGTGCAAAGGTAGATTGCCGAGATATTTCTAGTTGTGTACCTGTATTTTGTAAAATTGGTAAATTATTTCGCAATTGGATTAACAAGAGTGGAAGGTTTTCAATTAAGGTTGAATCAAGAAAAACAATTTGAGGGGCATAACTAGCAATTAAATTATTAAGCACAAGCGAGAGTCCTTGTATAAATTGTTTTATCGACGCTACTACTCTCGGATTACCTTGAACATATAATTTTGATAGTTGCTGTAAAGAAAGATTGCTTAATCCTTTCTCTTTATATACTTCTTTTAGAATCGCATCTTGAGAACAATATTCAATTGGATTAATTTGGACTATTTTATCATCAGTTGATAGTAAAAATTTCATATCTGCAATATTGCCAGCCGCCGCTTCATTACCAAGGTAGAGGTTTTCATCAATAATAATACCGGCGTCAATAGTTTCATTAATTGTGAGTGATATCAAATTCTTAATTTCATTATTTGAAGAAAAATCTCTTTGAAAAATTGCTGCTGCATTAGCACTATTTAATAGAATGACAGGAACTTCAAAGTTTTTTTCTAAAACTTTAGGTAGATCAATATCTTTAAGAATTGGCTTTTGAGAAACATTATTGAAAACTCGATGATGAACGGCAAGGGAGATTCCCAGAAGACTATGAACTGTACTCTTTAAAGCAAAATTATTTATCTTTTTATTAATTATCTGATAAATCTGCTCATCACTTTTATCAATAGTTGATATTTCTTCAAATCGTGCGATTTGTCCGTTGGCCCATGTAGACATAATATTTACATAATTTTTGCCAATTTCAATATTAATAAAGTAGCCAAAATTTTTATTAAATTCAATTAATTTAGGTTTGCGACCACCGTTTTTGGTACTTTCTCCTTCACCAATTTCTACAACATATTGCTGTGATAAGAGATCCTCAAGAATACTTGAAATAGTTACTTTGTTAATTGAAAGATCACGAGATATTTTACTTCTAGATATTGGTCCATAATTGATGACATGTCTGATGACAGAGCGTTCATTATTTAAGCGCATTGTATGTTTATTGATGAACATAGTCTCAGCTCCTCTATAGATATATTTATTATTATACAAGTTTTATTGCATGAAAGTGTTTACATTATTCAATAATTAGTTTATGCTTTACTTGTAAGGTAAGTAAAGATAATTAACTAACTCAAAAAGGAGAAAGCATCATGGCAATCTTAACAATGGATATTGGTCAAAAGTTTATTCGCTATGGTTTCTTTGATGACAAAGGAAATCTTACCGAGAAAGGCCAATATCAGGTTCCAAGACAATCAGCTGAAGATTTTTATAAATCAATTGCTGATTTGGTAGATGAAAGTGACATGGAAATTAAAGCAATTAGTATTAGTTTTCCTGGTTTTATCAATGTAAAAGATAAAGTTGCTATTCGTGCAGGTTCCTTAAGATTTTTAGATGGACATAATATTAGTAAAGATTTACATCAATATATTAATAAAGAGATTGAAATTTTTATCGAAAATAATACAAATTGTGCTGCAATTGCTGAAAAATTAAACGGAAACGCACAAGATGTTGAGGATTTTGTAGTAATTACATTAGGACATGGCGTAGGCGGGGCAATCTTTGTTAACGATAAGTTACTACGAGGATCTGGTTATTCTGCTGGGGAGTTTGGAATGATGATTACCGACTATTCGGCACGGCAATTTATGACAGCTCACGAGCTAGCCTCTACTTCGGCTTTAATAAATGATTATGCAACGATGCGAGGAATTCCTAGTGAATTAATCGAAGAGTATCAAATTATGGCTGAACTTGATAATCCTAAAGTTCGAGAAGTAATTGAAAAATGGGCAACTTATGTTGCGATATGTATTTTTAATTTAGCTTGTACTTTGAATCCGCAACGATTTTTGATTGGTGGAGCATTAAGTCAAAATAATGAATTAATTCCGCTTATTAAAAACAGACTGATGCAGATACCAAATTGGTCAGACTTTGATACAGAAATTCAATCCTGTCGTTTTTATAATGATGCAAGTTTATATGGAGCCTACTGGGCATATATAGGAAGTAAGAAAAATGTATCATAAACAATTAGACGAATTTCCTACAGATTTTTTGTGGGGAGCAAGTTCTGCAGCTTATCAAATCGAAGGTGGAGCTAAAGAAGATGGCAAAGGATTATCCATTTGGGATAAATATGCACACCAAGCGGGTAATACCTTTAAAGGAACCAACGGGGATGTTGCAGTTGATCACTATCATCGTTATAAAGAAGATGTTGAATTAATGGCTAAGCAGGGATTAAAAGCATATCGTTTTTCTGTTTCTTGGAGTAGAATTTTGCCAGCTGGTGAAGGTAAAGTTAACCAAGCGGGAATAAATTTTTATCGTGATTTAATTAATGAGTTACGTAAAAATAAGATAGAACCAATTCTTACAATCTACCATTGGGATTTACCGTTAGCACTCCAAGAAAAATACGGTGGATGGGAATCTAGAAAGACAATTGAAGCATTTGTTAATTATGCAAAAATTCTCTTTTCAGAATTTGGAGAGAAAGTTAAGTATTGGATAACTATAAATGAACAAAATGTATTCACGTCAATGGGCTATCGTTGGGGAACACATCCACCGAAGAAACAGAATATCAAGACAATGTTTCAAGCAAATCACTATATTAATTTAGCGAATGCACTAGCAATTACTGAATTTCATAAAATGGTTCCAACTGGAAAAATTGGACCAAGTTTTGGTTATGGCCCAGTTTACCCCAAAACTAATAGCCCCGAAGATGTCTTAGCCGCCTTAAATGCTGATGATTTTAATAATAACTGGTGGTTAGATGTTTATTGTCGTGGAAAGTATCCATTCTTTATAAAAAAACAACTAGAAAATTTGAATTTAATGCCTGAGATCACTAAAAAAGATAAGGCTATCTTAGAGAATGATGCGGCACATCCTGACTTTTTAGGTATAAATTATTATCATGGAGGAACGGTTCAAGAAAATCGATTGCAAAAACCGGTAACTAATGATAAAGAAAAACAATTTAATAAGGTAGACCCGTATTTGATGCAACCTAAAGGGGATCAAGCTAAAAATCCTGAAGTTCCAATGTTTAATAGTGTAGAAAATGATTATGTTAATAAAACAAATTGGGGATGGGAAATTGATCCAACCGGTTTGCGGATTGCTCTAAGACAAGTATATGAAAAATATCAACTACCGATCATGATCACCGAAAATGGACTCGGTGCAAAAGATATTGTTGAGAATGGAAAAATTAATGACCAATACCGAATTAATTACTTAGCAGATCATGTTTTGGCAATGAAAGAAGCAATTAGTGATGGAGTTGATTTAATTGGGTATTGTGCCTGGTCCTTTACTGACTTACTTAGTTGGTTAAATGGATATTCAAAGCGTTATGGCTTTGTCTACATTGACCAAAATGATGAACAAAAAGGTACTTTAAAGAGAATACCGAAAAAGAGTTATACCTGGTACAAGAATCTTATAGCGACTAATGGAAATGATCTTAGCTTGTTGAAGCATGGAGAACAAAAATGAAATATTTGAATGGAAATTGGCTAGTTAAAGATGGTTTTTCAATTGATTATGCGCAAAGCATATATGATAGCAGGATTGAAAATAATCAATTAACCCTTTGGGTCCCATTTAAAGAAATAACAGACCCGGGAATGACTTTAGACGATGGAATGATAACTTTAGAAGTTTCATCTCCAAGAGAAAATATTATTAACACCAAAATTATTAATTATCGTGGGCATGTAGATCATGGCCCTAACTTCAAATTAAACTATGATAAAAATATTTCCTCGGAAATAATAGAAACAGACGACAAATTTGTTATTAGATCTGGCAAAACAAGATTAGAAATATCTAAGGGGAGTCAAATTCTTTTTAAATATTACTATGAAAATGAATTAAAAACTGAAATTGCTCCTCGCTCAATAGCTAGAATTTTTGATCCGGATAAAAATGTTCATATGTCGAATTCTTTTGTGCTTGAACCAGGTGAAAAAATTTATGGTTTAGGCGAGCGTTTCTCTAATTTTGTTAAAAATGGTCAAGAAATAGAAATGTGGAATGCGGATGGTGGTACTGAGACTATGCAGTCATATAAGAATATTCCCCTCTATCTTTCTAATCGACAGTACGGAGTTTTTGTTGACTCAAGTGAAAAGGTCTCTTATGAAATTGCCTCTCAGCAAGTAGACCGAGTTGAATTTTCTGTTCCTGACCAAATTTTGTCTTACTATTTTATTGGTGGAAACAATAATAAAGAGGTATTAGCTCACTATACTGCTTTAACTGGTCGCCCACCTTTGCTTCCAGCTTGGAGCTATGGACTTTGGTTAACAACTTCATTTACAACTAAGTATGATGAAAAAACAGTTATGAGTTTTATTGATGGGATGATTGAAAGAAAAATCCCATTATCTGTTTTTCATTTTGATTGTTGCTGGATGAAACCAACAGAATGGTGCAACTTTGAATGGGATCCTGATGTTTTCCCAGATCCAGCGGGCTTACTTAAAAAGATTCATACACGTGGTATTAAAGTGTGTGTTTGGATTAATCCATATATCGCTCAAAAATCCCGTTTATTTAAAGAAGGGATGGAAAATGGCTACTTTATTAAGCAGACAAATGGAGATGTTTGGCAATGGGATAAGTGGCAAGCAGGAATGGCGATTGTCGACTTTACAAATCCAAAAGCAGTCAAATGGTATCAAGGATACTTAAAGAAACTACTTAGACAAGGTGTGGATGTCTTTAAAACTGATTTTGGAGAACGAATTCCAAGTAGTGATGTGAAGTTTTTTGATGGCTCTGATCCTAAGAAAATGCACAATTATTACACGCTTCTGTATAACAAAGTCGTAACTGAAGCGATTGCCGAAATAAAAGGTAAAAAAGAGGCACTAGTTTTTGCAAGATCGGCTACTGTTGGAAGCCAATGTTATCCAGTTCACTGGGGTGGAGACTCGTCCTCCAATTATCCTTCGATGGCTGAAACGTTACGGAGTGGCTTATCGTTTGGAATGAGTGGGTTTGGATATTGGTCTCATGATATTTCAGGCTTTGAAACTAGCGCTACACCAGATCTGTATCGTCGCTGGACACAATTTGGATTATTAAGTTCACATTCACGCTACCATGGATCAACCACTTATAAAGTTCCTTGGCTATACGGAGAAAAATCAGTTGAAAATACAAGGAAATTTACGCACTTAAAATTGCAGCTATTGCCATATCTAATGGCTATGTCTAATGAGGCTCATTATCATGGGGTTCCAATTTTAAGATCGATGGTTTTAGAATTCCCTGATGATCCGGGCTGTGAGGACTTAGATATGCAGTATATGTTAGGTGATAATTTATTAGTTGCTCCGATTTTTAATGAGCGAGGAATCGCTACTTTCTATGTTCCTGAGTCTGATGGTAAATGGATTAATATTTTAAATAATAAGAGCTATGAGGGTGGAAAGTGGTATAAGGAAAAATTTGATGATTTTACTTTGCCACTTTTAGCTCGCCCAAACTCAATTATTGTTACTGGTAAGTATAATGATAAAACAATGTACGATTTTACGGATGAGCCAGTTGTTAATATTTATGAATTAAAAGATGGAAAAATTTCTACCATACTTACTGATAGTTATGGTGAAAAAATTGGAACTATTAGTGTAGAAAAGAAAAACGGCAAGATTATTGCCGATAGCGATGTCGTAAAAGAATTTACTTTGAGAATTTATGATGCGGATAAAAAAGTAAAAGAACTAAATACAAAAAATGGACGAATTGAAGTTTAAAAAAGCGATATGATTATTTTAAAGGAGAGCTACGTTTTCTGAATTACAGAATAGAAAGAAACAAGGAATAGAATCATGAAGCGCATCTTAGATATTAACCAATTTTTACATGGTGGCGATTATAATCCAGAACAATGGTGGGATGAGCTCGATGTAATTAATCAAGATTTTGCTCTCTTTAAGCAGGCTAAAATTAATACCGTGACTGTTGGGATTTTTTCGTGGGCCAAATTAGAACCGCAAGAAGGAAATTATGATTTTTCGTGGTTAGATGAAATTTTTGATCGAGTAGAGGAAATGAATGGTCATGTAATTTTAGCTACGCCAAGTGGAGCACGACCAGCCTGGCTTGCTCAAAAGTATCCAGAAGTCCTTAGAACAGATAACCGGGGAAATAAACGCGGCTTTGGTGGACGACATAATCATTGTTTAACTTCACCTATTTATCGAAAAAAAGTTTATGAGATTAATACAAAACTGGCAGAACATTTTGGTCAAAGGAAAAGTTTGGTGCTTTGGCATATTTCTAATGAATATTCAGGTGAATGCTACTGCGATTTATGTAAAGATGCTTTTAGAAAATGGCTAAAAAATAAGTATGGCGATCTAGCTACTTTAAATCATGCCTGGTGGAACACTTTTTGGAGTCATACTTATAATGACTGGAGTCAAGTTAATCCGCCTAGTCCTTTAAGTGAAATGGGTAATAAAGGGATGAACTTAGACTGGAAGAGATTTATTACTGACCAGACAATTTCATTTATTGATAATGAAACAGCACCCTTAAAAAAGATCACTCCTAATATTCCTGTAACTACGAATATGATGGCTGGAAATCCGTTGATGGATCCATTTGCTGGTTTTGATTATCAAAAGGTAGCGCATCATTTGGATTTTATCTCTTGGGACTCTTATCCTGCTTGGGGTAAGGACAGTCAGAGTACTGAAGAACTTGGACGAAATGTTGGATTAATTCATGATTTCTTTAGAAGTTTGAAGCATCAGAACTTTTTA
Organism: uncultured Lactobacillus sp.; assembly: GCA_947568765.1. Classification (GTDB taxonomy): domain Bacteria; phylum Bacillota; class Bacilli; order Lactobacillales; family Lactobacillaceae; genus Lactobacillus. The sequence goes on along the minus strand of CANOQA010000004.1, from coordinate 24,968 downwards.
GTAATGGAAAATACTCCATCACGTGTTAATTGGCATAACTTTGATCGGGCAAAAAGACCCGGAATGCATGAATTGGCTAGTCTACAAGATGTTGCGCATGGTAGCCAAGGCGTATTGTATTTCCAACTTAGAGCTTCACGAGGATCATCAGAAATGTTTCATGGAGCTGTAATTGAGCATCGTCATCCTGAAAAAACGCGTGCATTTAAAGACGTAACTAAGGTTGGTAAAGACTTGGAAAAAATTAGCCCAATTGTAGCAACAAATTATGCAAAAGCAAAAGTTGCGATTGTCTTTAGTTATGACAGTTACTGGGCACTGCAAGACGCAGAAAGTTATAGCGTGAATAAAAATATCTGGCAAACAATTCAAAAGCATTATCGCTATTTTTATGAACATGATATTCCAGTTGATTTTGTTAGTTCTGAAGATGATTTTTCACAATACGACTTATTGATTGATCCAATGCACTTTTTAATGAGTAAGTCCTATTTAGAAAAAATAGATAATTATGTTAAGAATGGTGGTAAGATAGTCGGCACTTATATTAGCGGAGTTGTTGATGAAAATGATCTTGCCTATATGAATGAATGGCCAAAAGAACTACAAGAAATTTACGGACTTGAGCCTCTTGAAACTGATGTTTTATATCCTGGGCAATCGAATTTAATTAATTTTGAAGGAAAAGAATATCCTGTGCACGATTATTGTGAAACGTTAATTAACTGCACGGGAAAAGTTTTGGCTACATACAGTACAGAATTTTTATCAAGATACACCTGCTATTGTTGAGCATTCCTACGGAGCTGGCAAAGGCTATTACCTTGCTTGTCGTACTGATTATTCTTTCTTAGAAAAGTTTTATGAAAAAATAGCTAGTGAATTAGTTTCTGAAATTCCAATTACAAAATTTAACGGTAGAGTTTCAATTCAAATACGTGAAAATAAATCAGAAAAATATTGGTTTGTTCAGAATTTTTCTGATAAAGAAGGAAAAATTGAATTGAGTTGTGAATTAGTTAATTTACTTGAAGATGTGAAAGATAAGGGAACTATTAGCTTAAAGCCATTTGAAAGTAAAGTTTATAAATTATATAGATAAATATTAAAGTAAGCATTCAGAATAAAAATGAATGCTTACTTTAATATGAAAGACTATACCAATTTGACTATCTATTATAAGTAGGTATAAAATAAACCTTTCTGTGTATATAAAACACATAATACAGAAAGGATAGTTTTTAATGAATAATTCAACAACAGAGAAGACTTTCTTTGGACAACCTCGTGGCTTGTCCACCTTGTTCTTCACTGAAATGTGGGAGAGATTTAGTTACTATGGTATGCGTGCTATTTTGCTCTTCTACATGTATTATGCTGTAGAACGTGGCGGACTAGGAATGAATGAAGCCACGGCTGCTTCAATCATGTCTATCTACGGTTCACTTGTTTATCTTTCTACGGTAGCTGGTGGATGGCTAGCAGACAGAATTTGGGGAGCACGTAGTACTGTCTTCTTTGGTGGTGTCCTTATTATGATTGGACACATTATTTTAGCCCTACCAATGGCAGAGGTAGGTTTATATATTTCGATCGCATTCATTGTGGTAGGTACAGGTTTACTCAAGCCTAATGTTTCTGATATGGTTGGTGGCCTATACTCATTAGATGATGGCAGACGTGATGCTGGTTTCAGTATCTTTGTTTTTGGTATTAACTTAGGATCAGCACTTGCTCCATGGTTAGTTCCTTGGGCAAGTGAAGGTTTTGGCCTTAATTTATTTGGAAATCATTTTAATTTCCATGCTGGTTTCTCTTTAGCAGCAGTTGGAATGTTCTTTGGATTAGTACAGTATGTTTGGGGCGGTAGAAAGTATCTCTCTGAGGATGGAATGCATCCAACAGATCCAATCGATCCAGAAACTCGTAATAAGGTCTTAAAGAGAATCGGTTTAGGAGTTTTGGCTTTAGCAGTAGTATTAGGTTTAATGGCTGCTTTTGGTCAATTAAATATTGATAATATTATTACTTTAATTACTATTGTTGCTATTGCCTTACCAATTTATTACTTTGTTTTAATGCTTAGAAGCCCTAAAGTTACAAAAGAGGAACGCTCAAAAGTTTGGGCTTACATTCCATTATTTATTGCAGCTTCTATCTTCTGGGGAATTGAAGAATCTGGTTCTGTCGTTTTAGCTCTATTTGCTGCCCAAAGAACAGTACTTCACATCGGAGGATGGCACTTTACCGCTGCTAACTTCCAAACTTTGAACCCAGTATTTATCATGATTTTGACTCCGTTCTTTGTATGGTTATGGGATAACTGGAAGAAACAACCAAGTGCTGCTGGTAAATTTGCTGCTGGTTTGGTCTTTGCTGGTCTTTCATATATGTGGATGGCCCTTCCAGGAATGCTTTATGGAACAAACGGACGAGTTAGTCCATTTTGGTTAGTTGGCTCTTGGTTTATTGTTGAAATTGCCGAAATGCTTATTTCTCCAATTGGCTTATCTGTAACTACACGTTTAGCACCAAAAGCTTTCCGTTCACAGATGATGAGTCTTTGGTTCTTAGCAGATGCCACTGGTCAAGCTATTAACTCCCAAATTGTTAAATACTACTCAAGTAAAACTGAAGTGGCATACTTTTTAGCAGTTGGAATTGTTAGTGTATTGTTTGGTGTAGTGATGTTTTTCTTTACTAAGAAAATTCATAACTTAATGGCAGATGCTGAATAAAACAAACATAATTTAATATTTAATAAGGAAAGATTTGATGGGTAATTCGAATCTTTCCTTATTTTTTATAAAAGCATTAGCTCACACTTTTGAAAATGCGTTTTAGTAAAATTTTTGCGCCTAAGGTAATACAATGAAAAATGAATAAGAAAGGTTATTTAAATGAAAGTGTGATATATAATGATTGAAAGTAATCACAGTGCATGTACATCAATTCTAATTGGGAAAAATGCTACTACAGATGGCAGCATTATCATTGGACGTAATGAAGATGATAAGCCAAACTGTGCTAAGCATTTAGCTTTTCATGAAGAAAAGGATATTCCTAATAATCACTTTAAGTCTAACTTGAATAAGTTTGAAATGGATTTACCAACTCATAGATATGCTTATTCTTCAACTCCAAACTGGAGTGACAAGAAGGGTGTTTATGAGGAATCCGGAATTAACCAATTTGGTGTAGCAATGAGTGCTACTGAAACTACTTATGCTAATGACCAAGTTCAATCTTTTGATCCATTTAAGAAGACCGGTATCATTGAAGAAGCAATGGTAACTTGTATTTTGCCTTATGTAAAGACAGCACGTGAAGCTATTGCTCGCTTTGCTAAGATTATTAAAGATCATACTGCAGGTGAATCAGATGGTATTTTATTTGCCGATCCTAAAGAAGCTTGGTACTTCGAAATTGGTACTGCTCACTACTGGGTAGCACAACGTATTCCAGATGATTGCTATGCTGTAGCTGCTAATGAATTAGCAATTCAAGAAATTGATTTTAATGACTCTGATAACTTCATTACTGCTCCTGGTTTACAAAAATTTGTTGAAGAACATAATTTATGGCCAAATAATAAGCCATTTAATTGGCGTCGTATTTTTGGTACACATAACCTATTAGATTTAACATATAACACTGCTCGTGTTTGGACTGGTCAAAGAATCTTAAGTCCTTCTATTAAGCAAGAACCAAGCAGCTTTGATATTCCATTTATTCAAAAGGCAGACCATCCAATTTCAATAACTGATGCTCAAAGAGTTTTAAGAGATCACTACGATGGAACTAAATATGATGTAGCAAATCCTGTTAATAAAGATACAGCTGTATATCGTCCAATTAGTGTTGACTTTACTGAGGAGTCACACTTACTACAACTTAAAGGCAAGGATTGGATTCACTGGTTATCATTAGGCATTACTTGTCAAAATGTATATGTTCCATTCTATCCACAAGGTAGCGTAGTGCCAAGCTTCTATAGACACGGCAAAGATAAGTATGCTTCAAACTCAGCATATTGGATCTACAAGGAAGCACAAGTCTTAGCTGATCGTTCATGGAAAGACTATGGTTTGCAATTGTATCAAGCTAGAAATGCTACACAACAAAAATTAAGTCAAATGCGGGCAGAATATGATGTCAAAGTTGATAAAGAAAAAGATCCTGCAAAGAAGTTAGACTTAATTAATAAAGCAAACAAAGACTTAGCTCATACAGCAGTTAAAGACTACCAAGAATTAATTGGTAAGTTAATCACAAAGCAAATAAAGAAATCACCATTGCACTTTAGAAGAGACCCAGACTTATAATCTAGGATTGTAAATCATAAAAAAACGAGTAGAATAAGTTCTGAAGAAATAATTGAATGACAGAGAGCATTCATTTTGGAGGAATTTAATATGGATACAATGGTTAAGCACAGACATACTCTAAGCAAAAATCAGAAGTGGGTTATTGCATCTACTTCATCAGGTTTTGCGCTTGAGAATATGGATGTGCTTTTTTTATCGTTTGCAATGAGTTCGATGATTGCTGATCTTCACTTGTCAGGTGGGGAGGCTGGTTTTATTTCAACGATTACTAATTTAGGAATGTTAGTTGGTGGAATCGCCTTTGGAATTTTAGGTGATAAGATTGGTCGAGTTAAAACCTTTAGCCATACAGTAATTATTTTTGCGATTGCGACAGCTTTGATGGCATTTGCCAATAATATTTATCTTATCTATGCCCTTCGGTTTTTAGCAGGAATTGGAGCAGGTGGAGAATATGGTGTTGGAATTGCTTTAATTGCTGAGAACTTTCATAAAGAACAAATTGGTAAAATGACCTCAATAGCAGCGATTGGTGGCCAAATTGGAGCAATTTTAGCGGCTTTAATTGCAGCTTGGATTATTCCAGCAGCAGGTTGGCATATGCTATTTTTAGTAGGGATTCTTCCAGTAATTTTAACCATCTTCATTAGAAAACACGTCCATGAAAGTGAACAATTTATTAAGGCTCAAGCTAGTGAAAGTAATTCCTTATTATCGGATGTGGCTAAAAAAATGTTTTCAACACCACATCTTGCTTGGCAAACCGTGGGTCTAATGATTATGATGACAGTTCAAATTGCTGGATACTTTGGTTTAATGAACTGGCTTCCCACAATTGTGCAAAAGCAATTGAATTTAAATGTTTCAAATTCTAGTCTTTGGATGATTTCTACGATTATTGGAATGAGCATTGGTATGATGACATTTGGCTCAATTTTTGACTACTTTGGCCCGAGAAGAGCCTTTGCAATTTTCTTAATTGGTTCAGCTTTAATGGTTTATACATTAAGTTTGGCCCAAAATATGACCATGCTTTTGATTATTGGAGCTGTAGTTGGCTTTTTCTCAAATGGGATGTTTGGTGGCTATGGCGCTGTAATCAGTAGATTATATCCAACAGAAATTCGGTCGAGTGCCAATAATATTATTGTTAATGTCGGCAGAGCAATCGGTGGATTTTCATCAGTAGTAATAGGTATTTTAATGGATAAATATAACTTAGGCGTAGTAATGGGCTTTTTATCAGCTTTATACTTACTTAGCTTTGCTGTGATGATTACTTTACCAGGTTTAAAAATATTAACAAAAGAAGCTAAATATAGCTTTTAACGATAGGAAACTAGTAAGAATAAATATTTTTCAATCGATAATTGTCCTTGTATACTATAGAAAAGTAAGTGTAAGAGGAAATAATTATGAAGAAGAAAAAGATTTATCTTGCTAGTTTTTTTGTTGCATTATTTTTATTTGTGTTAGCGGGATGTGGTCAAAAAGCTCAAAATGTTCCTGCTAAAAGGGTTACTGTATCTTTAACCAATACTAAAACAATTCCCACATTTTTCTTTCATGGTTGGGGGTCAAGTGCGAATGCGGAGACCCAAATGGCGAATGCCGCAAAAAGGGCTGGTGTAAGTAATACAATTATTCAAGCAGATGTAAGTAAAAATGGCACTGTTAAACTTAAAGGCACGATCCCAAAAAATGCAAAAAATCCAATTATCAAAGTTAATCTAGAAGATAATCAGAGTGGAAAAACATCATATGTAAAAGATGTAATAACTGCAATCTCTAATAAATATCATTATGCAAAGATTAATTTAGTTGGTCATTCAATGGGAAATCTACAAATTGCTAACTACATTAATGAAAACTATGACAATAAAAAATTGCCTAAGATTAATAAAGTAGTTTCAATTGCAGGGCATTACGATGGCTATCTTGGTGAAGAAGCTGGCCAAAAGGCTAAGATCAAAAATAAGAAAACAGGTGAACCGGATATTTATAGTGATGATTTTAAGCAATTATTACCTTTACGGAAACACTATCCGAGACAAATTGAGGTCTTAAATATCTATGGTAATAAAGAGGATGGTTCAAATTCTGACGGATCAGTTTCTGTAGCATCGGCACAAAGTTATAGATATTTAATTAATGGCCGTGCCAAATCATACCGTGAAGTAGAAATTAAGGGTAAGAATGCACAACATAGCAAATTACACGAAAATAAAGAAGTTGATAAACTTTTAATTGATTTTTTATGGAAAGAATAATAAAAAGTTATTGACAATAGTCTCTGTGGATACTAATATAGTTAATTAATTAGTATCTACAGAGACTATTTTTGTGAGGTGAAGTATGGAATTAACTGCTACCGAAAAGTTGAATTTTGCAATTATCCGAGGTGGAAAAGCTTATGCAGAGTGGGATAGACAACATGGCATGCCAAGTTATCTAACCATTATTTTGTATGAACTATTAATGCGCCAAAGATTAACGCAAAAAGATCTGGTCAACTTAAGTGACTTACCAAAGCAATCTATTAATAAAGGAATTCACCGCTTACTAGAACAAGATTATCTAGAACTGACAATTGATCCAGAAGATAATCGGGTTAAGTATTGCCAGCTAACTGCTTCAGGGAAAAAATACGCTAAAAAGAAAATGACTCCTTTATTTGAAATTGAAAAGCAAATTGCACAAAAAATGGGCGCACAAAAGATGGAACAGTTAGTGGCTCTAAATGAAGAGTGGAGTGATACCTTTTGGGAGCTTTTAAGAAAGAAGGGAGAATAATAGATGCAAATTTTGAAGCCACACTTCAAAAATTATCGTAAAGAAATAATTTTAGCGATTATTACAATTCTAATTTCTGCTTTTGCAACCTTATGGCAGCCAAGATTATTAGAAAATATCCAAAAAGCAATTTTAGCGGATAACCAGAGTGTTGTCTTAAGAGATGGAATTGGATTAGTTGTACTCGGTTTATTAGCAATTATTGCTGGTATTTTTAACGTATATTATGCTGCAAAAATTGCCCAGGGAATAACCTCAGATTTACGTGAAGAAACTTATGCTAAGATTCAAAGTTTTTCTTTTGGAAATATTGAAAAATTCTCTAGTGGTTCATTAGTTGTTCGTTTAATTAATGATATGAACCAAGTTATGAATATGATGATGATCTTATTCATGCAATTACTCAGAATGCCAATTATTTTAATTGGATCATTTGTATTGAGTATTATTACCATTCCTCAATATTGGTGGGCTCCTGTATTAATGCTAGCTTTAATGATGGGGGTTGGATACATTGTTATTCAAAATATGAATAAACTTTTTGCTAAATTCCAACACTACATGGATAAAATTTCTACTCGCGTTAAAGAAAATTTACAGGGTGTACGTGTAGTAAAATCTTTTAATCAGGGAGAAAATGAGATTAAGAGATTTAACGAAACTTCTGATGATTTAAACGAATTAAATATTAAGATTGGTTACTGGATTTCTACTATTATGCCAGCTTTCATGTTAATTGCTTATTTAGTAATTGCTTTGGTTGTCTTTTTAGTAGGACGCAGTGCTAATTTAACTCCAACTGATGTTGCAGTTGTATCACCATATGTTTCTTATATTTTAACTTTGCTCTTTGCAATTTTAATTGGTGGTTTTGTGATTATGAACTTCACTCGTGGAATGGTTTCTCTACGAAGAATTAAAGAAGTACTTGATACTGAACCAGATGTTAAGTTTGATCCTAATGCACCAACTGCACCAGAAAAGGGAAGTATTGAATTTGATGATGTTTCTTTCACTTATCCTGATGGAGATAAGCCAACTTTAAAGAATATTTCATTTAAGGTGAAACCAGGTGAAATGGTTGGTATTGTTGGAGCAACAGGATCTGGTAAAAGTACGCTGGCTCAACTTATTCCGCGTCTTTATGATCCGACTAAAGGAACAATAAAAATTGGTGGCAAAGACTTAAAGACAATTGGTGAAAAATCACTTCGTAATACTGTTTCAATGGTTTTACAAAAAGCAATTTTATTCTCTGGAACAATTGCCTCTAACTTGCGTCAAGGAAAAGAAGATGCGACCGATTATGAATTAAAACGTGCTTCAGAAATTGCCCAAGCACAGGAATTTGTCGGTCAATACCCGGATCGATTTGACCATGAAGTAGAAGAAAGATCAGCTAACTTCTCTGGTGGTCAAAAGCAACGTTTATCAATTGCTCGTGGTGTTATTGGTCAACCACCGATTTTGATTTTAGATGACTCTACTTCAGCCTTAGATGCTAAGTCTGAAAAATTAGTTCAAGAAGCTTTAGAGCATGATTTAAAAGATACAACAACAGTAATTATTGCTGAAAAGATAGTATCAGTGATGAATGCAGACAAGATTTTAGTTTTAGATGATGGAAAATTGGTTGCTGAAGGAACTCATGAAGAATTACTGAAGACTTCCCCAATTTATCAAGATATTTATCGCACACAAAAAGCTAAAGAAAAGAGAGGTGAAATTGATGAGTAATACTAAAAAAGCATTAAAATACTTTGCCAAGTATTTAAAGAATTATTGGAAAGGCGTTACAATTGTTATCGTCTTATCTTTGATTTCGACTTTGAGTCAAGTGCTTGGTCCTATTTTCCTAGGAAATGCTGTTCAAGAATTGACTAAGGCGGTTAATAAAGTAGCTAGCCGTACTCATGATTTAAGTAGCTTTTATCAGGCTTTAGGATCAATGGTGGGTGTATATGCAGCAGGAATTATCGCCTCCTTTATTGCATGGATGGTAATGTCAAAATTCACTGCAAATGCTACTAACGATATGAGAGAAAACTTATTTGCTAAGTTTCAAGGAATGTTAATTCGCTACTTTGATACTCATCAAGATGGAAAACTGTTATCTCTATTTAATTCAGACTTAGATAATATTTTTAATGCCTTGAATAATGCAATTTTTGAAATTATTTCTCAAGGTGCATTATTAATTGGGACTATCATTATGATGTTTATCGTAAATCCAACTATGGCTCTGTTTACGGTAGCAACAACGCCATTCATTTTGATTATTAGTGTAGTTATTATGAAGAAGGCGAGAGTTTATTTAGATAAGCAACAAGATAAAATTAGTGATCTTAATGGTTATGTAAATGAACAGATCAATGGTGAAAAAGTAATTATTACTAACGGCTTGCAAGAAGAATCTGTTCAAAACTTTAAAAAATACAATAACGATGTTCGTAGCGCTATGTTCAAAGGTCAATTTTATTCTGGGATGCTCTTCCCCTTACTACAAGGAATTTCTTTACTAAATTTAGCTATTGTAATTGGGGGAGGGGCATGGCTCATTGTTAGTGGTCAAGTCAGTCAAGCAATTGGTTTAGGCTTAATTGTTGCCTTTGTTGAATATTCACAAACATATTTCCAACCCTTAACACAACTCACCTCTATTTATTCAATGACACAACTTGCTTTAACTGGTGCTAGAAGATTGGCAACAGTGGAAGAACAAGATGAAGAGAATACGGTACCTGATGGAAAAGTTCTTAAAGGAATCAAAAAGGGCGTTAAATTAGAAAACGTTCATTTTGGCTATAACGCTGATAAAGAGATCTTGCACAGCGTTTCAATTGATGTCGATAAAGGCAAGTCAGTTGCTGTAGTTGGACCAACAGGTTCAGGAAAAACTACGATTATGAACCTAATTAATCGTTTCTATGATGTAAATAGTGGTAAAGTAACTTTTGACGGTGTTGATGTTCGTGATATTACACTTGAATCTTTAAGAAATAATGTTGGTATTGTTTTACAAGATTCTGTTCTATTTACTGGAACAGTTGAGGATAATATTAAATACGGCAAACCAAATGCTAGCCGAGATGAAGTAATTGCGGCCGCAAAAGAAGCTAATATTCATGACTTCATTACGACCCTACCTGATGGATATGATACTCAAGTTTCTGAAGAAAATTCTGTCTTTTCTACTGGTCAAAAGCAATTAATTTCAATTGCTCGAACAATCTTAACGAACCCAGAATTTTTGATTTTGGATGAGGCTACTTCTAATGTAGACACTGTTACTGAGGCCAAGATCCAAAAAGCTATGGATGCAGTTATCGCGGGCAGAACCAGTTTTGTTATTGCTCACCGTTTGAAGACTATCTTAAATTCAGATAAAATAGTAGTGTTGAAAGATGGAAATGTCATTGAAGAAGGAAATCACGATGAATTAATTAAGAAGCGTGGTTTTTACTATGGCTTGTATACAAATCAAATGGCATTTGAATAATTTTGAATAATAAATTAGAGGGACGCTTTCCCTCTAATTTTGGTTAGGGGGAAAGTTTAAAAAGTGAAGAGAAAGCTACGATTCTTTTCTTTATTTATTGTCTTATTTAGCGTTTTTTTACTTTCGGCATGTCAAAAAAATACTCGTAACGTTTATCAAGAAGTGAAAAAAAGTAATGAAATTACTTGGGGCGTTAAGGCCGATACCCGTTTATTTGGTTTGATGAGCATTAAAACCGGGAAAATTGAGGGTTTTGAAGTTGATTTAGCAAATGCTTTAACTAAAGAAATACTAGGAAAAAATGCCAAGGCAAACTTTGTACAAACAACTGCAAAAACAAAAATTCCACTTTTGAAAAATGGAAATATCGATGCAGTTTTAGCGGCAATGACGATTACGCCAGAACGCAAAAAGCAAATTGATTTTAGCGATCCATATTTTTATGCTGGACAATCACTTCTTGTAAAAGATGATTCAACAATCAAGAGCATTAAAGATATGAATGGTAAAACTGCATTAGCTGTAAAAGGTACAACAGCAGTTGCCAATGTTAAAAAATTTGCACCTAAGGCTAAAGTATTAGAATTTGATGATTATGGTCAAGCATTTACTGCGCTTAAAGCCGGTCAAGGTCAAGCCATGACTACTGATAATGGTTTGCTTGCCGGAATTGCAACAGAAAACAAGGGCTATAAACTTGTAGGGGGCACCTATACTAAGGAGCCCTATGGAATTGCTGTCAATAAAGGACAGACGCAAATGAAAAATGCAATTAATCGTGCACTAGTAAAATTAAAAAAAGATGGGACGTATGATGCCTTGGTAAAGAAGTGGTTTAGCGGTATTCCGGGCTTTAATATTAAAGAGGCCGAAGGTGAAAAATAAAATTTTTACTTGCCTTTTTTGAAAAAATATTATTAAATGTAATCAACATTTAAATTTAAAAAGCGATAAAAAGAAAAGTAGGTAATCTATTTCTTTTAGTGAGTTAACGGTAGTGGAAAAGTTAGCAGACCCTGGATTATTGAAAGACACTTTTATAATGCTGCTGGCCGAAATCTTTTAAGAGAGTAAGTTTAGCCGTAAGCGGTACGTTATCTAGCCGCTGGAGCATGGTTGTGCTCTAGTCAAGTTGGTCTTTAATTAGACAATTTAGGTGGTACCGCGGAAAAAAGCCTTTCGTCCTGAGTAAATTAGGAGCGAAGGGCTTTTTTTCTTTACTCCAATCAGGAAATAAAGGGGTATGCGACAGATATAACTACAGAAGTTAATTTTAAGAAGTTTTAGAGTAGAATGGAAAAGTGAGTAAAAAAGAGAGGGGAAGCACAATGGCTGCAATTATTGATTTTAAGCATGTAAATAAATACTATGGTAAGTTCCATGCTTTAAAGGATATTAATTTGAGTATTGAAGAGGGTCAAGTTGTTTCAATTATCGGCCCGTCTGGTTCTGGTAAGAGTACTTTGATTCGTACAATGAATGGATTAGAGCGAATTAATTCTGGTACTTTGATGGTTACTGGCTATGATTTGGCAGATAAGCATACGGATTTAAATAAAATTCGTAAGAATGTGGGAATGGTTTTCCAACATTTTAACTTATACGACAACCACACTGTGCTTGAAAATATAACTTTAGCTCCTAAGATTGTTTTGCATAGACCAGATAAGGAAAATAATGATATTGCCATGGATCTTCTAAAAAAAGTTGGTCTTGAAGAAAAGGCAAATATGTATCCAAGACAATTGTCTGGTGGACAAAAGCAACGTGTTGCAATTGCTCGTTCATTAGCTATGAGACCAAAGGCAATTTTGTTTGATGAACCAACTAGTGCTCTTGATCCAGAAATGATTCAAGATGTGTTAGATGTTATGAAATACGTAGCAGATCAAGGAATTACAATGGTTGTTGTAACTCACGAAATGGGATTTGCTCGTGAAGTTGGGGACAGATTAATTTTCTTTGATCAAGGTAGAATTTTAGAGGATGAAAAACCAGAAGAATTCTTTGCACATCCTAAGACTGAACGTGCACGTCAATTTTTAAGTAAGGTTATTACTGAAAAGCTAGGTGGCTAAAATGAAAAAATCAACTAAGATTTTTATTTTGCCTCTGGTACTAGCTTTATTAGTTACTTTGACCGGCTGTGCCAAGAAGCAGAAATCAAGTAACGTTTATGATCAGGTTAAAGAGAGTAAGACAATTACTTGGGGAGTTAAGGCTGATACTCGTTTATTTGGTTTAATGAGTATTAAAACTGGAAAAATCGAAGGCTTTGAAGTTGATTTAGCAAAGGCCTTAACTAAGCAAATGTTGGGCAAAGACGCAAAAGCTGAATTTGTACAAACAACTCCCAAAACAAGAATACCGTTATTAAAAAATGGAAATATTGATGCAATTTTAGCAACAATGACTATTACGCCTGATCGAAAAAAACAAGTAACTTTTAGTGAACCATATTTTACTGCTGGACAATCACTACTTGTAAAAGATGATTCTTCAATCAAAAATGTTAGAGACTTGAATGGTAAAACTGCCTTAGCTGTTAAAGGTACAACAGCAGTTGATAATGTTAAGAAATTTGCACCTAAAGCAAAAGTTTTAGAATATGATGACTATGGTCAAGCATTTACTGCATTAAAAGCTGGTCAAGGACAAGCAATGACTACCGATAACGGATTACTTGCCGGTATTGCTAGTGAAAATAAAGGTTATAAATTAGTAGGGGGAACTTACACAAGTGAACCTTACGGTATTGCGGTAGAAAAAGGTCAAACTGATTTTGCTGATCATATTAATAAGGCACTAAATGAATTAAAGAAAAATGGAACGTATCATCGTCTATTAGTTAAATGGTTTGACGGTATTCCAGGATTTAATATTAAGGAGGTTGAAAATTCGTGATAGGAATTTTAACAAATCATTGGTCTGAATTCTTATCAGGCTTTTGGAACACAATTTTATGTAGTGTAATTGCCCTATTCTTTAGTTTGATCCTTGGGGTAGGTTTTGCTTTGTTAGAAGTTGCACCAAATAAGTTTGGTAGAGCAGTAGCACATGTCTACATTGAAATTTTCCGTAACATTCCTTTGTTAGTTATTACAATGATCTTTTATCTGGTTGTACCTCAAATTTGGTTCAAGGTATCTGGATTTGCAGCAGGTACAATTGGATTAACATTATATACTTCAGCATTTATTGCAGAAACAGTTAGAGCGGGAATTAACTCAGTTGGTGATGGCCAAATGGAAGGTGCCCGCTCAAATGGGATGACTTATACGCAAGCTATGCGGTATGTTATCTTGCCACAAGCTTTAAAGATTGTCATTCCGCCATTAGGTAACCAGTTCATTAACTTAATTAAGAACTCATCTGTTTTAGCCTTTGTAGCAGGTTTTGATTTGATGTATCAAGCAGACGTAATTGCATTCTCATCATTTGAAACAATCAATACTTATGTTGTTGTAGGGTTATTTTACTTAGTACTAACCCTCCCATTAAGTTACTACATGCGTCACTTAGACAAGAAATTAGCCTAGGAAGGAGAAAAAGATGGAAAACTTTATTCATGCATATTCTTGGATTAACATTCGCTTTCTCTTACAAGGTTTGTGGGTGACCATATATGTATCTTTGATCTCAATTGCTTTAAGCTTTGTGTTAGGCCTAGTATTTGGCTTTATCCGTTACGTGAAAATTAAATATCTTTCAGCAATTGTTGGATTTGTAATTGATATTATTAGAAACCTACCGCTATTGTTAATTATCTTCTTTACGTATTTTGGATTACCAGAATTAGGGATTATTACCAATCCAACGGTTGCTTCTATTATTGCCTTGGTAGTATTTGAAGGGGCAATGCTAGCTGAAATTGTGAGAAGTGGGATTGCTGCTGTTGATCCAGGCCAAATGGAAGGTGCTCGATCAAACGGTATGACATATATGCAGGCAATGTATCATGTAATTATTCCGCAAGCCCTCAATAAGATGATTCCATCACTTTTATCACAATTTGTTTCATTAGTTAAGGATACGTCTTTAGCAACAATTATTGTTTTGCCGGAATTATTATTCCATGCACAAATTATTTATAGTCAAAATACTACTTACTTAATTCCAATGTATGTAATTATTGCGATTATGTACTTCATTGTTTGTTTCTCACTTTCAATGGTTGCTAAGCATTTACAAAGTAAATATTAAAAAATTAAACCACATGAAAAAATTCATGTGGTTTTTATTATGCCGTTTGAGTAGCAATAATTGTATATTTAACCAAATTGGTAAAAAAATGAACTGGTTTGGTATTTTTTGTATTTTTATTTTAAAGAAAGGAATAAAATACAGGTATAAATATATAAGAAAAAATAAAATGTGAGGAAATTAATTATGAAAAATTGGGGTTTAACAGCCATGTACATTGTCGTAATGTTACTAGGCTTCTTTGAATTGTATCGTACCTTCAGATTTTATAAGTGGGATAAAAAGGCAAAACAACTTGCAACTGCACCTTATGTAATATACTTTGGAACCTTCATTAGTGCAGTATTGATTATCGTACCGGTCATGTTCTTGTTAGGAGATACGAATCCTTATATTCCACACTTTTTATATGTTATTCTAGGAATTATTTTAATTATCGTATCACTTTTAATGTACTGGCGTGGACATCAAATGGCTAAAAAGTTGGGCAAGGATGATAGTAATTTAGCCGTTTGGCAAATTTATTTAATTAGTACGGTAATTCTATTTAGTGGATTTGTAAATTTCTTTAAGTAAATTATTTGATAAAAATAGCCACTACACATAGCTTTTCATGTGTAGTGGCTATTTATTTACTATATTTTAATTGCTAAAGCTTCATATGGCTTTAACTCAAGTGTTGAAGGAAGAGTAACAATCTCTTCATCATAATTTTGAATTAAAATTTCACCGTCACGATCTATATATTCCGTAGGAATTTCAACCTTTGTTTCTTTGCCATAGAAGTTAGCAAAGACTAATAATTTTTCGTCAGAGTTATCTAAGTAGCGTTCATATGCCATAACCTGGGGATGATCCATCAAAAGAGGCTTAATGTGACCAGCTGAAATTAATTCTTCGCTTTTTCTAAGTTTAATTAATTTTTGGTAGAAATTAAATATTTCTCCTTCACGTAATTCCTTTTCAACATTCACCTTGTCTTGGTCAGTTGGCATCAGCCAAGGCTTACTTTCACTAAAACCAGCATATTTAGAATTATCCCAATGCATTGGGACTCTTGAATTATCACGAGCTTTTGATTGAACGATTTCAAAAGCTTCTTTTTCATGCATCCCTTTAGCAATGAGTGCATCATATGCATTTAGTGCCTCAATATCAACATAATCTTTCATCGAAGTATAGTGTGGATCCATCATACCGATTTCTTCACCCATGTAGATATAAGGTGTTCCGCGCAGTAGGTGAAGAGCGAGAGCTAACATTTCAGCAGATTTGTCATGATATTTACCGATATCGCCAAACCGATTTAAAGCCCAAGGTTGATCATGATTGTTCCAAAATAGAGCTTGCCAACCGCCACCTTGGTCAATTTTGCTGTTCCAAGTAAGCATAATGTCTTTTAATTTTTTGAAATCAAAAGGCATCTTTGACCACTTTTCTCCATTTTTGTAGTCAACTTTGAGATGGTGGAAAGTAAATACCATTGAGAGTTCATGATCTTGGGGACGAGTATAAGCAATTGAATTTTCAATTGTAGTAGAGGACATTTCTCCAACAGTGACAGACTCTGGATCTTGACCAAAGGACTTAGCGTTTAATTCTTTTAGATATTGCTGCACTACTGGAGTATCAGTATAGAGTGATTTTTCTTGGACTGGATCAGTTGAATCAACTAGGACAGTATCTTTTCCTGTTACATTAATTACGTCAAAGCGGAAACCGTGAACACCTTTACTGCGCCAAAAGTTTACTACATCAATTAAGGCAGCGCGAACCTCTGGATTGTGCCAGTCAAGATCTGCTTGAGTTGGATCATAAAGATGGAGGTAGTAATAATCTGTGTCACCAAATTTTGACCAGGCAGGGCCACCAAATTTAGATTGCCAATTGTTAGGCAACTTTCCATCTTTACCTTTTCTGAGATAGAAGAATTTTTGATATTTTTTATCACCAGCAAGAGCCTTTTTGAACCATTCATGTTCAGTAGAACAGTGGTTTAAGACCATATCAAGCATGACATTAACATTTATATCTTTTAGTTTAGCCACTAATTCTTCAAAGTCGGCCATAGTTCCAAAGCGAGGATCAATTTTTTTATAATTGGCGATGTCATAACCGTTATCATTTTGCGGGGAAACAAAAAAAGGATTGAACCAAATAAAGTCTACGTTTAGCTTCTTAATATAGTCAATTTTTTGGATAATTCCACGTAAATCACCGATGCCATCATTATTTGAGTCATAAAAAGATTTTGGATAAATTTGGTAAATTACTTTATTGCCTAAATTATTCATTGATATAGTACCTTTCTAAAACTTAATCTTTTTTCTACGAGCAAAATCAATAAATTTGAACTTATCGGGTCTGTGATAAGACAAAGTTAATTGAAATTTAGTTGTATTAGCTAAGTAATTACGGCTTGCAACTAAAACTGCAAGATCATTGTCGAGTTGAAGTAAGTCTTGAATTCTTTTATCAACTTTGCAGACAGAAATTTCTTTTGTTGCGTATGAAATATCTAATTTTTGTTTATTTTCTAAATAGTCATAGATAGAAGTCTCAGCAGCTTCCTGTGGAAGAGAATTAACTGGAGGGGAGAGTAAATAGTCACAATCCAATACATCTGCCTGCCCATCTATTAAACGTAATCGTTCAAGATGAAAACCGATGCTATTTTCTTCTTCAGGAAAATACTTTATAAATTGCGCTGGTAATTTATCTTCTTTTTGTAGAAGTAATACTTTTGTCTCAGCTTTTAATCCTAATTGGTTATTCAATTCCGCAAAACTAGTAATTCCGGAAATTGGAAAAGTATAACGATCTAAATTCAATACAATTGAACCTTTTCCTCTAATTTTTTGGATCAGTCCTAGGTCAGTTAAGCTGTTAAGAGCTTTTCGAATTGTCTCACGAGAAGCGCCATATAAATCCATTAATTGATGTTCACTTGGGAGATAGTCGCCAGGCTTATATTGTTGATGTTTAATTTTATCAACTAAGTCTTGGGCGATTACTCCAACTTTAGATTGAGCCATAAAAATCCTCCTTTGTCTTTAATTATATACACTTGATTAGACAAGTAAAGAAAAATATTTTTAACTATAAAATATTGATTTAAAAGAAAAGTAAGCTTTTTCATAAAAATATATTGACAACTTGTACAGACAAGTATAATATTTAAATCAAGATAAATGAAAGCGGATACTTTCAAAGAGGAGAATGAAATTATGGTACAAGATACTACTAATTTATTAGCTCCAGCAACTGGAGCGGTTATTGCTTTGGCTAAAACTTCCGATCCAATCTTTTCACAGGGAACAATGGGGGATGGGTTTGGATTAACTCCAACTATTGGAAAGGTTGTAGCACCTGTTTCAGGGAAAATCAGTATGGTTGCTGACACTAAACATGCTGTTGGTATCGTAACTGAAGAAGGACTAGAAGTGTTAGTTCATATGGGTGTTGATACCGTTGGCTTAAAGGGAGCTCCATTTACCATTAAGATTGAAAATGGTCAGGAAGTTAAGGCTGGCCAAGAAATTGCTGAAATGAACTTAGAGGAAATTAAGGCTAAGGGATTGGATACAACAATCATGGTTTTAATTACTAATTCAGCAGATAAGCTTTCAGGACTAGATGTAACTGAAGGTGAAGCAAAAGCTGGTGAAGTAGTTGCAACTGCATATTTAAAAGCAGCTGAAGCGGAAGACACTTCAAGCAAAAAGTTATCTTATCCAGAATTAGCTACCTTTATTATTAAAAATGTTGGTGGTAAGGATAATGTTAATAATGTGATTCACTGTATTACACGTTTGCGTTTTTACTTAAAGGATGAAAGTAAAGCAAATGATGAAGCTTTGAAAAATCAGCGTGGAATTTTAGATGTAATGCATGCTTCGGGTCAATATCAAGTAGTAATCGGTAATGAAGTTACTAATGTTTTTGACGAAGTAGTTAAACAATTAGGACCTTTAGATAGTGAAGCAGCGCCAGCTCCAGAAGATGACGGTAAAAATCCAGTTTCAAGAGCTTTCGGTAATTTAATCGGTTTTATTACTGGCTCAATGAGTCCGATTATTGGAGTAATTGCTGCAGCTGGTATTATTAAGGGTATCTTAGCCCTTCTAACTCTTCCTCAATTAGGAAGTTTGCTTAGTGTAAAGAGTACAGCTTATATTACAACGAGTGCAATCGCCGATTCTGCATTCTTCTTCCTACCAATTTTAGTAGGATATTGTGCAGCTAAAAGATTGAACTCTGATCCGATCATTGCCGCAGTTATTGGTGGAGTGCTTGTTTATCCGCAATTAGTTGATTGGGGTAAAGCTTTCAAGACCATGTTTGAAATTGGCGGAATTAAGTTTGAGTTCTTGAACTATACTTACTCAATTTTCCCAATGATTTTAGCTGCATGGCTTGCTAAAAAATGTGAAGACTGGCTTAAAAAGTGGCTACCATCATACTTACAAATGATTTTTATTCCATTAATTACTGTTTTAGTTGTATCAGCTTTAACTTTGATGGTAACCGGTCCAATTATTCAAGGTGTTGCTAACGGTATTGCTGTCTTCATTAACTGGTTAGTTCATGCATCTGGCTGGGTTGGCGGATTCATTATTGGTGGTTTCTACCAAGTATTGGTTATCTTTGGTCTTCACTGGGGTGTTGTGCCACTTGTTGCTCAACAAATTGCTGGAACTGGTGAAAGTGCATTAAACGCAATTATTTGTTCATCAATGATTGCCCAAGGTGCTGCTGTATTAGCTGTTGCTATTAAGTCTAAGAAAGAAGACCTAAAGGAATTAGGTTTTGCTTCAACAATTTCTGCAATGTGCGGTGTAACAGAACCAGCCGTTTATGGTATTAGTTTAAGATATAAGAAAGTATTTATTTCTGGATGTATCGGTTCTGCCTTTGGTGGATTAGTTACTGGCTTAATGCACGGAACAATGTATGGCTTTACTGGTGGTTTGATTGGATTCTCATCATTCTTCAATCCAAAACATCCAACTGATTTATCTAGTTTCTACACATTCTTAATTGCTAGTGCTGTAACTATTGTAGTTTCATTTATTGTAACTTGGGTATGGGGCTACAATGACAAGATGGTACAAGGTGCTAAGGTAGCAAAAAAGAAGAGACCAGGTAGTAAGTAATATAATAGAAAAAATTATGGCCATTATTTGATCTTAGAACGGGCAATTAGTAGATTTGATAACCAAATTAAGTTGATAAAATTGATAAAACAGCGTTGATAATTCAGCGCTGTTTTTTTGAATTCAATAGTTGAAAATATTAAATCTTATTAATATAATTAATAATAATTTAATTGTGTCGTAGATTGGGGGAAAGGCTATGATCTTTGAAAAGCTTTTTTCTAAAGAAAATAAAAAAGATGAGATTGTTAGGGTAAAAATAAGTGACGAAGAATTCAACGAATTGAAAATAAAATTAAGTAGCGGGGATGTAACAGTTGAACAAGGAGAACGTTTTGCAGTTAACTTTATAGGTAAACGGCACTACTTACCTGTTGTTCAATTGGAAAATGGAAAGTTACAGCTTAAGCAGAGAATTAATTTAATTGATAATGGTGAAGCGCATCTTAAAGTCTTTGTACCAGCAGATGTAACTTTAGATAGGCTTGATGTTCAAACTAATAGTGGTGATATTGAAATTGTTGATACCAAAGTGGAAAAAGCATATCTTAAATCGACTGAGGGAAGAGTTAGAGTAAGACGTGTTGCAATTGCTGAAGCCCTTCTTGAATCAACAGATGGTAATGTGACCGTGAGAAACAGTGATTTAGCTGATGGGAAGCTGGCTACATATGACGGAGAAATTAAAGTATCTGGATCTACTTTATCTAAAATTTCATTGAATGTTACCGATGGAGACATGAATTTAACTGACGTAACTATTGATGGTGGAAGTGCAAACTTAAAGGCTGGTAATTTCACCTTAGATCATGCTGTCTTTAAGAGCGATTATGAGATTAATAATATTGAAGGGAATAATACTGTCTGGAGTGCAAATTTAAAGTACGCCCGTGTCAGGACAGCTAATGGACTAAATAATATTTCATTTGATCCGCAACCATCTGGAGTGATCTTAACAATGACAACAGTAGATGGAGATAATGTGGTGGAATAGGAGAAGAATGGTGAAAAGAGAGAAATCTAAGCAGAAAAATTTAGGAATTTATAGTAGCTTGAAATCAGTTATTATTAATACAGTCTCATTCTTTGTAATGAGTTCTATAGTAGTGGGAATTTCTAATTGGAGTGAATCTCAAAGCTTAATACTGAAAACGTCAGAATATCTTGGATTAATAGGTGGAAGTCTGATTGGTGGAATTATAATGAGTTTCTTTTTTGGTGAAAAATAACCCCGTGGAAAACCACGAGGTTATTTTTATTTGACTGTACTTAAAACTGAACGAATCTTCGTAGTAAGCATATCGATAGCAACATCATTTTCTCCACCTTCTGGAACAATGATATCAGCATAACGCTTAGTTGGTTCAATGAATTGATTATACATTGGCTTAACTGTTGCTAAGTATTGATTAATTACTGATTCTACAGAACGTCCACGTTCCTGTGTATCACGCTCTAATCTTCTGATAAAACGAATATCATCATCAGTATCTACAAAGACTTTAATACTCATTAAATCACGTAAATTTTCTTCGCCTAAAACTAGGATACCTTCTAAGATAATAATATCAGCCGGTTCAGTGTGAATTGTCTTTTCACTTCTTGTATGAGCGGTAAAGTCATAAACTGGCATTTCAACTGCCTTATAGTCCATTAATTGACGTAATTGTTCAACAAGAAGGGGCATGTCAAAGGCATCAGGATGGTCGTAGTTGATTTTTTTACGGTCTGCCATTGATAAGTTGTCGTTGTTCTTGTAGTAAGAATCTTGCGTCATAATTAAGATATGGTCGTCTTGTTGTAATTGGTCATAAATTTCATGAGCGATGGTTGTTTTACCACTACCAGAACCACCAGCAATTCCAATGATAATAGGGCGTTTACTTTGCACAATAAAATCTCCTTTTTTAAACTATTACAATAATACCTTAAAATTATGCGCTATGATAGCTTTCTGAGCAATAATCTTGACAAATATGTTTTTTATAGTGAGATATTTTGGAACTAGTTAAAAATAAATATCTTGTTCACTATTAATATTTATAAAATTAATTCTCTTTCAAAAAAATATATATTTACTAGTAGTACGTTATAGAAAAAGAATACTAAATCAGTAATCAAATTGACCAATTTGGTATTTTTTGATTTTTTAGATAGTAAAAGATGGTAATATTTAAGACATAAAAATGTTATTAATTGTTTTAGAGGAGAGAATAACAATGAAAGAAATTAAAAAAGAAAATATTGTTAAGAAAGTTACTTTAACTGAAGAAGAAATGAGTGAAGTTACTGGTGGAGCTAGAGTAAATGGATTTGTTGGTGGAAAAATTAGTAAAAATATATTTTACTGGACGCGTAATATTTGGAAATAAAAATGTTATTAGTATATGTTCTTTTAATGCTTACTTCTGGAATAACTGACTTATGGATATTCTTTAGAATTTCTCAAGTTGCAGCTAGCAAAAAAAATATTTTGAGTCTAGGTGCAGTGGTACTATTACTTCCCATTTTATGCGGGGGCGTTGTCGAACTAGCTACTTTTTTAGAAATTTTATTTTTCATATTTTATTTTAGAAAAAGTAAGAAAAAGGATGTGGCTACTGGATCAATTTTAATTGTGGGAGTTGCAGATTCTATAATAGATATAATAACTAGTATCTTAGGAGAACTTTTGTCTATTGAGGATGAAATTTATCTTAATTTATTAGTACCAATTGTCGTTATAAGTCTTACAGTTTTTATAATTGAAATATTCTACAAGCATCTTCACGCATATTTAATAAGTGAAAATCGCAATGTATTTATTGGACTTCTGTTCTACTTGTATGTCTCCACTACTTTAACAACAATTTTTTACAGACAAACTAAGAAGATTACATCGTTAAGCATATTTTTTACAATTTTTGTATTAATTCAAGTAATCTTTGCAATAGCCACTTACGGGGAACTAATAAATATTCAAAAACATCTTTTGAAAAAGTCCCAACAAGACAAACTAATAAAAGAGCAAAAACAACTTCAAGAATACACGCGATACTTAGAAGAGAGCGAAGATGAACTGCGTGCTTTTCGCCATGATTATCGAAATATGTTTAATTCATTAAAAATCAGTGCACAAGAGGGAGATACGAAGGAACTAATTCAAAAACTAGACGAATATACTAAGACTAATTTAAATGCCAAAGCATTTGAAAAGTATAGAGATGTTAATCACATTAAAGTAAAATCTTTGAAAAGCATTATTATTGCTAAGTTAACAGAAATGTATGGATCAAAAATCCCATATAATTTCGAATGTAGAGATGATATTACTAAAATCCCTAACAATATTAATGAATTGGATTTAGTTAGAATTATTGGCATCAGTTGTGATAATGCAATTGAAGAAAGTAAAGCATTATCGAAGCAGAATAAAAAAGCTCATATTGAAATTATGATTAGTTCAAATGAGGATGGCGAATTTGAATATGAAATTCAGAATAAAAGAAGAGATTCAGAAATTTCACTTAAACAAATCCAGCAACGTGGTTATTCAACGAAGAAAAGTCACTCTGGCATGGGTTTAGCCAATATCAATAGTATTAAGAATAAATATGAAAATATGACGATTTCTTATGAGGTGCCGAAGGGATACTTTGATTTTTATCTCGTAATTGAACCAGAGGAGTGAAAAAAATTGAAATATCCAGTAATTATTTGTGATGACGATAAAACACTAGCAAATAATTTAGCAAATAATGTGAAATACGCAGTTGAGAATTTGGTTGAAAACAATACAGCTTATGAAAATGTGGAGATTAGTGTAGAGCAAGTTGCCACTACTTTTGAGCAAGTCGTAAGTTATGTAGTGGCTAAGGATATTCAAAATGCAATTTACTTCTTAGATATTGAATTAAGTCAAAATTCTGAAGCTAAGAATGGAGTAGATTTAGCAGAATTCATCAAAAAACAAGATCCGAATGCCCAAATTATTTTTGTTACTGCTTATGATAAATATGCCCCCTTAACTTATCGAAGACGAATTGGTGCAATTGATTATATTAATAAAGCACTAGACCAAAATGATATGATGAAGCGTCTAGAAGAAACAATTACTGGGGCGATTCAAAGTATTAACAATCTTACAAAGTCTGGAAGAAAAGAGCTTGTTTATAAAGTAGGCGGCAGGATAAATAAGGACTAATATCTATTATCTTGAAAATAGCCCTACACAGCATAAAGTCACTCTAATAACTGAAACTGGTTCAGCTGAATTTAGAAGTAATATTTCAAAAATTAGTGATGAAAATGACTTTCTTGTTAAAGTATCTCAATCTTGCGTAGTCAATCCAAATAATATTGATAGCATTGATTTTTCGAAAAAGACCATAACATTTCCGAATGGTGACGAAGTAATATTTGCTCGTAGCTTCAAAAAACATGTCAAGAATTTATTGAGTAAATATCCGGAAATTAACGTTAAATAAAAGGTAAGACTTATGTTATTCAAATATAAATCTGTTTATGTACCTCAAGTAGATGAGATGGATTGCGGAGTTGCTTGTTTAGCGATGATCTTAAAACAATATCATTCTCGTATATCTTTAGCTCATTTACGTCATGAAGCGCGTACTAATCTTGAAGGAACAACTGCTTTAGGGTTAGTTAAAACAGCCCAGAAATTTAATTTAAAAACAGAAGCCGTAAAGGCAGATATGTCTTTATTTAATGATGACGGTATTCAGTATCCTTTTATTGCTCACGTACTTAAACAGGGAGAATTGCTTCACTATTATGTGGTGCTAAAAAATACTAAAAATTATTTATTAATTGCCGATCCAGATCCTTCAGTTGGTGTGATAAAAATGCCTAAAGATAGGTTCGCTCAAGAATGGACAGGGATTGCACTCTTTATGGTTCCCAATGAAAACTTTGAACCAATTAAAGAAAAGAAGAATAACCTATGGTCTCTCTTTCCATATATGTTTAAACAAAAGCGGCTAATGATTA